>CAYLRU010000013.1:0-62576 GCA_964386565.1 uncultured Desulfobacteraceae bacterium | reverse complement strand
TTTGCCCGGGCCATATATTTTTCTTCTTTCCTTTTTGACCATGGTGTTTTAAACCCGCTCAATAAAAACGGGGACCTTGTTTTTGCATGAAATCCCATCATGATATTTTCAAGCACCGTCATCTTGTCGAATATTTCCACCGTCTGAAAAGTCCTCAATATGCCCAACCTCGCAATATCGTGGGACCTGAGATGGGATATAGGCTTATCATTGAATAAGATAGTCCCTTCGCTGGGTTTGAGAAACCCGGTAATGACATTAAACAAGGTCGTCTTTCCGGCACCGTTGGGTCCGATAACGGCCGTGATGGTCCCTCGTTTGACTTTAAAATCCGGTTTATCCAATGCCATGAGGCCGCCAAAAGCCATGACCAAACCATCAAGATGTAGAATATAATCCTTTTTTCCTTTCCCCATCCTACGGAGATCCTTTACGCCTGTTTTTAATGATATCCGGAATACCGGCCAGTCCCTGGGGCAAAAAAATGGTGGTGATCAAAAGGACGGCACCATATACCAGAATCTCCAGATCTTCAAAATAATGAAGCCATTCATAACTTAGAAACGTAATGATCAACGCACCGATAACAGCGCCCCAGATATAGTTCATCCCGCCCAGCGAAATCATGATCACCAGTTTTATACCGAAAAATATGTCAAATGACGACGGATTGATAAAATTCAGATAGTGGGCATACATGCTCCCCGCAAGGGAGGCAAGCGCCGCACTGTATGCAAAAACGACGATTTTGTATCCCGGAACATTCACCCCCATCGCCATCGACGCGGCCTCACTGCTGTGAATCGCCCTTAACGCCCTTCCCGTATCCGATTCAATGATATTCGCGGTAAAGAAAAATATGATCAAGACCGCCGCCCAGACAAAATAATAATAACGTGTCACCGTGTTTAACGAAAATCCGAAAATCGATACCCCGGGAATACCCGTCATGCCGTCCGGTCCTCCCGTCCATTGCGCCTCCTCGTTAAAAATGATGAACACGATAATCCCGAATGCCAAAGTCGCCATTGCCAGGTAATGTCCCTTGAGTTTGAGCGAGGGAGCACCCACGATAAAAGCGATGATGGATGTCAACACGCACCCGATCACCATGCAAATCCACGGGTTAAGCCCGAATCGGGTGGTGAGGATGGCCGATATATAGGCACCTATCCCGAAAAAAGCTGCGTGCCCCAGGGATATCTGGCCCGCATATCCCATGAGCAGGCTCAGGCCGATGGTAATAATGCAGTAAATACCGCCAAAGACCATTATATCAGGGTAATGATCAATAGCGGGAATATAATCGGCGATCCAGGGAAACAGGGCAATAACCGTCGCAAAGGCAAAAATGGGATATTTTCCGACTCGCAACATCGTTAAAACCTTTTGATTTTACTTATTTCGATTTTCCCCAGTATTCCGCTGGGCCTGAAAAACAATACGCAAAGAAGGACTATCAGGGCGAAGGCATCCTTGTAACCCGATGACACCAATCCCGCACCGAAGGATTCGATAATACCCAATATCAGTCCGCCGATAATGGCGCCGGGGAAACTGCCCAGACCGCCCAGAATAACGGCGCCAAAGCCCTTAACCGCCAGCATGGCGCCCCGGTCATACTCCATTAGAGAGATCGGTGTCATGATGATGCCGGCGATGCCGCCGATGGCGGCGGATAAGGCAAATGACAATAGAATCATTCTGTTCACGTTAATGCCGACCAGCCTTGCCGCACTGGAATTATCCGAACAGGCCCTCATGGCTTTGCCGGTAATGGATCGATCAAAAAAAAGGCTTAATCCGATGACGACAATTACCAGAAAGCCGACGACCCAAAGGTACTGGGGTTGAATCACAGCGCCAAAAAACTGAATGGGATTCCGGCCTGAAAACGCCGGCAGATCGTAGGGATCTTTTCCCCACAAATACATTGCCAGTCCCCTGATTATAAATGAAGCCGCCAGTGTGGTGATAATCAGGGTCAGCACCGCAGGCTGTCGGATGGTGCGAATGGCCAGACGATCCACGAGAATGCCCACCAGGGTAACGATAAAAATCGTCGCAATGAAGGCGATAATTATAGGTAACTGCAATGTGATATGGAATCCGACCATTGTCAATCCGCCCAGCATGACGAACTCTCCCTGGGCGAAATTTATGATTTCAGTGACATCGTAAATAATATTAAAGCCAATGGCGACCATGGCATAAATGCTGCCGATGGTGATTCCGGTAATTAAATACTGAAATAATTGGCCTGTGAAAGTGATCTGTTCCATGATACTGATAGATTAAATTAAACAGCGAGGGCGGTGTAATCCACCACCCTCACGGCTTATTGATACAATGAGACGTATTTTTGATAAAATACGGACAAGTCCCTTGGCTGAAATCATATCTTCAGCAGGATATCAAGCACTGTAAATTCACGGGGAAATCCATCAATCCGTAAGTGCCCAGTCGCCGTCCTTCACAACCACCATGCTGAAAGACGCCTTCGTGGTCAACCCGTTATGGTCGTCCGGGCTGAAATTAAACACACCGTGCTGTCCAACAAATCCCTTGGTATTTTCAATATGATCCCGAATGGCTGCTTTGTCGCACCCCACTTTTGCCAAGGCATTCGTTACAAGCTTCAGCGCATCCCATGCATGGCCGCCGAAGGAACTTAACGGTTCGTTATATTTGGCCTTGTAATTGTTCAGATAAGTCATGGTCACGGATTTCTGAGGATGGTCTTCGGGCAGTACTTCAGCAATGTTGCAGGCACCCAGAGGACAAAACACGCCTTCGGCTGCGCCGGCCGCCAGCTTGATGTTTTCCCGACTGCCGAATCCGTGGCTCTGATAAAAACTGATACTCGTCATGCCGAGGTCCCTCCAGTTTCGAAGAACGGTAACCTGGGTGGGGCCGATGGACCAGTTGACGATGGCCTGGGGCATTTTCCCTTTTATCTTGGTAAGCTGAACGGTCATATCGGTATCCTTGGGCCCGTATTTTTCATCTGCGACAACCTCCATTCCGAATTCCGGCGCCAGGCGCAACAATTCTTCCCGCCCGCTTGCTCCATAACCGGTGGTTCCGGTGAGAATGGCGATTTTATTAATACCTTTTTTCTTCATGTGGGTATAAATGGCTTCCACAGCCATGCTGTCGGATTGGGGTGTTTTGAAAACCCATTTATACGGTTTTTTTGTTTTGTCGTTGTGTACGATCTTATAACTGGCCGCACACGATACAAGAGGAATTTCATTTTCCTCTGCAACAGGAATAACGGCAAAGGACAAACCGCTGATGGATGGCCCGATGATGGCGCATACGTTGTCCTTGTTGATCAATTTTTTAACGGCAAGATTGCACTTGGTGGCATCACCTTCATCATCATACACGATCAGTTCCAATGGATGGCCGTTGATGCCGCCGGCCTTGTTGATTTCTTCGGCCAGCATTTCAGCCGTCTTTTTTTCAGGATCACCCAAAAAAGAAGCTCTTCCGGTTACCGATAACACGGCCCCCACTTTATAGGCTTCCTTTTCCGCAATCGCCGGGCCTGCCACCCATGCAAATCCCGCCAAGCAGACTGAAACAATTGTCACGAGTTTCTTGAATTTCATTTCATCCTCCTGTCTTTCCTCTTGTTACATCTGTTAATGGGTAATGGGAAACTCATCTTTTTACATCTCATGCACCTTGATTCCATTAATCACCGTTAACCCCTTTTCGGTCAGAAGCTTAATGGCTTCCTCTGTATTATCAAACCGGAAAACCATTACTGCATTTCCGTTTCTTTGGGTGACCATGGAATACATATATTCGACGTTAATGTGCGCCTTGGTTAGAATCTCCAGTATTTTATTAAGTCCGCCGGGTTTGTCTTCAACCTCGACAGCCACAACATTTGTTTTTCCAACGCTGAAGCCGTTGTCTTTAAGAGCTCTTTCAGCCTTTGCATTGTTATCGACGATGAGGCGAAGAACACCGAAATCAGAAGTATCGGCAACGGAAAGCGCCCTGATATTAACGCCCGCCTCACTGAGAATAGCCGTTACTTCCGCGAGGCGCCCCGCTTTGTTTTCCAGAAAAATTGAAATCTGTTCAACTCTCATGATACCCTCCTTGTGTTAAGTGAAAGCTTGAACCCCGTTTCGACTGAAACGAGAGAGCATACGGCAGCCGGAACGGCATTTCGTTTTTTTCCATGTTCATTCCGAATCCTAAAGCTTCCGGTTGTCAATAACCCTTACCGCCTTTCCTTCACTTCGGGCGATCGTTTTGGGTTCCACAAGTTTAACCCTGGCCGAGACGCCGAGATAATCCTTGATGTTCTTTGAAATCTTTCTTTCCTGGTCCTGAAGAATTTTCACCTCGTCGGAAAACAGGCGATCCCCCACCTCAACCAAAACGGTCAATACATCCAGATTATCCTCCCGGTCCACAACAAGCTGGTAGTGCGGCTCGACACCTTCAGTCTCCATCAGTACGCTTTCAATCTGGGACGGGAATACATTGACCCCGCGAATGATGATCATGTCGTCCGATCTGCCGCTGACCTTTTTCATTCGAATATGCGTCCGGCCGCAGGGGCAGGGTTCCGGATTAAGAGACGTGATATCGCGGGTTCTGTACCGTATAACCGGAAAAGCTTCCTTTGTAATGGATGTGAACACAAGTTCCCCGGTTTCACCAGGGGGAAGTACTTCTCCAGTCCGTGGATCGACGATTTCCGGAATGAAATGATCTTCAAAAACATGGAGTCCTTTTTTGACCTCATGGCATTCCATGGATACGCCGGGCCCCATAACCTCACTCAATCCGTAGATATCAACGGCAACCAATCCCAGTTTCTCTTCCAGTTCTTCCCGCATGTTTTCAGACCATGGCTCAGCCCCGAAAATACCGAATTTGAATTTCAAATCCCTAAAGGAAATGCCGAGTTCTTCCGCCACCTCAGCCAGGTGCAAAGCGTACGAAGGAGTGGAAGTCAATATGGTAGGGCCGAAATCTTTCATCAGGGTAATTTGACGTTTCGTATTTCCACCGGATACGGGAATAACCGATGCGCCCAGCTTTTCAGCACCGTAATGCACTCCCAGGCCGCCCGTAAACAATCCATACCCGTATGCATTATGAATGATGTCCCCGCGATTGGCGCCCCCGGCGGATAGGGAGCGGGCCATCAATTCAGCCCACGTTTTAATATCTCTTGCCGTATATCCGACGACCGTGGGTTTGCCGGTGGTTCCGGATGAAGCATGAATGCGCACGATATTATCCATGGGTACGGCAAACATGCCGAACGGGTAATTATCCCGCAAATCCAGCTTTGTCGTAAACGGAAGCCGCTTCAAATCTCCGAGGGATTTTATATCCTGAGGTTTTATTTCATGTTTATCAAAATTTTTCCGATAGAACGGGACATTGTAATATGCCCTTTCCACTGTTGCCTGGAGTCTTCTAAGTTGTATAATCTCCAGATCTTCCCTTGGCATGGTCTCAAAACCGATGTCGAGAATCATATTGAATTCCTCCTCTTTTTCTTTGAACCGGCGTAGAAGGCAATGCAAACCAAAGCCAAAATATTGTACACAGCCTTTCCGTTTATACCGGAATACGGCTTATTTCAACCCCCCCTTGAATTCGGCCTTTCGTTTTTCCAAAAATGCCGAAGTCCCTTCTTTTGCATCCTCACTGGAAAAACACAGGGCAAATTCATTTATTTCGATTTCACACCCGGCAGCCAAATCGACATTTGTACCGGTATTGATCGCCTTTTTCGCCGCACGAAGTGACACCCGGCCCTTTGAAGCGATTAATCGGGCTGTTTTATATACCTCCTCCATCAGTGAATCCGGAGGGCATATCCTGTTTACCATGCCGATCCGCAGGGCTTCCTCTGCAGAAATCATCTTCCCGGTAAAAATCATCTCCTTGGCCATGTTCATACCTACCAGCCGGGGCGTTCGCTGGGTACCCCCAAAACCGGGAATAAGACCCAGGTTAATTTCTGGAAACCCGAATTTTGCATTTGAAGCGGCATAAATAAAATCGCTGGCCAGGGCGATTTCGCTTCCGCCGCCCAGGGCAAAGCCGTTTGCCGCGGTAATCACGGGAATAGGCAGGTCTTGAAGTTTATTAATGATGGATTGCCCCTTTTCAGCAAAAACCCTGCTCTTAAGCGAATCAAAGGTAGCCAGTTCGGTGATATCGGCACCCGCCACAAAGGCCTTTTCCCCTGCTCCGGTGAGGATAAGAACTTTAATTGTTTCATCTGCCGCCACGTTATCCAATGCATGGGAAAATTCGTCGAGCAGGGCCGAATTAATGGCATTCAATGCCTTTGGCCGGTTAAAGGTTATTTCACCGATTCCATCTTTTACTGAAAATACAATATTTTCGTAACTCATTTTCTGGCTCCTTTGATAGTATTACTGTGCAACAATACGTTGAAAGACTTCTCTTGTGTCGGAACTTGCCGGGTTGAGAGCGGTGTTTTCCAGCTCGTTGGGCATTTACCATTTAAATGTCCCCACCGTCAACCGCTTGTTCCATTTTTTTGATTGATATTCGATATTTTATTCGGGTTTGTTTCCTTTATATACGCCTGCACACCTTTAACAATGGCACTGCATAATCGATCCTGATATTTCTGGTCTATTAACCTCCTGCATTCCCTGGGATTACTGATAAACGACGTTTCAATCAGTATGGCGGGCATCTGAGCGCCTAACAGAACATAAAACGGCGCCTGCTTCACGCCGTTGTTTTTAATATAGCGATACTTTTTCTTCATATCACGGCAAATGGATTCCTGCACAAAGGCGGCCAGGCGACTCGATTCATTTATTTTTGCATTTTGCATGAGGTCGGACAGGATGGAATGCAAATCACTGATGTTTTTCGTGGAAGTTGCATTTTCCCTTGCTGCCACGCGGATCGACTCATCATCCGTGGCCAAATTCAGGTAGAAGGTCTCGATACCGTATACATCCCGGTTCCGGTGGGCATTGGCATGAATGGAGATGAAAAGGTCGGCGTTTTTGGTATTGGCCAGGGCTGTCCGCTCTTCCAGGGTAAGATAGCGATCGTCGTTTCGGGTCAGGATGACTTCACAGTTCACCTTCTGTCTGATCATTTTTGCCAGCTTCTTTGCGATACGAAGCGTTATGTCCTTCTCATACACATTTTTTAAAAATCCCACTGCACCGGGATCCTTCCCCCCATGTCCGGGGTCGATGACAACCCGGCTGACCCCCAAGGCCAGTTGCCTGGCCAAGGCGCCGACGGGTATTTTATCGCTCCCCGGCAAATCCGACCCTTGCGATGATTTTGCCACCCTTTCAGGCGTATCTCCCCATACGTCAATGACGATCCGAAACGGCTCCCGCAACGGAAATATTTTATAGGATTGAAAAGACTTGATATCGATGACGACACGCACCGTATCTTTTTTGTATTGGCCTGCCCGAACCCCGCTTAACAGGTTGTCATCAATCGGGATCGTTTTTTTTATATCACGGCTCAATATGCTGTTGCTCAAATCAACGTATAACCTTGGCGGTTTTTTCAGCGAAGGATCCTTTTTCAGCAAATGCCCTTTGTACGGCGTTGAATGGTCCGCATCGATGACAACCCGGGTATAACTCGGGTTGGACCAGTATCTGATACCGGAAACCGTTGTTTTTTGCCCGCTTTTCCCCTCTTCCATATTTTTCCCGATAACATCCGACGACGCGTTGTCAATCACTTGGGAAATCGGATCCGCCGGGGGTGTCATCACCGTCTTATGGTTATCTGTCTCATCGCATCGGATGCCTGTTTTACAAATTTGCGTCCGTCTTTTAATCGCCTTTTCCCGGTAACGGCTCCAGGGATAGTTTTCTGCAATTTTTTGATAAATCTCCGATGCCGTTTTTAAATCACGGGAATTAAAAGAGTGCTTGTAAAGTTCTTCATACAAAACGCCTTTCATATACAACCCGGCCGCCGCCCATGGTCCTTGGGGATCAATGTCATAAACCTTGTCGAACTGCTCAATACAGGTTGTCCAGCTTTCCCTGTATTTTTGTTTTTTTGGATTTGCTTTTAACCTCCGGTAACAATTTTCCCCCGCTACATAGGCCTCTTTCGGGTCTTTGTTCGAAGAGACGGTTTTTCCCTTTTGTGCCCTCTTCCCGGAAACGAATTTGTCGATTAATGCAATGCTGTCCCTGGCTTTTTTCCGGTATCGGCTTTTTGGATAACGTTTGATGATGCGTTCAAAGATATCCACGGCCTCGGCTTTATCCGGTTCGAAAGATAGCCGTTTATAGAGTTCCCAATACAATTTTCCGGACATATACAGCCCTGCCGCCGCCCACGGCCCATCCGGATCCTGGCGATAAACGTCCTGGAATTGATCGATGCAGGCCAGCCATCTTTTCCGGTTGTCTTGCACGGACGGATTGTTGCGAAGATTTTTATAACACTTCTCCGCGGAAAAATACCTGCTTTTCGGGGATTGGGCCCAAACATCTTTTGGTATGGCCGCAAAAGAAAATATTATCGGGAAATGAAAAAACAGAATAAGGATTTTAATTTTTGAGAAGTATCGCATAATCGCTGTGATGTTGTTGCCGGGTTTATCAATTATTGTTTCTGAGCTTTTTTCACCAGATCATACAGACAGTTCATTGCATCCATGGGCGTCATCATTGAAACATCGAGTCCTTTCAGGGTCTCCAGAATGAGCCTCTCCGGCTTTTTAAACAACGACAACTGGACATGTTGTTTTTTGGTACCTGAAACCGATTCGGTATCGGATGCGACGTCATCATCATTTAATCGATTGTCTTCATCTTCGATGGAAAATAAAATTTTTTTTGCGCGCGCGATCACTTTTTCCGGAATTCCCGCCAACCGGGCCACTTGAATGCCGTAACTTCGGCTTGTTCCCCCTTCCGTCAGTTTCCGTAAAAATATAATTTCATCATTCCATTCCTTGACCGCCACATGATAATTTTTCACCCGTTTTTTTGTCCGGGCAAGGTCGATCAATCTGTGGTAATGGGTGGCAAAAAGTGTTTTTACGCCTTTTTCTCCCAAATCATGCAAATATTCAACAACTGCCCAGGCAATACTCAATCCGTCGAACGTACTGGTACCCCTGCCAATTTCATCCATAATCACCAGGCTGCTTTGCGTTGCATTGTTTAAAATATTTGCGGTTTCCTCCATTTCCACCATAAATGTGCTCTGACCACCGGAAAGGTTGTCCAGGGCGCCCACCCGCGTAAAAATTCTGTCGGTCAGGCTGATCCCGGACTTTGCCGCCGGAACAAAGGACCCCATCTGGGCCAGTATGACGGTCAGGGCGACCTGTCTTAATATCGTTGATTTTCCGGCCATATTCGGGCCGGTGATAATGACAATCTGATTTTCCTCATTATCCAAACAGATGGAATTTGGCACAAAACGCTCGCCTTCCATCATTTTTTCGACAACAGGATGACGTCCGTCTTCAATTACGATAACACCGTCTTCGCGAATCTCCGGCCGATGATAGTCGTTCTGGTCTGCCACATCCGCAAGGCCCAGCAGGCAGTCCACATCCGCCAAAAAATCCGAGATTCTCTGTATCCGCTCATTTTCGGAAATCACCTGACCGCGAATCCGGTTGAAGATGTCGTATTCCAGGGAAGCCCTTTTTTCCTCGGCGCTGAGTGCTTTTGTCTCAAAATCTTTTAATTCCTCCGTGATATAGCGCTCCGCATTCACCAGGGTCTGTTTCCTGATCCAGTCGGCCGGGGCTGATTTTACCTGACTTTTCGGAATCTCGATATAATAGCCGAAAACCTTATTGTACCTGACTTTCAGTGAATTGATACCGGTGGCCTCTTTTTGATCCGCTTCAAGCTTGGCCAACCAGCCTTTTGCATTCCGACTGATGTTGATCAATTCGTCAAGTTCATCGTTAAACCCGGGTTTGATGATGCCGCCTTCGTTAAGCACGGGCGGGGCATCCTCGCGAATCGACCGTTCAATGACATCGGCCAATTCCTGCAGCGGGCCCAGATCCACCTCCCATTGGAACAGCTCCGAGGAGAAAGTCTGAAGCAATGTCCGTATCCGGGGCAGCATGTTTAAAGACTGTTTCAGCGCAAGAAGGTCCCGCGCAGTGCAATGCCCCATGGAAATTTTGCTGCCTATACGCTGAAGATCATAAACGGATTTAAAGCATTCCCTGATTTTTTTCGTCGTCTGAATGTCCGACACGGCCTCTTCAACGGCATTCAGTCTGTTTTCGATGCTCTGCCGATGGATTAAGGGATATCGCAGCCAGTTTTTTAACCGTCTTCCTCCCATGGCGGTCAGGGTATGATCGATAATGCTTAAAAGGGTCCCCTGCATGGACCCTGATCGCAGGTTCCGGATCAACTCCAGATTCTTACAACTGTTGTCATCGATTGATAAAAACTGGTCAAGCCGATAGGTTTCTATCTTGGAAATATGTAAAAGCTTTTGTTTCTGTGTTTCGCCCACGTACCGGATCAGGGCTCCCGCGGCCCCCACACCGGCCTTGAGGTCTTCGCACCCGAATCCTTCCAGGGAATGGGTTTTAAAGTGGTTGGTCAACCGTTCGCGACTTTTGCGATATTCAAATGCACTCTCACCTAAATATCCAATGTACTTTTCTGAAAACGCCTTGACCACGGATAAAAAAAAAGGATCTGATTTTGCCGTTTCCGGCAGTAAAATTTCCCTCGGATTAATACGATGAATTTCGTCGATGATTGCACCCGTGTCTTTTGATTCTGTCAGGCGAAAAATTCCCGTTGATATGTCCAGATATGCAATTCCCGCGATGTCGTTTCTCGTGTTTAATGAAAGGGCGAAATTATTTGATCTCTCGTCCAAAAATTCATCGTCAACAACCATTCCAGGCGTAATGACCCTAACGACTTTTCTTTTTACAAGTCCCTTTGCCGATGCCGGGTCTTCCACCTGATCACAAATCGCAACCTTGTATCCGTTTTCGATAAGGCGTCCGATATACCCCTTTGCCGACCGGTAAGGAACGCCGCACATGGGAACCGGTACGGCATCGTTCTTGTTTCTCGATGTTAAGGTAATTTCCAGAATCTTTGCCGCGGTCTGGGCATCTTCAAAAAACATCTCATAAAAATCACCCATTCGATAAAACAAAATCGCATCATCGTAGTCCCTTTTAATGGAAAGGTACTGCTTTAACATGGGTGTGATTTTTGCATTCATAAAACGTTTGTCGATGGAATGTGATAGGATCTTTCTTGATTTTATTTTTCTTTCAGCCGAATTTTCCGCCGAACCCTCCGATACGATACAAAATGGGATGTCGCTGTCATCTCAGCGGATTCAATACCGACATTGGGTATCGACCTGAAGGGAATGAGCATCAATTAATTTTCACATCACGTCGGCAAAATCTTATAACAGATCGAATTTATTCTCCGCCGGGTGTCGGCTCCGATTCCCCGGCGGGCTTCTCCTCGGCCCCTTGTTCCGTTTCGACCGGTCCCGAATCTAAAACTTTCCTTTCTTCCACAACCGCCTTTAACGCCGCCAGTTCTTCGCCCATCTTGGCAATGGTGTCAACATGGCCTTTCAGCTTGTTGTTCAAATCCTTTATAACCTGATTGTATTTAAACTTTGCGTAAAGGCTGAAAAAATAGGCAATGAGAAGCCCGAAAACAAAAAACGCAATAAAATATACAGCGCCGGGTAATTCAGGTGTTTTATAATTATCAAAAAAGAGGTTTAAGCTGAGCGACTCTTCTTTCAAGAAAAAATCCTGGTTCTGAAAAATCAGCAAAAAGATGAACCCCAAAACAATCAGCCAGAAAATTCCTTTCGCTTTATTCATTTAATTTCTCCCGTGAAGTTTGGTATTATCTTTTAAATTCTCAAAATGGGGCTTTAAATTGTCATATGTGGCTTTTAAATGTTCGGGGATAACCCTTACATCACCGAAAACCGTCAATGCATTTGTATCTCCATACCATCTCGGCACGATATGAAAATGAAGGTGCTCTTCAATCCCGGCCCCTGCGACTTTTCCCAGGTTAAGCCCGACATTAAATCCATCCGGTTTCATCGCCGTCTTTAAAATATTGATCGATGCGTTAACCGTCCATAACAACCGGCCCATCTCATGTTCCGTCAATGCATCCAATGTCGAGACATGCCGAACCGGTGCTACCAATAAGTGGCCGTTTATATATGGAAATTTGTTCATTATCACCATGACCCCGGCCCCCTTAAACAGGGTAAGGCCGTCTTTTTCAGCCATTGCATTACAAAAAACACATCCTTCTTCCTTTTCACCTAAAATGTATTCTATCCGCCAAGGCGCCCACATGGTTTTCATTGTCACAATTTCCTGAATTAAAAAAAGATTCCGGGGTCAGTTTGCTCCCTTGGAAAAGTATTCTGGCATGCCGCCTATAAAAGCGCTGCTTAACCTTATTCAACTATATGTTTGTCTGAAAAAACTCAAGGTTTTTTTCCTTTCAGGGGAACCAACTCCATGTCTCCCCAAACCCCCATGGCATCTTCAACAATCACCAACAGACCCGCAACACCTTCAATTTTTTTCCCGAATGCAATGGCATGGTGAATATCCGATTTCCGCCTTACCCGATTTCCCGTTGCCGTGGCTACTGCATCCGAAAGGGCGCATGATCCGGACTTAACACAAACCGCATCTGCTTTCCCCATGCTCAGGGAATGCCCGAATGTTCCGGCGGAAGTACATAATGATGTCGGTCCTGCATGGGGGGGTACCCGGATGCCGACTTTCAGGCTTAACGGCGAATTTCCCGCATAAACACCCACGGTAACCGGGTCACGGGTATGGATAAAGACATCCCCGCCGTTCTCAACGATAATCTCATCCGTATATCGCACCAGGTCCCGCCCCACATATTCCGCGATAACACCGGCAACGGCGGCCATGGGGCCCACCCCGGCTTTTTCCGATGCCTGAACCATCTCTCCGATGACATCATGGCATGGCCCGGGTGGAACCCAGGGCAAAAGCGTTTTGACGAAATCAGGATATTGCCGAATATAGGACTCGATGTATCCACGGTATTTCAGCACCGATTCAACGGCCACCGGAGTGAAATCCTTTTTGGCATGAATAAAAAGGTCTGTTTCCTTCACCACAACCCGAAACGGTTTGAACTTCTCTTTATTTATCCGGCATCGATATACATCGCGTGATTTATGAATCGTCATGCCCCACCAGCCTTTAACCTGTCGGTTTTCGTTTACTTTTTACCCTCAGAACCGAATGGGTCCGGGCCTTAAGTTTTCCGGGCATTGCTTCAGGAAATAGCTGTCCGTCATACCGGCGATAAAGTCCCTGACAATTTCAGCATGTTCATGATTTTCAAGGTAGTTATCCGACTTGTCCTTCAAAAATCCGCTGTAGATGACCGAACTTTCCCGATGACGTTGAATATCCTCCAGGTACCGGTCAAAAAGCAACCGATACAATGTCTCGATATTCCCCAGGTGCTGTTTGATTTTCGGATTCAGATAAATCCTCTCAAGGTTGAACTTTTTAAGCTGTTTCAAGGCCTCGGAAACTTCATTGCTGAAGGCCGTATATCCCTTGTCGCGACTGTTTTCAATAACATCCGTCACAAGGTTGTAGACAATGGTGCCATTGGTGTCTCCCAGAATTTCAACAACGTCTTTGGGCAAATCAGATCTGTTCAACAGATTCAGGCGGATGGCATCCTCCAAGTCCCGTCCGATGTAACTGATGGTGTCGGCCATGCGGACGACACACCCTTCCAGCGTCATGGGCATCAGGGCATAATCGGGATCGTCTATTTTGTACGCCACTTCTCGGTCGAATTCCGCAAACGTTTTGTCGACCCTGGGCTGCAACACCTGGTTATGGATTTCACCGTCATGGCAGAGAATTCCGTCCAGGGTTTGGAGGCAAAGATTCCAGCCTTTCCCGTCTCTTTCCACCTTATCCAGGAACTGGATGCTCTGGACGCCGTGGATAAAAGACCCAATGCCGTGTGACCGGCAGATATCAGACAGGATTTTCTCCCCTTCATGTCCAAAAGGCGGATGGCCGATATCATGTCCCAATGAAATCGCTTCTGTGAGATCCTCGTTTAAACCCAGGAAGCGTCCGATGGTTCGCGCGATTTTGGACAGCAGTTGCACATGAAGAACGCGGTGGGTGATATGGTCATTATCAATCAGATAAAACACCTGGGTTTTGTCGATATATCGGGTGTAGGCAAGGGAGTGAAGAATTCTGTCCACGTCCAGTGAAAATGTCTGACGATAACCGTATTCGATGTTTTCGTCAAAATGGCGGCGGATACCACTGCTGCTCAGGGTGGCAAATGGGGACAATCTTTTGGTTTCCCAGTGGTCCAGCCGCTTTTTAATATTATTCAGATTGACATTCCGTTGCATTTCTTTAAATTTCGCCATTTTCAATTTTTTCTTCCATCATCTTATAATAATCTATTCCCGCCTCCGTAAAACCGGCTTTACCGTATTTCATATTGCCTTCTATGACATAAAACCTGTTTTCATGGTATATAATATCTATTCCCACATCATCCCATTTGCATTTCCGAGCCGTATCAACGGCAAGTTCAACAGCTGACTCGGGAACGGTGTTGAAATCCACCCGTCCCCCCATGGAGATATTGGTTCTGAACTCAAGCGGCGGCGCCACCCGCCAATATGCCAGAACCGCTTTATATCCGATGACAACAACCCGCAAATCCCGCTTAATGGGCAGATACTCCTGTATATAGGCAACGTGGGTGGAGGATTCACAATATCGCCGCAGGGTTTCGGCATCATTGATCAGAAAAACCCCTCTGCCCAGTGCCGATCCCCTTGGGATCTTACCGATAAACGGAAACGTGAAAAAATCGG
This sequence comes from uncultured Desulfobacteraceae bacterium, assembly GCA_964386565.1. Taxonomy (GTDB): domain Bacteria; phylum Desulfobacterota; class Desulfobacteria; order Desulfobacterales; family UBA5616; genus CAYLRU01. The sequence continues at coordinate 47,636 of CAYLRU010000013.1, read as the reverse complement.
TGATCTTGTCTATCTTCCGTTTGCCGTAAAAAATCCTGGTGCGGGGATGGGGTATATCCAACAGATTGAACAGGGCGGTTTGTTTTACTTTATCCTGAACATATTTATAAGTGTGGCAGGACGGGAATATTTTTTTCCCAACGGTATCAAACAGGTCCGCATAAAACGCCGTGGGATAATAAATTTTTTCGGCTTTTCGAATCATTTCCCGTTCCGGCAGGGTATAGTCGAAAAAATTCGGCTTGGCCCCCAAGGTCAGGACATTTTTACAGTTTCTGAGGCGTCCTTCAATTGCGATAAACCGAGCAGGCTTCATTCGACCTTCTTTTATGGCAAGACGGGAAAAAAGAACTGCCTGTGTGGCCCCTACTCCGCTCTGTCCGACAGCTCGAATACGGAAGGATCAACAGGCACATTCACCCAGAATTGTTCGATAGCCATTTCCAAACCGGCGTTTTTGCCGTCAGTTATGGCGATCGTGGAAAAAAAACCATAAGACTGAACCTGTCTATACCCATTGAACATGACCCGATAGACCAGTTCCCCATCGCCCCGATAATATTCCACCCTGGAGACACGGGTTTTATCCCGGTTAAAAAATATCCTTTCCACATCACCCGAACCTTTTACCCACAACGACAGAATATATCCATCCCCGGCTGTATCTTCACCGAATCTTGCAAAATAATACTCAGGCAGCGGGATCTGCCCCATGAGGAAAGCCGCAACAGTATCGTACGACAGTTCAATTGAAAGCGCCGGCTCCAGGCTGTTATCAGATCGTTTTCGTGTATAGAACCGTCTATCCGGGTGGGAATATGCATAAAACCGCTTTTCGTCAACGGCCATGCTCATCACCGGACGGCCGTCAATGCCGAGAAACTCCATCCGAATTTTCCGTGAAGCATCTTCTATCCAGGCCAAACGACTGTAAATGAACTTTTTGTCGTTGTATATCTTGATCTTACCGATACCCTTGACCGTCTTCAAACCGGCATTTTTCTTTTCCAACAACAGGATAATCCGTCTGATTTCTTCATGCTCCGATGCAGAGATGTCCCCGGATTTCAATCCGAATGGATCTTTATCGATTTTTGTGGGGATATTGCCGCAGCCGGTTAGGAAAAATATCAAGCCCAAAAGGACGAACAAGCCGGCCGGTTTCATTTCCATTAATATCCTGAATTTTTCAATTCCCTGATTTTATTGCCAAGTCGTTCTTTATTGTCATCGGCGTTCGTCATGGACTTTTGATAATTTTCAAGCGCTTTTTGCTGATCATTGTTTTTCAGATAGGCATCGCCCAGATGCTCCAGGATAATCGGATCATCCGGAACGATACTCGCTGCTTTTTTAAGAATCTCCAATGCTTTATCATGTATTCCTTTCTTATAGTACACCCATCCCAGGCTATCCATGATATATCCATCGTCCGGTTTTAACCGTAATGCCTTTTTGATCAGTTCCTCGGCTTCATCGAGATTTTTCCCCATTTCCGCATACGTGTATCCCAGGTAATTGAGAGCATTGGCATCTTCGGGGTCAAGACGGATCACCTCTTTCATCATACGGATGGAATCCTCCTTTTTTCCCCATTTGTCATATACAACCCCTATGCGGAAATAAAGTTTGCCGTTATCCGGTGCGATTGAAATTCCGTGTTTTAAAACCGCTTCTGCTTTTTCAAATGACCGGCTTTCCTCGTAGAGCGTACCGAGATACAGGTAAAATTCCGGTTCCCGGGGTTGTCTGCTGATAACGTTTTCTAAATATCCAATGGCATCTGCTGTTTTTTCGGCTTCCTGATAGAGAAATACCGTATGCAACACTGCATTTTTAAAAAATGTCGATCCCGGATTAATCTGTTTAAAATGCCGGATCGCCGATTCACGATCCTTTTTTCCGTCACAGGCCAATCCGATGATATAGTTGATGTCTGAGCTGCCGGGCGAGCCTTTCAACATATGTCTTAATACGGTCAGGGCCGAATCATACTGTTTTTTGTCCACGTATAATTCAAGAACATACCGGATGACGTGCTTGTCATTTCGGCTCCTTTCCCCAAGAGCCTTGAACAGCTTTTCAGCATCCGCCGTCTTGCCCTGTTCATGATAGTACAGCCCCAGCTCCATTGCCGCACGGATATCATCCGGATTCCGTTCCAGAATTTCCTGGTATAATTCAATGATTTTCTTATCATATGGACGACGTTGCCGGATTTCAGGTTTTGAAGTCGATTCCGGAAACCGTATTTTCTGCCCCGCCCGTATCTTGTCTGCGTCTTTCAAACCGGGATTATATGCCATTACGGCCTGCTTGGTTTTCTCATCATAGTCATCGTATATCTTACGGCATATGCTCTCGAAGGTATCACCCGGTTGAACCGTTACGTACCGGGTTTGGGACGCTTTTTTGTACAAACTGATCAAATCATAGCGGGCCTCGTCAAAGCCTGGATCCATATCCAGGACTTTTCTGAAATTTTTTTCAGCCGCAACCGGATCTCCTTTTAAATAAAAGACCCGTCCCATGAGATAATATCCAACAGCAAAATCAGGAAACTGTTTCACAAGGCCCTTGTAAATCTGCAGTGCGAAATCCAGACTTCCTTCATCAACGTACAGCTCCCCCAGGAGCAAATAAATATTTTTCTGCGTGGGATCCGCGGCAATTATTTTTTCATAGGCGGACTTTGCTTCGCTCAACTGGTTAAGTGAATGCTTAATCCGGGCATAAATAATCAGGTTGTCCACGTTATCGGGGTCCTTTGAAACCAATCCCTCCATAACGGCATTGGCCGCATCGGATTCCTTTCGCTGCCAGTAAAGTTGCGCCAGCTCTCTTTGCAAAAACATCGAATCAGGATCATGCGCAATCGCCAGTTGCATGAAGGCCAGTGCGCTGTCAAGATGACCTTTATTCATCTGTAATTGAGATTCAGTATAATAATACAGTGAATTTTCACTCGATTGAACCGTTGGGGAAGGTTCTGGAGACTGTTGCAAATCCGTACCGGGAGTTGTTACCGCGCATCCCGTCATCAGAAACACGATTGCAGCGACTGCCGATAAAAAGAAGCTGCTGCTGTTTTTTATAACAAACAAATTATTCATTTCCATCAACATATGAATTAAAATCCGGAATTTCCTGTTTAATATATTCTCTCATTTTTTTTATGATGTTTTTTTCAATCTGGCGGACCCGTTCCCTTGAAATCCCATATTTATTCCCAATTTCCTGAAGCGTTGCCGGGGAATCGGAAAAAATACGCTGCTCAAATATCTCCAATTCCCTGTCGTTCATATTCTTTTTAAATTCAGCTATTTTATCGGTTAATAGGGTTTCGATCTCCTTTCGTGCCATATAATCTTCCACGGATTCTTCCCGGGCCTGTACAAAATCGATTCTTCCGGAATCTGAATCTTCTTTCAACGGGGCATCAAGGGAAACATCCCATCCATCTAGACGTTGATCCATATTGATGACCTCCTGTTCGGAAACGCCCAGTTTTTGCGACAGCAATTTGGGTTTGGGATCAAATCCCTGGTCTATAAGTTTCTGTTTTTCCTTTTTCAGCCGGAAAAACAACTTTCTTTGTCCCTGGGTCGTCCCTATTTTTACGAGACGCCAGTTATCCATTATGAATTTCAGGATATACGCCTTAATCCAAAAAGATGAGTAATAAGAAAATTTTACGTTTTTATAGGGGTCGAATTTTTTTACGGCATGCATAAGCCCGATATTTCCCTCCTGGATCAGGTCTAATAAATTTTGCATCCAGATTCTCTGAAATTCCAGGGCTATTTTAACGACTAAGCGCAGGTTGGACGTAACCATCTTATAGGCCGCTTCATTGTCTCCGAATTCCTGGATCCTTCTCCCGAGCTCTCGTTCTTCCTCCCGGCTGAGAAGCGGGTATTTACTGATTTCAGAAAGATACCGTTGAAGGGGATCGTATTTAACAAGCGCCTTGTCCGAGGATACCTTCTCCGGAGTGGCGGTTGCCGCCTTGTTGGGATTTACCCGTTTCTTATCATTTGTTATATCTTCCGATTTTGATGCTTTTTGCTTGTTCATACTTTTTTCATGCACCGGTATTTTTTATAGCCCTCAAATCCGATTTTTGATATGGACAACAGGTAAGACATATGTTATCTATCCCGTCCGACATAACCAAAAGCGCCCGTAGCTCAGCTGGATAGAGCAACGGACTTCTAATCCGTAGGCCGCAGGTTCGAATCCTGCCGGGCGTACCATATTGACATTTACCGGGGCAATCACTCTGATGATTGCCTTTTTTACTGGGTACGCAGGTTGAGGCGCCAGCCCAAATCCTGCAGGCATGCAGGATTCGAATACCGAAAGTCGCCCATATTTATTCCTGTTGTTTCGAATTTTACAAGCACCTGATCATCATACGTCATAACGAACTATTTTATCTATCAAAGTTGATCTCTATAGGCAACCTTAATTATCCGAATAACCGCGGAACCCCGCCGTAAATCTTTACTTTTTAACATTTCTATTCATTTCGAAACCCGGATTCAACACGTTCACTGCGAACAGAGAATGGAGATTAAGGTGACCAATCCTTTAAAAAAATGCATCGCCTGTTGTTTCTTCCATTCTGATATGATAGGATTTTCTTACACATAATCCTGACAGATAGGTATTTATATGAAAACAACCGCCATAAAAATCTTGAAAAAACTAAAAGTGATTATCATTGATAAATACATGTTGTTGTTGCTCGTTCCACTCGGTTTTATTCTTGAATTTTTGGTCACCGCCCCATTCCTTATTCTATGTCTTTTGGATAATTTTTTCCGTAAAAAGCATGAATCCCCATAGCGTCTTTTCTTTCCCGATTTTTTTATCATATTCGGAATTTAAGCGGGTCTTTCAAAATGGCGATTTTGTATTTTTGTATTGATTAATTTTTAAATTAAGGATATCTTTATAAATTATGGTTTAAAATACAGCCACATACGAACGATGTCGGTGCTGTCTCATTTACGGCGCGCCTATCTGGAAAAAACTTAAATGTTCATAGTTAGGCCATAAATTACCAACCTGATAAAGATGTGGAGATAATGTTATGGCAATCACCGTTTTTGTAGCAGATGACCATGCCGTGGTTCGTGACGGCCTCATTTCCCTTCTGCAAAGCCAGAGCGATATAGAGGTTGTCGGCTCGGCAACCGATGGTGCTCAAGCCATAAAGGAAGTAAAAGCCAAGCGACCGGATATCGTTTTAATGGATATATCCATGCCCAAATTAAACGGCATTGATGCTGCTTCACGGATTACCGCCACATGCAAATGCACCCGGGTGATCATATTGTCCATGCATGCAGATGCGGAGCATATTTATCGTGCATTAAGAGCCGGGGCACAAGGATACCTGTTAAAAGAATCCGCAGGGCAGGAAATCATGCAGGCCGTTCGACAGGTTTACTCCGGAAACCGTTACCTGAGCCGGCAGGTATCCGGAAAAATTATTGATGACTATGTTGATCAGCGCCGGGAAAAATATCAGCAACCGACTCTGGATTTATTAAGTATTCGTGAGCTTGAAACACTTCAGATGGTTGTTGATGGAAAGTCCAGTGTCGAAATAGCCCGATATCTCGGCCTTTCACCAAAAACGGTGGAAACCTATCGCAGCAGAGTAATGGACAAACTTCGTATCCGTGATCTCCCCAATCTCGTTAAGTTCGCCATCTCCCAGGGGTTGACATCTGTTGAGCAGTAAAAACCTTTTGAGACGGTTTTTTATCACGATGCTGCCACCGTAATATGTTCGTTTTCCTCATTACAGGAGGAGTATAATGGTTTCATCAGCGGAAAAAGACAATGCCAAGAAGAACATGACATCGGACAATCTTGATATCGATCAGCTTTCCCAGGACAAACGGCTGAATCAGTTGTTAAAATCAGTGATTACCGAAGTACGGCTGTATGCCGAGGACCAGATTAAACATATTAAAAAACTGGCGGAAATAGGGCTTGCATTATCCGTTGAAAAAGATATCAGCAGGTTGCTGGAGCTGATTGTCGATGAAGCCAGAGAGCTTTCCAATGCAGACGGCGGAACATTGTATATCCTGGACAACCAGCAGAAACACCTCCGTTTTGAAATTTTACAAAACGATTCAATGAATACCCGAATGGGGGGAACCAGCGGCGTTGACATGACCTACCCCCATGTTCCACTTTATGTCAACGGCAATCCCAATTACTCCAATGTTTCGTCCTATGTCGCACTAACCGGCGAAACGGTCAATATACCGGATGTTTACGAAGCTGAGGGGTTTGACTTCAGGGGGCCCAGGGAATACGACAGGTCCACCGGGTATCGATCCAAATCCATGCTGGTCATCCCCCTGAAAAATCATGAAAATGAAATCATCGGCGTATTGCAGTTGTTGAATGCCCAGGACCCGGAAACACAGGAAGTCATTGCCTTTTCAACCGAATATGCGGACCTCATCGCGGCATTGGCGTCCCAGGCTGCCGTTGCATTGACCAACACGCAATTGATTGAAGATCTGAAAAATTTATTTTATGCATTTATTAAAAGCATTGCCACGGCCATTGATGAAAAATCTCCTTATACCGGTGGTCATATCAACCGGGTCGTGGATCTGACCATGATGATCGCCGAAAAAATTAACGAGGCCGAAGAGGGGCGGTTTAAGGATGTTTGCTTTACCGACGATGAAATGGAGGAGCTTCGGATGGCCGCGTGGATGCATGATGTGGGAAAAATTACCACCCCCGAATATATCGTGGACAAGTCATCAAAGCTGGAAACCATTTTTGATCGTACGGAGTTAATCGAAACCCGTTTCAGCCTCATTGAAAAAACAATCGAAAACAAATACCTGGAAAAAAAGCTGCGCCTTCTTGAAAATTCGGATAACAAAAACAAAGAAGAACTGGCCAGATTGGAAAAGGAATACCAGGAAGAAATCAGGAATCTGCGGGAGGATATCAAACTTGTTCAAACCTGCAATCATCCAGGCGAATATATGAGCGATGAAAACATTGAAGCGCTTAACGTCATCAGCCAAAAAACCTGTACATTGCTTGAAAGAACCCAACCGTATCTTACGGAAGACGAACTGGAAAATTTATCCATCCGAAAAGGAACCCTGGCCGATGATGAACGAAAAATAATCGAAAACCACGCCACCATGACCCTTAAAATATTAAAGCAGTTGCCGTTTCCGCGACGGCTTGCCAACGTCCCGGAATTTGCCGGCGGCCATCATGAAAGGCTGGACGGTACGGGATACCCGAGGAAGCTTACCGAAAAAGACCTTCCCCTGCAAACACGGATTCTGGCCATTGCCGACGTATTCGAAGCATTGACAGCAAAGGACCGCCCTTATAAAAAGCCCATGCAACTGTCCCAAGCCATCAAGATTATGGGATTCATGAAAAATGACCGACATATTGACCCGGATATATATGATCTTTTTATTCAGACAGGTGTCTACATGGAATATGCCAAAAAAGAAATGAATCCGGACCAGATTGATTAAGAGGAAAAGCAGATGACAACCAACAACCTGGTATTTTTAGAAGTCCTTGAATGGTTTGACGAATCGGGAAAAGAACTTGTTCATCGAATTCCGGAAGAAGGATCCGGAGAAATTAAATACGGCGCCCAACTGACGGTCCGGGAAAATCAGGCTGCGGTTTTTTTCTACCAGGGAAAAGCCATCGAGGCTTTCGGAGCCGGCCGTCACACCCTTAAAACGGCCAACATCCCGATTCTGACAAAACTCATCAGCATTCCCTGGGGATTGACAAGTCCCCTTCGGGCGGAAGTATATTTTGTCAACATGAAAATATTTACGAACCTCAAATGGGGGACTCGGGATCCCGTGGCATTTAAGGATTCCGAGCTGGGGTTGATTCGCCTGAGGGCTTTCGGCGTTTTTAATCTGCAGGTTATTCAGCCCGTATTGTTCATTAACCGCATGGTGGGAACCCAGGGTTTTTTTAACACCGGTGAGGTGGAAGAATATCTGAATCGCGTCATTGTGTCACGTTTTAACGATTACATGGGAGAACATATTGATTCGATTCTGAATCTCCCTCAGAAATACACTGAACTGTCAGATGATCTGGTCAGCCGCCTCCAGAACGATTTCAGCCATTTCGGCTTGGGGTTGACGCATCTTTACGTTAACGCCATTACCCCGCCCCCCGAAGTCCAGCAGGCCATCGACGATCGCAGTCGAATGGGCGTTTTCCAGGATATGAATAAGCTGATGCAGATGAAGGCCGCCATGGCCATGGAAAAGGCGGCCCAGGGAAACGACACGGGAGACGGTGCGGGAATGGGAATGGGTGCCGGCCTCGGATTGATGCTCCCGGCCATGTTCGCACAGTATTTTTCAGGACAGGGAAAACCGCAAGAAACCGGGTTTAAAAACACGGCTCACACCTGTCCGGACTGCCTGAAAGAAATTTCATCGGATGCAAAATTTTGTCCTTTTTGCGGCCACCAGCAACTGGTTTTCAAGCGATGCACCCGTTGCGGAAAAAATTTAACACCCAGTGCAAAATTCTGTTCAAGATGCGGTCACCCGGCTGAAGATAAACCCATGGAATGGAAATGTGCGCACTGCGGCCATGAGAATCTGACCGAATCCATTTACTGCAGCCAGTGCGGAGAGAAACATTAATTATCTTATTGAACATCAGTGTCCCCAATGCGGCGCTCCCGCTATACTCGAAGAAACCGACCGGCTGTTTACCTGTGAATATTGCCGGGTCACATCTTATTTAATTCCAAAGGACGTATTCCGTTACCTCCTGCCCAGTAAAGCGCCGGCAACCGAAGATATCTTTTATTTCCCCTACTGGCGTTTTAAGGGGATGATGTTTTCATGTGTTGAAGACGGGATTCAAAATCGGTACATGGATGTCAGTCACCAGGCCATCGCCTCGGAATGCTTCCCGTCATCCGTCGGCCTGAGAAGCCAGGCCCTTAAATTGACTTTTCTGTCCGCACGGAACAAAGCACGGTTTTTAAAACCATCTCTTTCCGTCAAGCATGTCATAACGCTTTTCGAAAGCCGGTTCAGCACCGATTTGCCCGAACCTGTTTATTACCAGGATATCATCGGAGAAACGTTAAGTCTTATTTACTCCCCGTTTTACGGTCATAAAAAACTGACGGATGCCGTCATCAACGAACCCCTGCCGCAGGAACTGACGGAAAACTTTAACGAAAAACATTTTGACGGCAGCACCCCGGACTGGAATATCCACTTCTTACCGACTCTTTGTCCCCATTGCGGCTGGAGTCTTGAAGGGGAAAAGGATGCGGTGGTCATGATATGCCGGAATTGCAAATCAGCCTGGCGACCGGGAAAAAACGGATTTAAACAGCTTAACGTCGCATATACACCTACAAAAAAAGACGGTGTTGTTTATCTTCCGTTCTGGCGCATCAGGGCCGATATCGAGGGAATCCAGCTGAAAACATACGAAGACCTGATCCATGTGGCCAATCTGCCGAAGGTTGTCCAGGCCGGATGGGATCAAAAAATATTTCGCTTCTGGGTTATGGCATTTAAGGTCCGGCCTCAAAAATTTTTGCGTCTTGCGACAAACATAACCATCGCCCAGCCTTATGAAAAAGTAATCTTCGGTCTGCCGGACCATAAACTGTTTTCCCCGAATCTTCCGTTAAAAGATGCCTTGGCCAGCATCAAGTTAACCCTGGCCAATTTTATTAAACCGAAAAAAATATTTTTCCCGAAATTAAGCAACATCACCATAAATCCGAAAAGTTTTCTTCTCGTCTGGATGCCGTTTATTGAAAAACAACATGAACTCATTCATCCGCATTATCAGATATCCATCATAAAGAATCATCTGAACCTGGCCAGAAGTCTTTAAATCTTTATTTTTCCCCGGGATCGGCCGGGCATCCGGTTCTTTTCAGAACCACCGTTAAAATACGATGATATAAAAAACGGATCTCGGATATGCGAAAAATATTCCCCAAAATAAAAAAAACACCCAGAAAGGTTCCTCCTATCATTATCGAAATCATCATGTTTCCAGCAACCGTTTCAAGATTGAACCACGACAGCATTTCGTTTCTTGCCCATTCGAAAAAAATACCGATGGGGATACTCAAACAGATAATTTTCAAGACAAACCGGTAAACATCCCCGGCCCCCTGATTATTACTTTTTTTGCTCCAGATATAAAACAACAGCAGGGTTTGAAGAGACGCTGACAAAGAAACGGCAAGGGCAACACCGTACACCCCCATAATCTGCATTCCAAGCAAATATATGGGGATACTGATCAACACGGCGACCGTCTGGTAAACAGCGGGCAACATCGTGTTCTGCATGGCGTAAAATCCGCGGACGACAATGGTTTGGATTGAAAACGCAAAAGCGCCGATCAATACATAACTTAATATTCCGGAGGTCAGTTCAGTGGCCGACGCATCAAATTTTCCCCTTTGGAACAACAGAAATACGACTTCCTTCCTGAGCACCATGAGAAGGACGGAAAGCGGTATTACAAGGGACAGGATACGGAGGGTCTGGTTCAAAATCCGGTTCATATCATAAATCTTGTTCTTGACCGCAAGTTGCGCCATAACCGGAAAAGATGCCACACCCACCGCCTGCCCGAACAACCCCACCAAAATAAACATGACACGAAGGCCGTAATTCAATCCGGCAATTCCCCCTCTGGGCAAAAAGGATCCGAAAAACTTGAAAAACAATTCTGTCGAGAATGTCATCGTAAGGCCCAGCATCAGGGGAAGGGTCAACAGAACATATTTCTTTACGTCCGGGTGTAACAACCCGAACTTAAAACGATATCTTAAACCTGCTTTTTTTGCTCCCCAATATTGCAGGATAAAATTTCCCGTGCCGGCACCGGCCAGGGCACCCCACGCAAACCCTTCCATTCCCATTTGACGACTCAACAGAATACCGCCGAGGATTATACCCACATTGTATATAAGCGGGGCCAGCGCGGGGATTACAAATTTTTCTTTTGCAAATTGTACGGCCGCAAACAACCCGCCTGCAAAAAAGAAAAACTGGGCGGGAATGATAATACGCGTCATCCGAACAGCACTTTCCTTTAATACGGGATCTTTCAGCCCCGAGGCCAGTATGGTGATAAGCCCGGGAGCGATGATCATGGCCACACCGCAAAGCAGAAGCAGAATACTGCCGAATGTATTTAACACCATAAAAAAAACATCCCATCCTGTTTCTTCTTCCCCGCGGATGAGATATTTCGAGAAAATGGGAATAAACGTGACAGATAAAAAACCGCTGGCAAGAATATGGTTTAGAATTTCAGGAATAATAAAGGCAATCTGGTAAGCATCCACCTGCCCATGGGCGCCTCCCATATAAGCGATGACCATTTCTCTGAACAATCCCACCACCCGGCTTAAAAACACCGATAACATCATGATGGCGGAAGCGATGCCGATTCTCTTATAATCTGATGAATTCATTTTACTGAACCGAAATTGCGTTGGTTTCCGAACAACATCATCACCATACTGTCTGAACCGCAGGCACAAACGCGGCTACGGGATTAACCCATTATTTTTAAATAATTCCCGTCCAGAAAGTAGACTCTGGTTCCCCGCTGGAGATCAACAAGGGGGACCTCAGACCGGCCGAGGCTGCAGCTCCTTTGGAATCGCAGGCGCAAAACGGTATAACGCCGAGGATTTCAAAAGAGCGGGAACACAGGTCCGGGCAAACAGGCGCCATTTATGGATGGACATTAGATAACACGAAAACAGGCGGAATGAAAAACAATAAATGGGGTTCAGACGGTTTCTTCAAATTTTTTCATTATCTTCTGCACATATTGACGGGTTTCTTTAAACGGCGGGATTCCCTGATATTTCTCAACATTTCCAGGTCCTGCGTTGTATGCAGCCAATGCCAGCCTCACATCTCCTTCGAACCGGTCCATCATTTTTCCAAGATATCGAACCCCGCCTTCGATATTTTGCCTGATATCAAACGGGTCGGAAACCCCGAGATCTTTTGCGGTTTCCGGCATCAATTGCATCAGGCCCTGTGCGCCGGCACCGGAAACCACATGGGGACGGTATCCTGATTCCGCCTGGATTACAAGATGAATCAGTTTTTCCGGCAACCCGAATTTTGATGCCGCTGATTTAACGCAATCGTCAATAAATTGACGCTCGCTTTTCTTGCAGGGAAACATCACCGGCTTTTCCGTATGGCCGGATTCTATGGCATGGTTTGTATTTTGCGCAATATCATTAGATACCGAAATAACAGGGGACGACTGGTTGTGAATCAAACCCTTGTCATCGACAGCAGTGGCCGTCCTGGCCCCTATGACCTCTTGAACCTGTTGTTTTTTGACCAGACTTATATCATACTTGACAGGTACGGGATTCGCACGATAATCGGTCAACGTCAGGCCCCCGGGTTTCTGATGACCGGGTTCCGGACCGGCGGTCATACCTTTCAGTATTCTATGAAATCGATTTTTCCCCAATGGTTGGGCCGGTTCCTGAAAGCACCTCCGGTGCATCCGGCCGCTATTTTGAACCGCTTTTTCAAAATAATCATTAAGCGTCATTCGGACCTGCATTTTTTATTCACCCTTTCTTATCTGTAAATAATTATTGCAGCAAATCCGGTGCCAGACCATTCTCTGTTTCTTGAAAAAAAGGGTGCTGATGCGCGGAAAGGGCTCCGGATAATGAATATCCGGAAAAGTGTAATGTATAGCCTGACGTCACGTGTCACTGACATAGGCACTGAGATATGCGGGCAACATGTCGAATACTTCCACAGGCGACTTAGGGGGTCTTTCGCGGTCGATCCCGTAATCCATCTTCTTTGCCTCATCCGAACCTAAATCAATGAGATCCGGCTTTGTCTTCAAAGGATTTTCCCGGGTGTCCGTAAACGGCAATATGATGGGCCCCTCGCTGTCCAATACAAAAACCATTTGGCCGTTTGTCATGTAGAGGATGCTGCCGGGAGGATAAATACCCACAATCTTGACAAAGGAACGCAAAATAAACTGGAGCATGCGATCCTTGTTGGCATATTGCCTGAACAACCGGGTGACGACGCTCACCGGGTTAATGGCTTCTTTATAGCATCGTTTGGATGTCATGGCATCGTAAATATCGGCCAACTTGCAGATTTTGACATAGGACGGGAGTTGGATCGGGTTTTTAAAATTCGGATAACACCCCTTTTCGTTCTGATATAAAATGCTGTGATGGTATCTTACCGTATTTTTGACAAAGGGATTGGCCAATTTATTTTTTTCAAGGATTTGGGCCCCTTTTTCATAGGAGTGTTTTTTCACCAGTTCAAACTCCTCTTCAGTAAGCCGCCCGTTTTTATTCAGCACGTTATCGGGTATCAAAACCTTGCCGATATCATGTAAAAAATAACCAAGGGCAATATCATGCAGTTCCTCCCGGGAATGGTGAACAAAAAATTCCGTCCTTTTGTTTTCCTTTGAGTCGGATGTTTCCAGGGTGATGGTGGACAGATAGTCATTCATAATCTCGCTGAACTTTTTGTTAAAATGGATCAGGACCGCCGTTCCGATGGTACAGGTGTTTACCGAATGATTATACAGATAATCGTCATAGGAAAAAATTTCTTTTGACAGATGAGAAAATGCCGTCTGACTGTCGGTTAAAAATGTCAGGATGTCGTTGACCGTATCCTCAACTGCCTGGACCTCGAATTCACCTCCCGACCTTTTTATGTCGAATATGACTTTTTTGATGTTTCTTTTTGCATTTTCATATTTTATGGCGGCTTCTTGTCGTTGTTCGTTTATTTCTTTTACTTTTTTCTCTAGATTTATGGATTTAACCGGTGACCGGTGTGGTTCGGAAAAATCGACGGATGGGTTTAATTCAAGGGATTTGCCGGTTTGATCCCATATGCCGCCTGAATTTTTCTGAATGGAAATCCGGGAAACACCCTGCTCTTTTATGGTCAGCAACGGGATCACGTTATTGATCGGAACATTTTTTTCAAGCAGCAAAACACCTTTATCATTATACACGTCCACACCGGTTCTCGCCGATCCTCCCTGATTGACGATTTCTATCAGCTTGTCCACATTGATGCTGATGTTATCCATTTTCAACCCTTATGTTTCTGTCTATTTTCCGGTACTACCTATATCGGCAATTTATCATTTTTCTTTAGAACTGTTTGTTTCCCCGGTATTCGAATCCGCTCCTGTTCATGACCATGAACAGGCAGCATGGCAGTCTCCGGCCAGGTCACGAAAAGACCTCTTTATTGACACGGTTTTTTATTTCTGTCATATTCAACAATCGGGTTGCCCAATCGACCCGTGCGAAGGAGATCTCCATGGAAAAACATCAGCTCAAAAAAAAGTGGGAAAAAGGCATATCGATGATGATGCGGGGCTACACATGAGCGGAAGCCACGCTGCAGGTACTGCGGGAGGTTAAAGGATTTGATGCCATACCCTATCAATGGGCAGCCGCAGGATATTCGGGGGCCATCAATTCCGGCAAGACCATATGCGGTATTTTATTCGGCGGTACAGCCTTTTTGGGTTTTCTTTTCGGGGATGGCGAAACCACGGCTCCGGACGTGGAGGATGAAAAACGGACCAAAGCCATTGAAACGGTAAATACGCTGTTTACCGGGTTCATCAAGGAATTCGGCACCACGGATTGCCGGTCTCTGACCAACTGTGATTTCAGTAAAAAGGAAGAAGTGGACAAGTACATTCGGAATGAGGTTTATAAACACGTATGTTTCAAGCAGTTCGAATATGTCCTTGCCTATTGCGTGGAACAAATGAAAAAATATCCGGCTGCATAAACACCGCCGTGAAAATCAGAATAGAGCAAGTCTATTTCAGTTCCTGAGAAGAATAATTGAGGATGGTCCTTGCGATCACCAGGCGTTGAATTTCGCCCGTCCCTTCGTAGATGTCCGTGACCCGCGTGTCTCTAAACCATTTTTCAACCAGATGGTCATGGGTGATGCCGGATGCACCCAGGATTTCCAAAGCAAGCTGAGACCCTTTTCTCGATATATCGCCCGCTTTTGACTTGCAAACACTGGCTTCCAGGTTGTTGTATAAACCTTTATCGGCCAGCCAGCCGGCTCGCAGGGTTGCCAAAGTCGCAGCCTCAAGATCGGCTTCCAGTTCAATCAGTTTTTCCTGTACAGCATTACGCCGGTGCTGCCTGACTTCCCAATCGACTTCGATTCCTTCTTTTTTCATCTCTTCCGTCACGAACTCATGACAGGCCAGGACATGGCCGATTCCCCTGGCAGATACCAACGGTCTCGTCAGGTTGAATGTTTTCATCAGGCCTTTGAACCCGCCGCCGCCTCTGATTTTTATCGTCTCATCCCTGCCCAGCAAATTCTCCCGGGGTATGCGACAATCCTTTAAAACAATGGCGGCCGTATCGCTGTAACGGTTGCCCATCTTCTTTTCCTCTTTCGCCAGAATAAAACCCGGCGCATCCTTGGGAACAAGAAACGCCTTTATGGCCCCCCTTCCAACGGATTTGTCCAGCGTCGCCCAGACAACGACACCATCGCCGCGAACACCGTGTGATACAAATATTTTTTCACCGTTGAGCACCCATTCATCACCATCCAAAACGGCTGTTGTTTCGATTGCTTTGGAATCTGAACCGCACCCCGGTTCGGTGTTGGCCATGGCCAAAAGCATATGGCCCCACTTTTTTTTCTGTTCTTCCGTACCCACCGATGCCAGTGTGGCATTGCCCAGTGCATATGGCAAAAGACGCAGTTTTAAAAAATCCCCCCGATATTCCATGATGGTTTTCAGCAGCAGGAAGACCGTGGGCGTACAGCCGTTTTCTCCACGATTGGCATCCATTTGCCGGATGTGATCAAACTCTGCCGCTTCCGGAAATTCAGCAGGGGCCAACTCATTTTCATGGTCGTCGTAATAACGGGCATATTTCCTTTGCACTTCGCCTTGTCTACGAAGTTCCCTCAGAATATCCTTTTCCATCTCATTTAGAGAAAAATCGACCATTTTATCGCTCCTTTAAAACCCGAACCGCGAACGGTTTAAATGTATCAGGCCGCACTTACTCCTTCAATAACAGTCAGCGTTCTGGCGTTTCTCAGCCACATTTCCAGCGGCAGTTCCCTTATGTACCCGTGTCCGCCGAACACTTGCACTCCGTTGTCCGCAATCTTAACGGTGTTTTTGTTTACATAATGACACGCCAGTGTTGTGGCTCTGGTGGCGTCAACACCCTGGTCAAACTGACTGGCCGCCTTCCATACCATCCATCGCATGCATTCGGTCTCTGTATGCATATCCGCCAGCATAAAGGCAATGGCCTGCTTTTTGGCGATGGGCTCGCCAAATGCGATCCGTTCCTTTGCATAGGGAATGGCGTAATCCCTCACTGCCTTGGACAGTCCTATGCAGACAGCGCTATTGGCGATACGAACCGAATTCATCAGGAACCTCCCATTAATTCCTTTATCTCCCCCCAGTCTCATGTCTTTTGGAACAACAACATTGTCAAGGAAAAGTCGGGAAAACGGCAGGGGCTTTAATCCCATGGTTTTCTCCGTTTCACTATCAATTGTTAATCCCCTGGCATCACGGTTTAAAATAAAAGCATCGATACCGGAAAGGCCCCTGTTCCCTGTCCGGGCGACAACCAGGAAATGACCGGCGGTATCACCGAACGGAACCAGTCTCTTAATGCCGTTGATAACCCATTCATTGCCTTTTCTTACCGCTGTTGTCTTCATATCGGTCGGATCAAATGTAAATTGGGGTTCGTGCAGCGCCATGGCAGCCGCTTCGAACCTTTCACCTGTATAAAGGGGTAAATATTTCGCTTTCTGATCTTTGGTACCAAAATCGATCAACGGCTGGATAAATGCCGACGGAGCCATAACGGCCGAAGCAATTGAGGCACAACCGTACCCTAATTCTTCACAAATCAGCGCCGTTGTCAGTGCGGACCGTTCCATTCCGATTCCACCGTATTCTTCGGGAACGGACGAATTGGCCAATCCCAGTTCCCATGCCCTGTCCAACACTTTTTTGGGGATTTCGCTGTCTTCGTCACAATCCCTGGCAATATTTTTCAATTCTGCGGCGGCAAATTCCCTGGTTGTTTTTTGGATCAGTTCCTGCTCTTTCGTCAGTTCAAATGATATCATCTGATTCTCCGGCCCATAAAAAATGATGTCTGTTGCTGTTTTATGGAATATCGAATAAAAACACATCCATCAATTCATCCGCCGAACGATGCTTCCGTTATATTCACCACTGCCGAACAATTTCCTTCAATAGCGTCTATTTTTCCAAGCGTCGTCGGAAGAATGGTTTGGATAAAATATTGTGCGGATTTAACCTGCCCTTCATAAAAAGCGACATCCCTGTTCCCTCTGATCTCTTCAAGCCTCTTTTCACCTTCGGTCCCGCCTGCTATCTTTTGCAGTTTGGAAACGGCAATCAGGGCCCGCCACAGCAGCATCCATGCCATCACGGTATCTCCTATCACCTCAAGAAATGGTGAGGCAAAGGAAAGGGCTGTTTTCATATGTGGCGACATGAAGGTTTTACTCATATGCAAGGCCGCTTCATCAAGCCGAATCAGCAATCTTTCAAGCGTTTCTGCAAGCACCGACAATCCGGTTGTTTCTTTTGCCTTGACAACAATCTTTTGGATCTCCTCAATAAAACTTTTAAAAACCGCGCCCCCTTTCATACCGATCTTACGTCCCACAAGATCCATGGCCTGGATTCCGTTGGTACCCTCGTAAATGGAATTAACTTTTGAATTTCGCATGAGCCGCTCTATGGGGAAATCAGCGGTGTATCCGTATGCACCGTATACCTGCATGGCATATACCGAACATTCAAACCCACGATCCGAACAATAGGATTTGACCACAGGGGTAAGCAGCTCCAGCATCCCGGAATAATGGTCTTTCTCTTCCTGATCCGTCGTGAGATCCGTCTTTTCCAGCAGAGACGTTAAAAAGTATACAAAACTGCGCATGCCTTCAACATGGGATTTCATCCACAATAACATCCGCCTGACATCCGGATGCCGGATAATGGGAACCGAGTCGGCATCCGGATCTAAAAAATCGGAAATATCTTTTCCCTGGATCCGCTCCCTTGCATAATTAAGGGCATAAAGATATGCACAGGAACCGTTAAAAAGCCCCAGCGCACCAATCCCCACACGTGAAGAATTCATCATCTGAAAGATCGCTTTCATTCCTTTGTTCTCTTCCCCTAAAATGAGTCCGCGGCATTTACCGTTGCCGCCGAACGCAAGGGCGCAGGTAGGGCTCGCATGGAGCCCCATTTTAGCTTCGATGCCCGTGCATACGACATCGTTGGATTCCCCCAGGCTGCCATCATCATTCACCCAGATTTTGGGAACCAGAAAAAGGGACAGCCCCCTTGTACCCTTTGGAGCGCCTTCAACACGGGCCATGACCGAATGGATTATGTTTTCGGTCAGGTTGTGTTCACCATTGGTAATAAAAATTTTATTTCCGGTGATGGAATATGTACCGTCCGAATTTTTTACGGCCGTCGCAGTCAATGACCCGACATCTGTTCCCGCATGGGGTTCGGAAATCGCCATTGTCCCTCCCCATTGCCCGGAATACAATTTTTTCACAAAAAGCCGTTTTTGTTTTTCCGTGCCAAAATTTCTGATCATTCTTGCAACGCCGCTGCCCGCCATCCCGAATACGATAAATGAAAAATCCGCCCCTGCGAGATATTCCTTTGCAGCCGTTCCGATCAGCCGGGGGAACCCCTGACCGCCGACTTCCGTATCTTCCGACATGGCGAGCCACTCCCCTTCCCTGAGCAGCCTGTATGCCCGGTGGAAAGACCCGGGCACTTTTACACCGCCGTTTTCAAACGACAGACCGACCCTGTCGCCTTCCTCGTTTAAAGGAAGAATCTCCCTGATGGCAAATTTTCTTGCTTCATCAATGGTCATATCAAAGACTTTTTTGCTGAAGTCTTTATACTTGTCCGTCTTGACAAGACTTTCCGCCTCAAGTTGCTCATACAGAACAAACTCGATATCTCTCCGGTCTGCAATTAACTGCGCCATGATTTTTCTTCCCCCCGACACCATAACCGTGGGTCCGGTAAGCATATGGACCCTGTTGAAAGCGCCCATACCGGCATTGCAGATATTACCGGTCACCGGGCATTTCCCCGAACAGGGACGGATGTTGTCATTCCATCCTGTACGATGCGATGCGGATTATTCGCCTTTAAAAACAGGGGGGCGTTTCTCCAAAAACGCCATGATGCCTTCCCTTGCATCCTGCGTCCTGCTCAGAAGCTGAACGCTTTCCCGTTCAACTTTCATTCCTTCGTCAATTCCCTCATATCTTCCGGCAGCAATCGCCTTAAGTATGCAGCCAACGGCAATGGGGGGTCTTTCAGCCAATCGGCCGGCCATCTCGAGGGCATCGTTCATCAGCGCGGAAGGCTCGGATACCTTGTCAACAAGACCGATACGCAGTGCTTCTTTTGCATCAATTTTTTTACTAAACAGAATCAAATCCAGCGCCCTGGATTTTCCCAGCAAACGGGTCATCAACTGGGTCCCCCCCCAACCGGGAATTATACCAAGATTCAGTTCGGTAAGGCCGATCACCGCCTTGGGCTGATCCGCCATTATCCTGAAATGGCACGCCATTGCCAGCTCACATCCCCCGCCAAGGGCAAATCCGTTAATTGCGGCGATTACCGGTTTTGGAAACCGATCCACCCGTCTCCACAGAGCCTGGCCCAAAATACCGGTTTTTTCGGCATTGGCAGCATCACTGACATCAAATCCAGCGGAAAAACCCTTTTCGCCGGCTCCGGTAATGATGACAACCCGCACATTTTTGTCATCTTCAACCTGATTCAGCACCTGTTCGAACTCTTCCAGAGTCGCCAGATTCCATGCATTTGCAGGCGGACGGTTGATGGTCGCCACACAGACATGATCTTTTTTATCCATTAAAATATTTTCGTACTGCATTCACAACCTCCCTTAAACAGTATCCATCCGGAAACGGCATCTTTCGGCCCGGATCTGCGTTTTCGCGCTTTTGAAATCCTCAAAACAGCACTCTATTCCTGCGGTTTCAAAAGCGCTCGGGCCTCGCTCTGAACCGAACTCTGCCATTTCCGGATGGACATCAAATAGATTCAATTCTGTTTCTATATCATTTTTCGAAGTTCTTTTTTCAGGACTTTTCCAACCAGACTTTTTGGAAGAATGTCTATGAACTTTACCTGCTTCGGGCATTTGAATTTTGAGTAATTGTTTTTGCAATGGGATATGACGTCGTCTTCAGACAACTCCGTGTCTGGATGTTTAACCACATAGGCGACAACCTCTTCGCCGTATTTTTCATCCGGTATCCCGATAACCGCGGCTTCTGCCACACCAGGATGCTTCACGAGGATGTTTTCTATTTCACTCGGGTAAATATTCTCCCCGCCTTTGATGATCATGTCTTTTTTTCTGTCCGTTATAAACAGATAGCCGTCTTCATCAAGGAATCCGATATCGCCGGTGTGAAGCCACCCTCCCCGAAGCGTTTCCGCAGTCTGTTCGGGTCTTTTGTGATATCCCTTCATAACAACGGGGCCGCTGATTACGATCTCGCCCGGTTCGTTCGGAGGAAGTTCATTGTCCTCTTCATCGAAGATCTTGATAACAGCCCGGCCGATTGCGGTTCCGGCAGAACCGGGTTTCCGGATCTGTTCCGAACGCGTACTGGCAACCGCGCTGCAAGCCTCACTTAAACCATAGGCTTCCAACATTTCGACTTTCAGTTTTTCCTGAAATCTATCGATTAATTCCCCGGGAACCGGTGCCGCACCGACCGCACAGCTATTCCAGGAACTGAGATCGTATTTGTCTATGGAAGGGTGATTTAAAAGAATCCAGTACATCGTGGGAACTCCTCCCATACCGCTGACTTTGTATTTTTCAATGAGCCGGAACATCTCCTCCGGGTCAAACCACTTCATAAGAACGAATATGGAATCGGGCACCTCGTTTAAATGGTCGGTCAGCATTGCCGTAACCCCGAACATATGGGCCAGGGGAAGGCAGGAAAGAAGCCGTCTCGGTTTTGTCCGATCCCACATTTCACACGTTCCCGTTACATGGTGGAACAGGTTGCCGTGAGTTAACATCACACCTTTTGGTCTTCCCGTTGTGCCGGCGGTATAAATCAATAATGCCGTGTCATCCGCATTTGTTCTTTCCAGCTCAAATTCACTGGAATGGCGGTCTATCAACTTTTCATACGGAACTATCCGGCTTGTTTCCTCTTCTCCTCCCACCACCAAAATTTTTCTGATTCCGGGAATGCCGGCGGCCATATCAATCTTTTCCTGCAAGTCTTTGCTGGTAATAAACGCATGCGCTTCGCAATCTTCAAGTATAAATCTTGTCTCTTCAGCACTCATGTTAAACATAATGGGCGAAATTACAGCTCCGATTCTGAAGATCGCTTGAAATGCAACAATAACCTCCGGTGAATTTTGAAGACTCACCACCACCGTATCACCTCTTTTGACCCCTAGTTCTCTCAACCCGTTGGCCAGCCGATTGGCCCTTTCCTTAATCCATACATTGGTGTATTCCATGTCTTCAAAAACAAGAGATGGAACTTTACCCAACCTCTTAATATGATCATCTAAAAAGCCGGCGACGTTCATTGCCATTTCACTCCTTTATCAAGGGGCCTTGGTCTGCAGGCCGATTTTCAGCCCATAAAGTATCCGCCGTTTACACTGATGGATTGCCCCGTCACCCAGTCTGCCGCTTTCGAGGACAAAAATACGATCATGTTTGCCGTGTCCTGAACATCTCCCAGCCTTCGCAACGCATAGCTTTTCACCCATTTTTGTTCCAGTGCATCGTCCATCAGTGCCGTCATGCCCGTATTCTTGGTCGTGCCCGGGCAAACCGCATTAACATTGATCCAGTACCTTCCCATCTCCTTGGCTAAAGATCGCGTAAAGCCCATTATTCCCGCTTTGGCCGCGGAATAAGATACCATTATTTTTTCGCCCGCCTTTCCCGCATCTGATGCCACATTGACGATTTTACCGCTGTTCTGCTCCATCATGGAATTTATGGCGGATTTACAGCAATTCATAACCCCGTAAAGGCAGGCATTGATTTCCATCTCCCAATGTTCCTTTTTGGATGTCTGAAAGAAACCGGGTATGGCCACGCCGGCGACGTTATTCAAAATGTCGAGCTTTCCGAATTCACTTAAGGTTTTCTGAACCATTTCCTCTGTCTGTTCCAACTGGCTGACATCAATCTCCTGGGCGATAGCTTTAACGCCATAGGACCTCACTTCCTCGGCAACCTTTTCGGCGTTTTCCCGGTTGATATCCACCACTGACAAATGTACCCCTTCCTTTGCCAGGGTCCGGCAAGTCTGCGCGCCGATTCCCGCGCCACCCCCGGTCACAATGGCAACATGATCCTTTATTCCTAAATCCATATTTTTTTCCTCCTTTTTCCTATATTTCTCTTCCGATCCTGGCGCCTTCATATACCGCTTCTATGCATTTTCTGGGTTCTTTACCATCACCGATAAGAAACAGCTCCGGCACCTTCCCTTTCAGTCGGTCATACAGTTCGTCAACCGGCCTGTATCCGGCGGCAATCACCACCGTATCCGCATCAATGGATTTTCTCTCGCCGTCATGGTCGACAATGATACGGCTTTCATGGATTTCAAGGCACTTTGTGTTTGCCATCATTGTCACATTGCTTTGACGCAGGTTTTGCATCATTACCCATCTATAGGAACGACCGAATCCGGTGCCGATTCGATCCAACATCTCAATGATGGTTACGGACCGTCCGGATCTCGAAAATTCCAGTGCATCCTCCGACGTGATGGCACCATGATTGATGAGAAAAAGGGCGGTTTCCGCCGTCATGGCCCCACGTTTGGCCACAAACAGCGCTGTTTCGCATCCCACAGCCCCGCCTCCGATGACAACGACTTTCCTCCCCAAATCCGCCTTTCGGGAAAGGATCTGCTCTGCAAAATGGACGTGCGGCAAATCGATCCCCGGAATGTCCGGAGGAAGAACCTGGGTTGCGCCAGTTGCCAGGATAACGGCATCGGGGGCGTTCTCACGTATCGTTTCCTCTGTTGCTTCTACACCTGTGACAACCTTTACGTTCAGTCGTTTCAATTCCGCTTTCAAATGCTCAAGATAGGGGATGAACTCTTTCCTGCCCGGGGGAAGATGGCAGAAGTGAAGCTTTCCACCGATTCGATTCTCTTTTTCATATAAAACAACGTCATGTCCCCTTCCGGACATCACTTTTGCAGCCTCCATACCGCCAGGTCCTGAACCGATAACCATCACTTTTTTCGGGGTGTCTGCCGGACCGGCATCAAACTCGGCTTCCCTGCCTGCCGCCGGATTCACAAGACATGTCACCGGTGCGCCGACAAG
Organism: uncultured Desulfobacteraceae bacterium; assembly: GCA_964386565.1. Lineage (GTDB taxonomy): Bacteria > Desulfobacterota > Desulfobacteria > Desulfobacterales > UBA5616 > CAYLRU01. The sequence continues at coordinate 24,056 of CAYLRU010000013.1, read as the reverse complement.
TACGCTGTCAAAGCATCCCTGGTTGCAGGCGATACAGGGTCTGATTTCGCTAAACCTTCCCTCCATGGCTTTATTGGGAAGGTCGGGATCGGCGATTAAAGGCCTGCCCATGCCGATTAAGTCGGCCACTTCATCCTGAATCAGTTCATCTGCAAGAACGACATCGTTGATTCGGTTGGTAACCATGACCGGAATGTTCATCTCTTTTTTGATCTCGCTTGACAGATATGCAAAGGCCGCCCTGGGGACACACATGGCAATGGTGGGAACCCTTGACTCATGCCAGCCTACCTGCATGTCAAGAGCATCAATCCCGGCCTCTTCCAATATATTGGAAATCTTTTTGGCATCCTTCAGACCGCTCCCACCTTCAACCAGGTCATCAAAGGTCAATCGGAAAATTACGGGATAATCATCACCGAGATTCTCTTTTATGCTTCGAACGATCTCCACGGCGAATCTTGCCCGTTTCTCGAGGCTGCCGCCGTATTCATCCGTCCTCCTGTTGGTAAACGGCGACAGGAATTGGCTGACGAGATAGCCTGTTGCGCCACTGATTTCCACGGAATCAAAGCCGGCTTCCTTTGCCCTTCTCGCCCCTTCCGTAAAGAGACTGACAATCTCCCGGATTTCCTCGATTGTCAAAGCCCTGGGGGTATCGCCGCTCTGAGGTGATGTGACCTCTGATGCGGATACAGGCTGATCGTTAATCAGAAAGCTGTAGGCGTATCGGCCTGCATGGAATAATTGCAGGGAAGTTTTTGTCCCCGCATCCCTCAATGCATCGACGAGTTTCTTCATGCCGGGTACATATTTATCATCATCAATAGAAAGAAAATTGATTCCTCCCATCCCCAAGGGATGAATATAAGCGCCGCCCACAATGATCAGACCCGTACCGCCACGGGCCCTGTCTTCGTAAAACCGGATAATCTGATCATTGATAAATCCTTCCTTTGTATAACCCAGATGCATCGCAGGAATAACGATCCGGTTTTTCAATTCAAGGCTGCCGATCTTACAGGAACTAAATAATCTTTTCATGTATTCCTCCTCGATTTAGATGTCATAAACGATTTGAGTCTCAACGCTTTTCTTATTTATTCCAATGTCCAAATGCCTCCAGGAAGGTCCCGCGATAAACCTCCTGTATGGTGGCCCCGGAAAGGAACGCTTCGATCATCGGTTCCATTACATTTTCTTCGGATCTCGCCGCATCCGATAGTCTTGCCAATGCCTTTCCCACCGCTTTCATATCACGGCTTTTTTTGAATTTCTTAAGTCGTTCAATCTTGATCATCTTGGACTTTGGATCTCCGGGTTCTATATGAATCGGGGCGTCTTCCGTTTCTACGGATTTATTGACGCCGACAATTACCAGGCTTCCTTTTTTAATAGCTCGTTGACGGGCGTACGAGGCCTCATTGATGATATTTCTGAAATAGCCCGTTTCAATGCCTTTTATAAAGCCGGTGAGCATGGGAGGTCCGTATTCTTCATCAGCTCCGAGCTTTTCGATCTTATCCATTTCCTCTCTGATCTTCTCTTCATACTGGGATGTCAGCTTTTCCATGAAGTAGGAACCTCCCATAGGATCCGTAACCGCCCTGACATTGGTTTCATATCCCAGGATATCGTGCTGTCTTAATGACATGGTCATCGATTCTTTGGACGGTATGGAAAGCACTTCATCGTAAGGCGTTATGGTAACGGACTGAACACCTCCCAGAAGGGATGACAACGCCTGGATCGTCGTCCTGGAGATATTGATCAGGGGCTGCTGGGCCGTCAGCATGGATCCAACGGTTCGACAGGTTATCCGTGCCGCCATGGATCGCGGTTTTTCAGGTGAAAACCGTCTTTTTATCTCCTGCGCCCAGACTTTGCGCAATGCCCTGTATTTGGCGATTTCTTCAAAAAAATCCCTTTCCGTACTGCAGTAAAACGAAAAGATCGGTGCAAAAGAATCGATATTCATCCCACGCAAAATCATCCCCTGGGAATAGGCAATGCCTTCTGCAACGGCCCAGGCCACGGACTGATAATTGTAAGCACCGGATTCCCGGATATTATTGGCGCTCAGGGTTATGGCACTGAAACGCCGACTTGTTTTTGATGCATATTCCATCAGGTCAAGCCCCAGTCTCAGACTATGGAGAGGATGAAACAGACCGCCGCCGCTGCAGATGAAACTTTCGAACGGGGAGTTTATGGTCGCACCCATGAGTCTCTCCTGCGGCACTCCCCTCCGGCGGGCCAGCCCTACGTACATGGACCAGAATGCATTGGACATGATGTAGGAAGGAAAATTGTAAAAGATGCGCTCCAAATCAAGACCCTTGAAAATAATCTCCATATCTTCAAGGCAATCCACGGCCGTACCGACACGGGCCACGTCGAAAAAAGCTTCCGGAGCATCCGAATCAAACCCGTGTTGCGTCGGCTGATCGTATATAATGTTCAGTACCGCCACATTCCCGCGTCCCCTTCCTCCCTGTTCCACGATGTAACGGGCCCTTTCATTGGTCTGCTCAGGAAGTCCCAGTCCGGTATATTGCCTGACCTGCCACATATAACTGCGGTAGGTGCTTTCATATATTCCCCTCGTATAAGGGAAAACTCCCGGTATTCCGAGGTCCTCATCCAAATCAAGGTCTGAAGTATCTTCAGGAGAATAAAAGGTCTTCAAAGGAATTTTTGTATCCTCGGTCTGCCAGGATTTCTCCGGGGGCGATTCGGATTCTTTTGCATCTTCCAGGCCTGATTTGCTTTTTCCATGTACCAGTTCCCGGATATACGTGATGATTTTTTCAACAGGCGTCCCTGGAACCCAGGCATTGGCAGCGCCTGCTTTTATGAGTTTGGGTATGTCCTGAAGGGGTATTGTTCCCCCCACCAGGATCGGAATATCACCCCTGCCCCTCTGCTTGAGCTCCGGTATCAATGCATTGACCGCATCCAGGTGAATCCCCGAAAAGATGCTCAGGCCGATAATATCCGGATCCTCCTGTTCAGCCGTTTGCGCAATCTCCGGAATGGTCAGCTTCACACCGAGGAATATCACTTCAATACCCGCGTCCATCAAGGCTCTTGCAAAAAGACGCGGTCCGACATCATGTCCGTCCAATCCCGGTGATGCAAGTAAAAAACGAACCCTTCTTCCAGTGGATTTGGGCATTCGCATTCTCCTTTCTTTTCAGTTCATCTTCCCGCCATCGGCATGGGGAGCAGGACCGAAATAAAGAGAGGACAATTAATTTTTAAAGCGCTTGTTCCGTTCGTGAAATGATCTGATTTTGCAGGCTGAGATTTAAATCCGTAAAGTATGCACTGTATCCGGCGACGCGAACCACAAGTGTCTGATGATCTTCAGGTTTCTGCTGGGCTTGAAGTAAGGTGTCTTTATCAGTGACGTTAAACTGAATATGGTGTATGCCAAGATCTATAAAGGTTTTCAGGTATGCAACAAACATCGCCCTGTATTGCTTTTCAAGAAATCGGGACGAAAATTTCTGGTTCAGGCAATTTGTAAAGCTCCTCACCTGATCCACTTTTGAAATTGATTTCAGAACCGCTGTGGGTCCTTTTCTATCCGTACCCGGAGCAGGAGAAATCGTCCCGTCATTGAACAGGTCCGTGCTTTTTCGTCCGTCCGGCGTCGGACCGGTAAGCAGGCTTCCCGCATAATAAGTGGATCCGCCGGTCCCGTCTTCTCTGAAAATTCCGCCGTATATATCTTTAAAGCACTGAATCACATCCGTTGTATTACGAAATAATTCCCTGGCAATCTGGTCGGCGTAATCGTCATCTTCTCCAAACTTCGGAGTGTTTGCAAACAGCCGACGCAGATCCTCACGCCCTTCCCAATCCGTGTCCAGCGCATCAAGCAACTCCCGCATGGTAACTTTCTTTTCCTCGAAAACAAGTTTCTTCATGGCGGCCAGGGAGTTGACAACAGTAATTTGTCCCACAGGCTGTATGATTGAATTGGGGATATATTTATATGTCCTGCAGTCCTCTCCGCGTTCAATGCAATCGTCCATGAGGGCTGACAGAAAAGGCTGGGGCAGCCATTCCTGGTCCAGAGCTTCAACCACGTTGTTTATCGTTACACATTTTTCCATGAAGAATTCGAGTTGCTCAAGGTATGCGTTCATCACATCTTCTATGGACGTAAAGGTCAGTGGATCGGGTGTCGGTGCCCCCAATTGTATGCCATTTAATTTATTAACACCTCGGTTCAACGCGTATTCCAACAGCTTGGGAAGGGAAAACATCCCGCCCAAAGCCCGCTGGCCCATGGCTTTTCCGGGTATAATCCATCGCATACACCCTTCTTTTGAATAATCCCGTGCATCTCTGATTGGAATCCCGCGTTCAAGAAGACTGGGGATGATCATTTCGTCGTTGAATACCGAATATACGCCGGGCTGCTTCCTGATGGCGTCGGTCATTTCGTACAAAAAGGCTTCAGGCGTGTTTTTATGCACCCGGATCGCAACGGTCGGCTGTGTCAGCGCCAGGGAGTTGCGGGCCTTCAACGTAATGGAAGTCATCTCGTTTGTAGCGTCATCGCCGTCAGGTGTAACACCTCCGATTGTCAGAAGCCGGGTCGTCACCACAAATCCTCCACCTGAACCGGATCCCATCGCCGGCGGCACCATTTCGCCGAATTCATTCATTTTAAGAAACAGATATTCCACAAGTTCCTGTGCTTCCAATGGTGTAATTCTTCCCGCTTCAATGTCTTTTACATAAAGGTGATTCATAATCTGATCGAATCGGTCCCCCAGCCCCGAGGTCTGGAGGTCGATGACACGGGTAATGAGGGTGATAAAGAAGTAGGATTGTATGGCTTCATGCAGATTCCCGGGGGGATTGCCGGGAACATGCTCACAGACCCGGGCTATGTTTTCAAGTTCGGATTTTCTTTTATTATCTTTTTCCGACAGGGCAAGCTCTTTTGCTTTTTCTGCGTATCGTTTTCCCCAGCGAACACCGGCTTCAAGACTGATGACGGCTGCCTGCAAAAATCGTTTCCGGTTTATATAATCCTTCCCGTTTAAGTAAATCACCGATTTGGAGGATATTTTTTTGAGTTGGTCCTCGGCTTCCCTGATGATGCCGTTCAGCCCCACTCTGAAAATCTTGTGATAATTGGGAACGCCGGTCCGGGAGCCGTGCACAAAAAAGAATGCCCCGTGGTTGATTCCCCGGCAGTATGGTTTAACATCTTCAGGGACAAGTCTTTGCTCCATGCCGTGAACCGATTTGTTTTTCCAGTATTGATGGATTTCGTGAAGCTCTTCCCTCTCTTCATCGCTGACCATACGCCGGTACGGACCGTCAATGGCCTTGTCAACCCAGCGGGAAAAAAGCTCGGGATAATATTGTATGGCATCGGGATGGGACGCAAAATTACCCACGATTCGCTCCCACGGTTGGATATAAATCGTCATATTGTCTAAAATATGGGCAAGTGCTTTAGCCCGCCGGATGACCATGGGTTCGCCCTCGGTCTCGCGATAGGATTCCGTCAGAAGCCGGGGTCGTTCAACATCTATCATCACCCCGTCTGCATATGGCGCTCCCTCTGCCGCCCTTAAGGCTTTTCCTTTGAAAGCCATCTCCCGGCTTAAAAGCACTGTTCTCCGGTCCATTGCCGTTGAAGCACTCATATATCCACCCCCTTTCCTTCGGAAATCTGTTTCCTGACTGAACGCTTACTTGAATTCATCCTCGCTGATATCCAGATTTAAAATACGGATTGCGTTCTTGTAATAAACCCGCTCCATGATATCCGGTGGATACCCTTCAGCATCCCATCCTGCAAATAACGTCTCATAAGGAATGATGGGATAGTCCGATCCGAACATGACGCGGTCTTTAAGCCTGGATTTGATTTCCTTTTTCAGGGCTTCAGGAAAATATTTCGGCGCCCACCCGGAAAGATCGAAAAAAATATTGGGTTTATGAATGGCCATGGCAATGGCTTCGTCCTGCCAGGGATAAGACGGGTGAAGGCAGATGATTTTAAGATCCGGAAAGTCAGCCGCAACATCGTCGATATAAGGTATGGGGCGGGTATATTTCAGCTTGATGCCGCCCCCGCCCGGCATTCCCGCACCAAGGCCCGTAGTGCCGGTATGGAGCTGTATTGGTACTCCCAGCTCGACACATTTTTCCCAAAGTGGATAGAATCGGTGATCATTGGGATAAAATGCCTGTGCCGCACCCTGAAATTTGATTCCCATCATCCCGAGGTCTTTTATGCAGCGTTCAGCCTCCTGAACAGCCCATTTCCCTTTCCAGGGATCAACAGAGCCGAATGATCCGATAAAAGCTTCGGGAAAGCGCTTGACCATCGATGCGACATAATCATTGCTCATGGCCGGTTGCCCGGTGTTGGATTCTGCATCCCAGGCCACGGGAATCCCCTTGACCCCGGCATTGATAAAATCCTGGGCCATCTGCTCGTCACTTTTCGCAAATTTAAGAAGTTCCTCCTCCGTAACTTCTCTTTTCGAGTAATATGCAGCTACGCCCCTGGCATACTTCATTGTACTCATGGTTCCTTCTCTTGTTGAAAAATGGGCATGAATGTCAATGGCTCTCAACGGCATGGCGTCCCCCTTTCTGAATACAATTCACGCATGATAATAATGAGTTACAAAAACCCTTTCTCCTTTAAATGGCCATGTATTTTAACCTGATCACCACTTTGATTGTGGAATGGATTATGCCTGTCGGTGTTTATACCTCACCCGCATAACGATTATGTCTTTGAGGTCTTTGTTCGGATTCCGTTAAACAGCAGGTTACAGAGGTTCTCCGTAAGAATATCCGGTGAAATATCCCCATTGAAAATTATCCCCGGCAAAACCACACGTTCGATACCGCCCAAAATAAGATGTTTCAGCGATGAGGCCGGCACATCTTCCCTAATCTCTCCTTCCCTGATGCCTTCCTCGATAACCCCCAAAATTATGTTTCCGTATTCTTTGGACAATTTGTAAGCCTTGCTTTCAAAATAGATCGGAAACCCTTTCACTTCAAGGAGGATGATTTTGGCAAAGATACGGTTGGTGGCAAAATTGTATATATGGGACCAGATGAGCTTTCGAAGTTTGTTCAAGGCTCCCTTTATCCCCCTTAAGTCCGTATTGACCCGGGATATGTAATGATCGAGATATTCTTCCAAAACCTGGTTTAAAAGATCTCTTTTATCTTTGAAATATTTGTATATCAGGGGTTCGGTCACACCCGCTGTTTTAGCGATTTCCGCCGTGGTGATGGCTTGAAATTCCTTGTTTTCCAGCAGCAGCTTCACAGCTTCGACAATCTTCATACGGCCGGGAGGAAAAGATCGAAGGTCGGATGCAACAGCCGCGTTCCCGTTTTTTTTTAACATTTCCACCGCTCTCTTTCAAAAAATCAATCCGGATAAAAAAAGATTAGTTAAATTAACTAACTTATTCATATATTATTTTATAGTACTGTTTTTACTCATTTTTTTAGTTTTATTTTTAATCTAAAATCTTATTTTTATGGTATTTATTTTAGTAATACTAACTTTTTTGTCAAGTTTTTTTTCGTTTTTTCTTTAACTGAAATATTTTCGTGACAAATGTCACCTCCACGACACATTTTAAAATGACATTATACTTTTCTGTTTTTGCGTTATCATTGACTTGAATGGATTTTTTTGGTTTAATGGAATTTATCAACAAAACAACCTGAAAAGATTTCACGTGCTGCACACGAGAAACTTCAATCTCATTCTCACCTGCATAATGGATTTACAGAAGTCCATTCAGTTTAATGCATTATGAACCAATCCTGATGCGTTTTGCAATCCCGGTCTCCTTTCTACAGATTCATAACCACTGATCATTTTTTCTTATTTCATATTATTCTTGATGCCTAGAAGGATTAATCCAATGAGGGAGGTATAAAACAATGAAAAACGATAAAATATCGCTGGGTGAAAGAGAATTTTATCCAAACCCGTCGATGTTGCTTGCGGAAGAGCTTGTCGATCACGGAGTTGAAATCGCTTTTGGCGTTCATGGCGGCCATATCTGGCAGATATGTGATGAGATGTCCCGCCACGGTATCCAGCTGGTAACCGTCAGGCATGAACAGAATGCGGTTTATATGGCTGAGAATTATGCCAAGTTAAAACGAAAACCGGGCGTTGTGTTCGGCACCGCAGGCCCCGGCATGACGAATATGGTCAGTGCCGTCAACCAGTGCTATCTGAGCAGAACGCCGTTGATCCTGATCCTGGGCAGTCATGAAGTAGAGCACGACGGGCTGTATTCAACAATGCAGGAAGCCTATGCTGCCGATCTTCTCGGTGGAATCACCAAGTGGACCCAAAGAATCGTTCAGAGCAATCAGATCAAGCAATGCATTGCCAGGGCTTTCAGGGATGCTTTAACCTATCCCTTTGCACCGGTGGGTCTTGAATTCAGTGCCAGTATGCTGCAGGTTAACTTTTTGCCGCCCCAGCAGCGCTTATGGGAACCCGGGGCTCCCCATTCAGATTATGTGCCGAAATGGATGGGAGAAAAAACAGGACAGCCTTTTACTTGCGCCGGAGATCCGGAACGGATCAAGAATGCGGTTGAAATCATATACCAGGCAAGTACCCCGTTAATCATGGCGGGAGACGGCGTCCATTGGAGCGATGCAGGCCGCGAACTGCTCGAGTTTGCCGAGTATGCCCAGATCCCGGTTTCCGGCAGGCGGTTGGGCCGCGGCACCGTACCCGAGACCCATCGTCTGGCCGTGAGTTCCAAAGTCCTTAACGCGGTAAGTGAGGATATTGACCTCCGAATTTTAATCGGAATGAAAATCGGTTATTTCGACGGCTACGGTCAGGGTTGGAAGAAAGTGATACAAATCAATGAATCTTCTGAACATATCTGGACTTATATGCCGACCGAAATCGCTATTGTCGGCACCCCCAAAATCGTAATCCGTCAATTGCTGGAATGTGCAAGATCCAAGCGTCTGAAGCCCCCGCAAGACAGGGGTTCATGGATAACGGAAATTAAGAAAAATAACGACAAATATCATGCAGATTGTCATGATCGGGCTCAAAAATACAAAGACCTGAAACCGTTGCACCCGGGTTATATTGCAAAGACGGTAGCGGATGTGTGCGAAGAACGGTACAACGGGAAAAACCTCGTTATCATAGACGGGTTTACGATTTCCGGGTATGCTCCGCAATTTTTTAAATTGAGAAAATCAGCCCAGATGACGGATGCATCCGAACAGGCCGGCGTGGGTCACAGTATTGGAATGGCCATTGGAGCTGCATTTGCCGATCCTTCAACAAAAAAATGTCCCGTCATTGCTTTGCTGGGGGATGCCGGCATGGGAAATGCCGGTATGGAGATTGAAACAGCGGTGAGATATGACCTGCCAATCGTATTTCTCGTTTCCAATAATAACGGCTGGCTCGGCGTACTGGAAGCGGTCGCCCATGGAAAAAATTTCAGTGTATTAAAAAATGAAAAGAATCAGAAGTGGGGGGTTACGGATTTCATTCCCGATCAAAGATATGACAAAATGTTTGAAGTCATCGGATGTCATGGAGAGTGGGTAACGGATCCGGCAGAGCTTAAGGAGGCTCTCATCAGGTCTTTTGCCGCGGCTGAAAATGGAAGGCCTGCTGTATTGAATGTAAAAACAAACCGCAGAGTCGCAGCCACGGTAATGCATTCAACCCCTCTGTATGCATTGGGTTTCAATCATATCCCCTATGACGAACTTCCAAAGATCGGAAAGTACCTTCGGTCGAAATTCTTCCGCATCATTTATCCCAAAATTCCTGAAATGCCGCCGAGAGATCCCTGGGAGCCTGTGACGGACGACGACATGGAGCCCTGAATGAGAGACGATATCTTCAACATCGCGATTTGATTCAACCGGGGATGGTTTCTTTTAATTTTAACGTCGCGCCATACCTGTTTTTTTTACCGGACTTATGCCCTGGCGATAACCGTTTCCGGAATCCTGCGGCTCAGGATATCCACTGTTTCTTCCACCATCTCCCGGAGAATTTCAGCTGCCGGCTTGATTTCCTTGATAAGACCTGAAACCTGGCCGGAGAACGGACCGATATATTCCTTGATTTGTGCCCGGGTAAACATCTCCACCATGGCCGAGGCAAACAACACCTGTGTAGGAAAAGGAAGCGGGTCCAGGCCCGAGTTTTCCCAGAGATCATGAAACCGGTTATAGATGGCACGGGAGGTTTTTCCGGTATATAAATAACTTCTGCGGGTGTCTTCATCCGTTGCTTCCAGGATGGCCTGTTTCTGGATATCCAGTGCACCGCCTTCAACAGAAGCCAGAAACCGGGTTCCCACCCAGACACCGACGCATCCGATGGCCAGTGCCGCGGCAACGCCTCGGCCGTCTCCGATTCCGCCCGCCGCTAAAACAGGGGTGGGATAGGCAATGTCGATGGCCTGGGGCCATAAGGCCACGGATCCGATTCTGCCGGTGTGACCGCCCCCTTCATGGCCCTGGGCCACTACCAGATCGGCGCCGGACTTGGCAATACGGCCGGCATTTTTTGCATTTCCGGAAATTCCCAGAACTTTTATACCGGCGGCATGGGCTTCCGGAACCATGAATCCCGGATTGCCCAGCCCCGCACAGAAAAGAGGCACCCTTTCCTCGATACACACCTTTATCGACGCGTGGGGACGTGTTGTGGTGGACCCCATGTTATACGTCGCTTCGATATCCGGCAGGTTCATCTCTTCTTTTATCTTCATGATCCAGTCATAATGCGCCTTGGGAAGGGTTTTGAGAATATCGGTCAATGCAATTTCCGAAGGCCCGTTATCTACATGGTCTCCGGCACTGACCATCTGGCTGGGAAGCAGGAGATCCACGCCAAAGGGTTTGTCCGTGAGTTTTTTGATTTCCCGGATGGCATCCCTCATTTCATCGACCGTATAGCCGGCAGCACCTAAAACACCACACCCCCCTGCTTCTGATACCGCCACCACCAGTTCCACGGGAGCCCCGGTCTTTTCCCCCACAAGGCTGGGTCCCATGCCCGCGCTCAATATCGGATATTCGATACCGAGAATATCACACAATTTCGTCTTCAATACCGGTCTTGACATGTTGATCTCCCTTTAAATATTTATGACCTTGTAAAAAGCCGAATTCACCACGTTTTAAGTTTGCTGTGTGAAGATTAAAAAATTCAATAAAAGAGCTGACAGTTAAACCTGAACCGTAAAACTCTCTCAAAAGCCGTTTTCCAACTTATTACGAGATCATCAGGTATTAACGCCCTTTAAAAACGGGTTTTCTCTTTTCAAGAAAAGCGGTAACACCTTCCATGAAATCATCGGAATCGCAGAGGGTCAACTGGCAGTAGCGTTCGAATTCAAGCTGCTCATCCAATCGGTTTCTATCGGATTCTCTGAAAACCCGCTTGATATAACCATAGGCCTTTGTCGGACCCTGCGCCAGCTTTTTTGCCACTGCCATCACAACATCCATCAGTGCATCATCTTCCACACATTTATAAATCAATCCCCAGTCGGCCGCGGTCTCCGCCGTTACTCTCTCGCCCAGGAAAGCAAGGGCTAAGGACCGTGCCCGCCCGATCAATCTCGGGAAAAACCAGGTGGTCCCCATATCCGGTACAATTCCCAATTTAGGGCCGAATACCAGGGAAAAACTGGCCGAACGGACAGCGATAACAATATCCGCCGACAGGGCAAGCCCTACCCCGCCGCCTGCCGTAATCCCGTTAACAGCCGATATGACGGGCTTTTCCAACCGGTCGATGTCCAGTACCAGCGGGTTAAAGTGGGATTTCATCATTTCCGAAACCCGTTCTCCCACTGAAAGACCGGTGTATTTTTCGTTCTGCTGCCCCGTATACGGTTCTGCGATATCGGCGCCCGCACAAAATCCCCTTCCCTCGCCCGTTATAACCAGGGCCTTGATGCCGGGCTCCCGGGCCACCCGACTGATTGCATCCCGGACATCATCCATAAGGGCAAGGGTAAGGCTGTTCAACGCTTCCGGGCGATTCAGCGTTATGACGGCGACGCCGTGGTCCCGGATTTCAAACAAAATATTCTCATAGTTCATGGCATACTCTTTTACATGAGGGTTGATGATATAAAAACCGATCGATGTGACACTCGCTGAATTGTCTGGATACATTTAATTGGAAAAAAACGGTTAAGGCAAGCTTTTTATTTTTTTGGCCCGTTTTCAATCGCATCCTTTATACCTCTCCTTTACCTCCCCTTGTCTCCGGGCAAATGAATCACGGGATGTGACCGACGCTTTTCCAAAGCTTTTCAATAAAATAGTCCTTGGCCGGACCGTCGACGTATGCGGACCTTCTTCGTCCATCCCGTAAGACATCCGTGTCCGTCATTTAGCTTTTTGTCCATACCAGGCGGAAACATTCGGGATATGCTTCTGTGCGACTTTCATCACGTTCTCCATTGTTTTTGCGGCAAATTCCTGTTCTTCCTGCGAAGGCGGCCCCCACTTGATATACTGCATGTCGTTGTACCAGTCCTGCTTTGTCTTAATGCAGGGTTTGGTGCTGCCGGGAAATGCCTGCCAGTTCGTGGGAGACGTGCGCATCAGCCACTCCCGGTGCATGTCATAAGTGGCGGTCTTCACATTTTGTGACCGGCTGAAATAGATGAAATCCCCCGGCGGCCCGATCGGAATGCCGATATGCACACTGCAGCCGGGAAGAAACCCCACCCCCGCGGCCGCACCGCCAACGGTCCCCATGGCCCTGCAGTCCAGCCGGTGCTGGGCCACCGTGGCGCAGGCAAAATCACAGGCAGCTGCAAAATCAAGAACCTTCCAGTTGCATGAAGGACCGCCGAACATCATGGACTGGCCCTTGTTTTCCTTTGCGTAGGCGTTAAATTCCGCGCAGGTTTCAAATCCGCAGGCCCCGCAATCCCATCCCATTTCGGACCGCGTTAAGTCAGCCCCCAGAAGAAGAATCGGCGGCGGATCACCCCGGTCAAGAAAATATTTCAAAGACTGGTAATCAAAATACATGACCGGTGCTAAAGGATAAATCGCTTCAAAAAATTCGACGATTGGCGTAAGGTCTTCGCCGGTCACGATTTCCGTCTTCAGTTCAAGCCTGGCTGTAAGTTGCGGCGCCCTGTAGGCGGCAGCCGCCGCCAGTTTGGCCACATCCATCACCATTTCCCGTGCTGCATCCTGTCCGTTTATTCTAGCCATTGTCGTCCTCCTTTTGCGTCCTGGGATTCTGGATTCTGTAATCAAAATGGATTCCCGAGCCGGTCTGCCGGTTGACCACGAAATTTTTCCGGGTATTGTCAATCATCTTGTCCATATTGATCAGATGATAGTCCACGGCAATATCCTGATACGGGTTCTTGGATAAGCTTGCCATGGGAATTCCCACAACAATGGCTGAATTCGGACAATATCCGATTTTCTGGCCGGCCAATCCCACGCTCATAAACGGCCTGGCATCGACCAGCAGTGTCTGGGCCATCCACAATGCCGACCCCATCACATACCCCAGATCGCTGACCCTGGCGCTGCACAACGGCCCCTTGATCGGTGCCGTGCTTCTCCTGTCCGTTATATCTACAAGCCCGTTCTTGGTGTCCCTTTTTTCGTAAAAATAGCTGCATCCTGAAGGACCGCCGCAAAGACCGCACATGGCATCAAGGGGCGTTTCATGGGCGCGATAATTTCCCAGAAACAGGATGACGTCGGATTCTCTGACCATGACGGCCTCATTTAAAAACCGTTTTTTCCACCGGTCATTGGTGTACGCCAGATCTTCCATCTTTCGCGCCACCTTCTCCAGTTCTTCCTGCCCATAGACCAGGTGGGCGTCAACCTGGGGAACCCCTCCGGCCACCGGCGCGGTCAATGCGGCATTCATCGCCAGCTTCGCTGCAATGATGACGGCTTCCCGTCTTCTCAAATCCTGCGGAGAATAACGGGGCCATTCATTGACATATTCCTCGCCCCTCAATTGATCGAATTTTTCCATATTCTGCCTCCGTTTTTTACACCTTAAAGGCTGTGTGAATGGATACAAGCTATATCTGCATGCCGATCTTAAACCCCTCTTCAACCGCGTTGATGTAGCGCCGGGGGGATACGCAATCGCCGATTCGGTATACTTCCGCCACTTTTCCTTCCAGCTCATGAAACAGCCTGGTTATGGATTTTCGCCAGATGGACAAGACCAACGTGTCCGCATCAAGAACTTCGATTTCTTCCGAATAGTGGTTACGTATGAAAACCTTTCCGGCCGCGGCCTTTTTTACGGCAAAATCGCTGATCCGTTTTACTTTTTTACGCGTCAAATTGATTACCTGGATGGTGTGGGTCGGTCCGTCCATGTCATAGGGATTGCCGGACAGCCCCCTGATGGGATAGGGCATTACAACGGTCACGTCTTTTCCCTGGTCTGCAAGGACCTCCGCCGTCACCAACCCTTTCATATAGGTCTGAAGATCCGCAATCACCACGGTTTGTCCCGTCTCCGCCTTTCCCTCAAGCACATCTTCCGCCGTCACCACATGGGCGCCCTCTTCAATGTCGATTGCCGCCTCAACACCTACGATATCGGGATCCGGGTGTTTAATGGTATCAGCACCGGCGGCGATAATGACGACATCGGGTTTTTCCCGTTCAATTGTCTCTGAAGTTGCCCCCGTGTTCAGACGGACGTCAACATTCAAACGATTCAATTCATGAACGCGGTACCGTACCACCTGGGCCAGATCCGAACGGCACGGCGCCTTTGACGCAATCATCAATGCACCGCCCAACTCCGGTTCCTTCTCGTATAAAATAACGGGATGCCCCCTCTTCTTGGCCATGATGGCGGCTTCCATTCCAGCCACGCCGCCACCGACCACCACCACTTTTTTCGGCGGATCGGCCGGTTTGATCTGAAGACTGCCTTCATTCCCCGCCTCGGGATTCTGGGCACAGGTAATGGGCATACCACGTGTGGCGTACTCCCAGCACCCTTCGTTGCACCCCACGCATAACCGGATATCGTCGATTCGCCCTGCCCTGGCCTTGTTGGGCATTTCCGGATCGCAAAGGGTGGCCCGGGTCATGACCACCATGTCGGCCTCGTGGTTTTCGATGATCCCGTTGGCCAGTACCGGGTCATTAATCCGAATGGCGGTGAAAACCGGGACATCCACCAACTGCCTGATCTCGGCCGAAGCATAGGAAAAAGCCCCCGGTGGAATCATCATGGGTGCGATCATGGGCGCCAGGGTCTTGTAATTGCCGATGGACACGTCCAGAAAATCGATCTGACCGGTCTGGTCCCAGTACGGAACGATCTCCTTCATGTCTTCAAGGGTCAGTCCACCGGGAACCAGTTCATCAGCACTGATCCTTAACCCCACGACAAAATCCCGGCCCGCTGCGTTCCTGACCGCATCAATGAGCTCCATTCCGAATCGCAGACGATTTTCAAGACTGCCGCCGTATCGGTCCTTACGATTATTGACATACGGAGAGAGAAATTGTTGGGGAAGATATCCATGAGCAAAATGAAGTTCCACGCCGTCAAAACCACCTTCCTTCAGGCGCAGAGAAAAATCCACATACATCTGAATGGCGGCCTGGATATCCTTTTCCGTCATGACGGTGGGGACTTCCCCCACTGCACAAGACGGTACATCGGAACATGACTGGCTGTATATTTTGCTGAAATAGGAGGAATTTTCACACCCGTTATGCCATGCCTGGCAGAAAATCTTGGCGCCCTGGGCATGGACGGCTTCGCTGATCTTTTGAAGTCCCGGAATGATAGCGTCATTCCATCCCGTAACCGCAGTGGGAAGGATATATCCATGGGGCGACACGGGAACCGCCTCCATGATAATCAGTCCGATCCCCCCCCTGGCCCTGGCTTCATAATACCGGGCATGCCGTTCCGACGGAAGACCCAACTCCGCATAATTTGTCAGATGGCCGGACATGAGAATACGGTTTTTAATGCTGCAGCCGCCCACTTCAATGGGTGAAAAAAGATGGGATAACTCGGTCATGGCGCCTCCTTATTTTTTTTCGTAAACTTTTTCCAGCAGTTGGGTCTTTTTGACGACCCGTTCCAGCGTATTGGGCTTAAGCCATGTGATTTCGGGCCTGATTTTATTAATCACATGCATTTTCTCCATGATCTCCTTCTCAAGTGCCGGCAGATCGGATTCGTTAACCCCTTCCCCGTACTCCACCCGCAGTTTGAGCGGGGGCACCACCCTCGGCGGCGGCACCTCAAGGACAATCCGAAAGACACCGGTCACCCGGGGTACGAACCCGTTAATCACCCCCTGGATGGCGGCCGGATATACGGGTACGCCTTTAACCTTCAGCATGTCGTCGGCCCTGCCCACGATTTTATACCGAAACCCGCTCAGGCCGCAGGGGCACGGATCGGTAAAAACCTGATGGATATCGTTCAAGGTAAAGCGAAGATTGTGAACAAATATGGTGGATTGAGGTTCGATGGGCGTAAACACGGCCAGGCCGGTGGCGCCGTGAACCATGGGAACGGGTTCATGGGTTTCCGGGTCCACCAGTTCATAGTAGCAGTAATCGTCGGCGATCCAGTGCATTCCCTGGTATTCCGGGTGGTTGCAGGAGATCCCGTAACCTGCGCCGGTATCATAAACGTTCGCTCCGAATTCCCTTTCGAGACGCTCCCTCACCTCTGGAATTCCCGCACCCGGCTCGGCTCCGCACAGCAGTGTCTTTATGCCGAGCCTTTTTACCGGTTCCCCGAGTACTTCCGGAGACTTTTCTGTCATATACTGGGCCAGGGAAGGTGTACAGCTCAGCACATTGGCCTTGAAAAGCTTGATAAAATTCAGCAGTCGTTCGGTGCCGACCTCCGCACCAATGGGGATGAGGGTTAATCCCTTTATTCTTTTAAACCAGAACAGGTGGGGTGTTCCCGCCGCATGCATGCTCAATCCGAACCCGATGGCCAGCCGGTCTCCCGGACGGATATTGGCCCGCCACCCCACTCGACCGAAGAGTTCGGCCATGGTATCGGTGGTTTTATGGAATACGGGATAGGGTGTGGGAATTCCCGTTGTGCCGGACGTCGTGGTCAGCAGATACATATCGTCCATCCGCTCATCTCCGAAAAGATATCGATAGGAACGGTTCATATCGTTGTCGAACTTTTTGAAAACCTCCCGAAAATCCTTTTGCCCGGAGATGGGAATGGCTTTTGCCAGGTCTTCAAAGGATTTTATATCTTCCGGTGCAACACCGGCGTCATCCATTTTTTTTCTGTCAAAGGGTACTTTTTCGTAAAAAAATCGAACCGTGGCAGGCAGTTTTTTCTCCTGAATTTTTCTCATTTCCGGCGTATTCAGCAGCGGTTCGATCTCCATGTTGAAGTATTTTCTGTGAGTATTTTCCATAACCCCGCCTCCTCGCTTTTAATTTTCTCATTCCTCCCTGAAGATGAACGCTCCTGTTTATCACCGTTTAAAAATATGCAGCGCCATGGACGCCGCATCAATGCCCAGAATCCCGCCGCCGTTATGGGTCATGCCGACTTTGGGCCTGTCCGGGATCTGGCGTCTGCCGGCTTCTCCCCTGAGTTGTTTGACTATTTCATATATCATGCCACATCCCGTGGCCCCTATGGGATGCCCTTTTGTGGCCAGACCGCCCGAGGGATTTGTGGGCATCTTGCCGGAAATCTCCATGTGGCCTTCCTCAATCCATTCCACGGCTTCATCGCCCGGACAAATTCCCAGTTCAATTAAAAACATGATTTCAGAGGGAGACGTTGCGTCATGGACTTCAATCACATCAATGTCTTCCGGACCGATACCGGCAGCCTCAAAAACCTTGGGCCCCAATCGTTTTGTAACAGAATCCCCCCCTTCAAAGGAAATTTTTCCGCTGCCCACTACCGATCCCGCCACCCATACCGGTTGAGCCGTAAATTTGGAAACCATGGATTTTTTGCATAATATGGCGGCCGATGCACCGTCGCCGATGGGGGAGCACATCATCCGCGTTAATGGATAGACCACATCCCCGGATTCCAGTACTTCTTTCAGGGTCACCTCTTTCTGGTATTGGGCATGGGGGTTCAGGGCGCCGTTTTTATGGGACTTTACCGCAAGCATGGCAAAATGTTCCCGGGTCAAGCCGTACTTTCTCATGTATTCCTTGATCAGGAAGGCATACATGTCCATAAAGATACTTCTCTGCTTTCCACTGCCTTCTGAAACGATTCTATCTCCTGATGTGGAACGCTTTTCCGCTTCTTTAAAATAATCCATGTACTTTTCCAGATCCACCGCAGTTCCCAAAGCCTGAAACGACCTCATTTTGTCCTGGTGGAAAAGTTTTTCAAACCCGACCACCAAAACGCAGTCATGAACTCCGGCAGCCACGGCTGTCCATCCCAGGTTAAATGCCGCCGATGAGCTGGCACACGCGCTTTCCACGTTGTAAATGGGAATGGAGTCGATGCCCATGGCACTTAACACCACATGCCCCCTGATCATTTCCTGGCCGGTTATCAATCCGGCAACGGCATTGCCCACATATGCCGCCTCGATTTCCTCTTTTCTGACGCCCGCATCGCCCAGGGCCTCTTCAACCGCTTCCTTGACGAGGTCCTTGATGCTTTTGTCCAGAAATTTTCCAAACCGTGTCATGCCGACACCGATTACCGCCACGTCATCCATTAAATTCCTCCTTTTTTAAAGTCAATTGGTGCTGATATTCGTTGAAACTCCCGTGGTTCAGCCGTGTCATTCTGGATCCGGTCCGGAATGACAGAATGGGTTGGCGTGACACAATTCAAATCCCCTTGTGCCCATGCATATGCGCCGCTGCAGAACAAAACACCTGGTGGGGAATGTACCTGTATTGATTGCTCATACCTCAATCTGTCACGATTCAGGTCAAAAAAAGATTTTCGGAATTGTCGCTGCGGTCAAAGAATCAGGGTTTAAAAATTAATCCGGATGTTTGTCATCAGCCTCCGGCCGGACTGGCGAACGGGAAAGATACTTGATTTCATGATGTTATGCCATATCAAAAACCCGACGGCATGTCAATTTTGTTCCATTTTGCCCGCCATGATTCTGTTTTCGGGGCAACCACGCCTGTCAGCGCGGCACCCCGAAAACGGACAAAACAAATGCTTGTGAAAAAATTCTATCTGATATCCATGTGATAGCTCTGCAAAGACCGGGCCCTGATCCGGCCTTCCCGAAGTGATGCAATGCCCTTGGCCGCGGCAACGGCAGCCGCCAGCGTGGTAATATACGGGACCTTGTATTTGATGGCGGCTTTTCGAATATAAGAATCGTCGTGTTTGCTCATCTTGCCGCTTGGCGTATTGATAATCAGTTGAATTTCCTTGTTTTTTATACTGTCAACAATATTGGGGCGTCCCTCGTAAATCTTGAGTACCCGTCCCGATTCAATACCGTTGTCCGCCAGGAATTTGTGGGTTCCCCGGGTTGTCAGGATCTTGAACCCCAGGGACTTGAGCCGGGTGGCCACATCCAGGACAGCCGGCCGGTCGTTCTCGGATACGGTGATCAGGACGGTTCCTTCCAAGGGCAGGGTCTGCTGGGCGGCTTCCTGGGCTTTGTAAAACGCCAGACCGAAATTATCCGCCAGGCCCAGAACTTCTCCGGTGCTTCTCATCTCCGGTCCAAGGATGGGATCCACTTCCGGAAACATGGTAAACGGGAATACCGCTTCCTTGACGCCGAAGTGCGGTATCACCCTGGATTTGATATCCAGATCGGCGATTTTTTTGCCCAGCATAAGCTGGGTTGCAATCCTGGCCATGGGGATATTGCAAACCTTGGATACCAGGGGAACGGTTCTCGACGCCCTGGGATTGGCTTCAAGGATGTACACCATATCATTTGCAATGGCATATTGAATATTCATCAAGCCGACCACCTTCAGTTCAATGGCGATTTTTCTGGTGTATTCATAAATCGTATCCAGGTGCTTGGCCGGAATGCTGATGGGCGGGACCACGCATGCTGAATCGCCGGAGTGAACACCGGCCAGTTCGATATGCTCCATGATGGCGGGAACAAACGCATCAGTGCCGTCCGATATGGCATCTGCTTCCGCTTCGATGGCGTTTTCCAGAAACTTGTCGATGAGAATGGGTCGGTCCGGGGAAACATCTACGGCGACCGAGACATAATGACGAAGCATTTCCTCGTCATGAATGACCTCCATGGCCCGCCCCCCCAACACATAAGACGGACGCACCATGAGGGGATATCGGATCTTTTCGGCAACAGCCAACGCCTCTTCCAGATTCCTGGCCATACCGGACTCGGGCTGGGGAATGCCGAGTTTTCTCATCTTCCGGCGGAACCGGTCCCGGTCCTCGGCCAGGTCAATCACATCAGGAGACGTCCCGATGATATTCACCCCGCACCGGGCCAGTTCATTGGCAATATTCAACGGCGTCTGTCCACCGAATTGAACGATGACCCCTTCGGGTTTTTCCTTTTCATGAATGCTGAGCACATCCTCCACTGTCAGGGGTTCAAAGTAAAGTTTGTCGGATGTATCATAATCCGTGGATACGGTTTCGGGGTTGCAGTTTACCATGATGGATTCAAACCCTTCATCCCGAAGGGCAAAAGCGGCATGCACGCAACAGTAGTCGAATTCGATACCCTGGCCGATGCGGTTGGGACCGCCGCCGAGCACCATCATTTTACGTTTGGTACTGGAAACGGTTTTATCCGGCGCGTTATAGGTGGAAAAATAATAGGCCGCATTCTCAACACCGCTGACGGGAACCGGCTCCCACGCCTCGACAAGCCCTGAAGATATGCGCCGGTTGCGTATCTCTTCCTCTGGAATATCCAGCAACCGGCTTATATATTTATCCGCAAAGCCGTCTTTCTTGGCCTGTATCAGCACGTCACCAGGGAGTTCTTTCCCCTTGAACGCAAGTATTTTTTCCTCCAGATCCACCAGTTCCTTCATCTGTTCGATAAACCACGGTTTGATATGCGTCTTCTCATAAAGCGTCTCAATATCGGCTCCTTTTCGCAATGCCTCGTACATGATGAACTGGCGCTCGCTGGACGGCTCCGCCAGGAGGTCCATCAATTTATTTAATGGCAGATCATTGAAATTCTTGGCAAACCCGAGACCGTACCGTCCGTTCTCCAATGAACGGATGGATTTCTGAAATGCTTCCTTATATGTTTTTCCGATGCTCATCACCTCGCCTACGGCCCGCATCTGGGTCCCCAATTTATCTTCGGAACCCTCGAATTTTTCAAACCCCCACCGGGCGAATTTCACCACGACATAGTCTCCCCACGGTGTATATTTGTCCAGCGTACCCTCCCGCCAATACGGAATTTCATCCAGGGTCATACCGCCGGCAAGCATGGCGGAAATCAGGGCGATGGGAAAACCCGTGGCTTTTGACGCCAGCGCGGAGGATCGCGAGGTCCTGGGATTGATCTCGATGACCACGACCCTGCCGGTCCTGGGATCATGTGCGAATTGGATATTGGTCCCGCCGATGACCTGAATGGCCTCCACGATCCGGTATGAATACGCCTGCAGCCGTTCCTGCAGTTCCCGGTCAATGGTCAACATGGGAGCGGTGCAATAGGAATCCCCCGTATGAACCCCCATGGCATCGACATTTTCAATGAAACAGACCGTTATCATCTGGTTTTTTGAATCCCGAACCACTTCGAGTTCCAGTTCTTCCCACCCGATCACGGATTCTTCCACAAGGATCTGGCCCACGAGACTGGCGGAAAGTCCCCGGCTGGCAATAACCCTCAGCTCTTCAACATTATAAACATGACCGCCACCGGTTCCGCCCATGGTATAAGCCGGCCTGATGACCACGGGATAGCCGATTTCATCCGCAATCTTTTCTGCCTCGTCAACAGTATAGGCGGGCTTGCTTTTCGGCATTTCCAGTTCCAGCCGGTTCATGGTCTCCTTGAAAATGATCCGGTCTTCACCACGTTCGATGGCATCCACCTGAACGCCTATAACCTTCACCCCGTATTTTTCCAGGATTCCGACTTTGGCCAATTCAGACGTCAGGTTCAACCCGTTCTGCCCGCCGAGGTTGGGCAGGATGGCATCCGGGCGTTCCTTTTCGATAATCTGGATCATTGTCTTAAGGTTCAGGGGTTCGATATACGTGACATCCGCCGTTCCCGGATCGGTCATGATGGTTGCCGGATTGGAATTTACCAGCACGATTTCATATCCCAGCTTTCTAAGCGCTTTGCACGCCTGTGTTCCTGAATAATCGAACTCACAGGCCTGTCCGATCACAATGGGTCCTGAACCGATGATCATTACCTTTTTAATGTCGTCTCGCTTTGGCATAAGTCGCTCCTTTTATCTTCAATTATCGTTTTCAATCCGGTCAGCCGCAACGTAAAGTCAAATATCATTAAACGGTTGTCCGATCCGCATCGAACTCACCGGACGATATTCAGGCAGGTCGCGGTATCGGCAAGCTTATTTGCGGTTCATCATCACGTACCTGTTCGGCCTTTTCCAAAGCGACCCAATGAAACGTCCTTGAATGACCATTCATTGCAAAAATCATCCTGATTGAGCCGGATTTTCAAAGGGCGAAAATTTCAGCTTTACTTATTTTTATTATCTATTTTTAGCCTTGCTAATATAAAAACCTGTTGGTTCGATGTCAAGGAATGATATTAAAGAGGAAGGAACTCTTATGGAAAAGAAATTACAGAACATCGAATTGGGGGGGAAAGCGGCAATTCTGGATAAAGCAGGTTCAGGTTTTTGTTTCTATACAGCGGAGACCATATTCGCAATTATCACTGCGTATCGGCCTTCGGTCACTCATCTGCCATTACCTCTTATCGGTCGCTTCGATACACTTTGCTTCGCAAAATACTCAGCGACCTGTCTTTTCTGTTCCCCGGTCATCGGGTGATTTCACCAGAGCCCTTATCAATTCCCCGGTCATCGGGTGATTTCACCAGAGCCCTTATCAATTCCCCGGTCATCGAGTGATTCCGAAGGAATCGTATCGAGATGACCGGTTTTATCAAACTCCTTTTTTGCCAACCGCTTCAGCTTCTTATAATTCCCCGCTATCAGCGCCTTCTTTTTGGCATGGCTCCAGCCTTGAACCTGCTTCTCTCTGTAAAAGGCTTCGTCAATACGGTCAAATTCCTCATAGTAAACAAGCTTAACAGGATGCTTCTTTTTAGTATAGTTCGCACCTTTAAAATTCTGATGCTCCCACAAACGTTTTTCCAAATTTCTGGTACTTCCTGTGTAATAAGTACCGTCTGCGCACTTCAGAATGTACATAAAACCTTTACTCATCGACAATCACCTTTTTCAGATTATCCAAAAGCAAAAATGCCGTTTCATCCATTTTGGAGAAGGCAAACTACTTTTTACCACGGTCTTTCAGCGAAGCGCCAAAGATTTGTCCGTTAAAAAAAATCCCTTATTTAGGTTTTAAATCCTTGTTTTGGAGTGCGTTAAAAATCTGCTCAAACTTTTTGCCTGTTTCAATTTGCTTCAGTTCGAGTTTTTCATTGTCATTCAGTTGGAATCTAAATGCATCCGGGAATCATTCCAAATTCCTTCAATCATCACTTGCACACCGCGAATAGTAAAAATCTCTCACGAATTTCAACCGAATTATAAACAATTATTTTCTTTTTTGAATATTCCATTTTTTCAATCAATTATATTTTTTCGGGATAAGGGCACTCAAACATATTCTAAGGCTGCTTGAAAGCAGCAAGCCGTTTGGCAAAGAACTTTCCGATTAAACGGTTAACTTTTATAGATGTTTTTGCAGAGCACATCGTACCCATTTGCGAAAATTTTATGCACTGACTCCCCAGACGAAACACGAAAGCCGGAACCACCGAATCGTTTGTCAAGAAACCTGATACGAAAACGGAAGATTTATTCATTATGTTCAGGTTTTCGATCTATAGGAT
>CAYLRU010000012.1:0-67228 GCA_964386565.1 uncultured Desulfobacteraceae bacterium | reverse complement strand
CGGGTGCTGACTCCCGGTCGGCCATTGTCTGGACAGTAGGTTTTGCCGAACAATTCGTCCATGCGGTCCCAATTGACTGCTTTGGCCAACTTTACTAGACCATGTCCGGGATCGATAATTTTCGTTAGCTCAGGGCGGAACAAATCCCTTTGCTTACTCTTGTGAGGTGATCTCTTTGGTTTCATGTTGAAAATTTGCAGGAAATTGGTGGGTTATGGGTTGAAAACTTGCAAATTATTTAGCACATTTTAAGCATATTTGCCAATATTTTCTAATAGATAAATACTTTTTCAGGACCGACTAATTTAATGGATCAAAAATTCTCTTTCACCGCCTTTTCTATTCTCTCTAAAGCCTCCTCCAGCGTGGCCCGGGGACAGGCGATATTCATTCGCTGAAACCCCTCACCGCCGGGACCGAACATGGGGCCGTCGTCCAGCCAGATGCGGGCCTTTTTCAGCATGAATTCATCAAGGGCCTTGTTGTCCAAACCGAGTTGCCTGCAATCCAGCCATAACAGGTAGGTGCCTTCCGATGCCAGTGCCCTTATCCCGGGTATTTTTTCCTTAAAATAGGAAATCGTAAAGGCCATGTTGGCTTCAAGATAGTCCAGCAACGCCTCCAGCCATGACTCCCCGTATGAATACGCTGCTTCAAGAGCGGCGATCCCGAATGTATTGATCATGCCCAAAGAGAGATTTTCCAGCATGGTCTGGTACTGCCGGCGTATTTTGGGATTGGGAATGATGAGAACCGATGTCTTCAGACCGGCAAGGTTGAATGTCTTGCTGGGGGCGATACAGGTGATGGTGTTTTGGGCGATTTCTTCGGAAATGGACGCCGTGGGCACATGCTTGTGATTTCGATAGACAAGATCGGAATGAATTTCATCGGATACGAGAAGAATATCGTTTTTTAAACAGAATTCTGCCACCCCGATGAGTTCTTCCCTTGTCCATACCCGTCCCACGGGATTGTGGGGGCTGCATAAAATCATCAGGGCCGTTCGATTGCGCGCCCGGGTCTGAAGATCAGCAAAATCCATGGCGTACCGGTTTCCGTCAAACACCAGCGGATTATTCCTTACGCGCCGTCCGTTGTTTTGTATGGCCTTGGCAAAGGGGTAGTAAACCGGCGGCTGGATAATAACGCGGTCCCCGGGTCGGGTATAGGCCAGGATGCAGAGGTTCAGGGCCGTCACCACGCCGGGGCTGTAAGTGAGCCATTCCGGGCTGATTTGCCATCCATGACGCCGTCGGACCCATTTGACAACCGCATCCAGATATGATTTCGGGGGAAGGGTGTATCCGAAAATCCCCTGTTCCGCCTGCCGCTTTAACGCGTCAATGACGCACGGCGCCGTGTTGAAGTCCATGTCCGCCACCCACATCGGCAGGATATCCGGGTCCTGGTGGAGAGCTTCAACCAGATCCCATTTGGCGGAATTTGTGTTTCTGCGATCGCTCACTTTGTCAAAATCAAACATCATTTGATCCGTTAGTCTTTTAATTCCGGCTTTAATGCCAGGCCTTTTTCCTGCTTGTTTTTAATTTCCTTTATCGTATTCTCCAGTGCCACAAACCGCTGGGCCGTTGCCGGATGGGTACTGGCATGATTGGTTTTGATGGAGCCCGGATGGGCCGCGGCCATTTTACGCCAGAAATCGGCGGCATTTTCGATCTCAAACCCGGACAGGGCCATCATGTAAAGCCCCACGTAATCCGCCTCTAATTCGAATTCCTGGGAATACCGCATGGCCCCGGCCCGATATCCCATATCGGAAAAAACGCCTTGGGTGTTCACGCCTGCCGCGGCTGCCGCAATATCGACGATGAGTCCCAGAAATCCCCCTGCCATGGTGTTCTTCCTCTGTGCATCCACATGTCCCATTACATTATGGGCCAGCTCGTGGGTTATGACCAGGGCCAGTTCATTGTCCTTCTGGGCAAACCGCATCATTCCCTGCATGATTACGACGTTTTCTCCGTCTGCAAAGGCGTTGATATCATCGTTCATTGCCAGGTAAACCTGATAACCGCATACCGGATCCGGGTTCATATCAAAATTCATCTCGACATCGTTGCGTAAAACGGTCAACCGGATCAAAGACGACGGATCCAGGGCAGCCCAGGTCTTTTGATATATCCGGGCGGCCTCTTTGTTTTTCGGCATCTCCGTGTTATTAATCCGGACGATTTTGTCGCCGGTTTTCAGACCTGCGTTTACCGCCGGTGATCCGGGAGCAAGGTATACGATGGTCAGGTATTCATCAACATCAAGCGCTTCCTTTAATGCATCCTGGAAATCCTCGGGAAACATGAACCTGTTAAACATTATCCAGCCGGCATCTGCCCGTTTCTCTTCGCAGAGGGATATGGATCCCTGCAAAATGGACCGGGAAAGATCAAAAAGACGAATCCGGTTTTCCATCATGGTTTTAAGGGCGATAATCCGCTGTTTATGCGCCTCTTCTTTTGCCAGCTGCGGGTCCACCACAGCCCTTTTGGTGGTCGGTGCCGCACAGGATAAAAGGATGATGAGGGAAAAGGGCACCAAAAGGTTTAAATAAGCACGAATGATTTTTAACATGCTGCACTCTCCCTGTTTTTTTATCGTTTCGGCAAATTTAACGACGGTATCGTTTCTTTACGATAATGCGGCAAGGGCCGAGCCCACCAGGCTGGGATCCTGAATCCGGGAAAATGCAAATCTTATGTCCGTTCGGCCCATTTTTTCAAGCAGCATATCGCAGGTGGTTTTAACAATGGATGCATATCGTGTCCGGCTGTCCAGCCGGCTTCTGAACAGAGCCCCCTCTCCCGTCACCCGGGTGTGCCCGGCGGACTGATGTTCCGACAGCAGGACCGTAATCCCTGATAATGCTGCTGCCGTCAGTCTTGCGGATCGTTGGTATATTTGTCTTATCGTTTTTGATTGATCCGTTTCCGGTCGGCCGTCATGCCGTCGGTATAACGCAATGAGACCTTTTGCACCGGCGTCTCCTTCCAGGCTGCTTTCCGGAAATACGGCCTTGAATATCCGGCTTAAATACAAACCGGATACGGCCTTTTCAAACCGCTGCCGGCCCCTGTTCTCCGAATTCTCATCAACGATCCGATCCCATCGGGTCAGATGAGGCGGATCAAAATTTCCCGACTCCAGGTTGACGGAAATCATTCCCCGCTGGTCTGAAACACCCGAAAGCTTGGGGATGAAGGACGCATCCACAAATGCAGCCATGTTTGTTCCCGTCCCTGCAATCAGGCCGATGCGGGTATCCCCTCCGGGCTCGATCAATCCCGCGAACAGGGCGGCGACGGTATCGTTGATCACGGTAATGCTGCTCAACTTGAGGTTTTTATAACGGCGCCTGATGTGATGCACCAGCATCCTGCCCACGGGCTTTCCCCGTGTATCAGGGACATGGATTCCCTTGGTCCAGTCCAACAGCAAGGCATCACGATCCGGTGTAGCCGCTGCCGGATATGAAAAACAATATCCCAGTGGGCATTCTTGCCCATACCCCAAAGAAGCCAGCAAATCCGCCTGAATCCCTAAAAATACTTCTTTTGGCAGGGGAACATTCCTTTTCCAGGGCATGGTCTTTTTTACCGGGCCCTTTAAAATTTCCGGTTTGCCGCCATGAAAAGAAACAACGGCGGCCCGCAGGTTTGACCCGCCCAGATCCAGCACGTACGCCGTATTTCCCTTTAACCGTTTTTCCGTTGGAATAAATGTGGGAAGGCACTTTATCTCCGTGTTATCCCGGGCAAAACCCTCCCTGACCCTTTCCTTAAAGACCAGGGAAATGTCGATAAGCATTTCGGTTGTTAACTCAAAATCGTTCACAGGTTCCTCACCCGTTAACCATTGTCCACCCATAAGGGGCATCTTTTGGCCCGGGCCTGTGTTCCCGCTCCCCTGAAATCCTGTAGGTAACGCCCGAAGCCTGCGGTTTCAAAAAAACTGCGGCCTTGACATAAACTAAAGCACACCGTTTCTGAATGTACACGAACTATGTCAAAAAGGGCGGCAGAACAGAAATGAACCGTCATACCGCCCTTACTTTCACCCAAACCAAACCGGTCGCCAACCGATTAAACGACCTCTTACAATTAAAGGAAACCTTTCGCCAGCAATCTGTCCGGCCTAATCCTGCACAAAATCCTCGGCCCGTACTTCTTTTAAGGACATAGCTCCGGTATCGCAGGTCACCATGCATAGACCGCATCCCATGCAGTTTTCCTCATCAATGCAGGCTGTCCCGTCTTCTCCATTCATGGTGATGGCATCAAAATAGCATCGATCGAGGCAGACCTCACACCCGGTGCATGCATCCGCATCCACGGTAGCGACAAACCGACTGGGCGCGACAAATTTTTTACTGGCCTTCCGGGATCCCGGCCAGTTGATACAGCAATCCTCGCAGCAGTTGCAGATCAGATTTCCGATGGCCCGGCGGTTATCCGTTATATGAACCAGGCCCTCATCCTCGCACATTTTCAGCATATCAAGGGCTTCCTGCCTGGTCAGCTCGCGCCCGGTCCCCCGTT
Source organism: uncultured Desulfobacteraceae bacterium (assembly GCA_964386565.1). GTDB lineage: Bacteria > Desulfobacterota > Desulfobacteria > Desulfobacterales > UBA5616 > CAYLRU01. Next base: position 62,675 of record CAYLRU010000012.1, on the reverse strand, counting down.
CAAGCGTATAATCGGCCGCCTTGTTGACCTGGATGCAGACCTCCAATGGCTTGCCGCATCTTCCGTCCACCAGCCGGCAGGTACAGTTGACCACGGCCAGTCGATCGGCATTTTCCACGATGTTGCGGACATCCTCAAAGGCGAGTATTTTCGACTCCGGCGATATGGAGACATTCACCGGGATCACCCGTGACCCGGGCTTCGGCAAAAACTGTTCATACTTGTCCAGAAACATGGGCCATTCCTTATGGTCGAACTCCTTCCACATATCCAGTATGTCCTGGGACAGGCCAGGGGTAAGAATTGTTGCATCATGGAACTGGAGCAGATGCCGAACACGGTAATATCTGATGGCATCGGGCTTTTTCGACTTATAAATAAATCCCTTTGTGAACAGCCCGTCCAGCAATTGCCGGGCTTCATCTTTTGCAACGGCTGTTTTTTCAGCCAGTTCGTCCACCGTTGCCGGAGGAGAGGCCGCCATGACCAGCTTCATTTCATTCTCATTGGCCATTTTTTTCATTATTTCCGGAATCAGTTTTGAATCCGCAGCGCCGATCGCCTCGGCCAACTGATGATATATATCTTTTTCAGCCATGGTTTTCTCCTTTTGGTTACAGGTTAATAGGTGTCATTGGTGATAACGGGATTTTACAGAAACTTTATTTGTGCCAGACGGCTGTTTTCATATAAGCCTAATTCAAATGCTTTTCTGTAACAAAAAATAATGATATGATCAAGACATGATGAATTCGTAAAAATTGAATTCATCATGTCTTGATTGTTCCGTTTTGAGTATTAAGCTCAACGAATTTAATAAAATACCAAGTATTTAAAACTCTTGTAAAAAAGGGGGCGCAACATGCTTGAAACGAAACTGACAAAAATGCTCGGCATCAAATACCCCATCCAGTGCGGCACCATGCACGGCATCACCCTGGGGGAACTTACGGCGGCGGTTGCCAATGCAGGGGGATTCTGTTGTATCTCATCCGCTTTTTTTGAAACAAGGGATAAATTTTTTGATGAAATCAAGAAAACCCGTGATCTGACCGATCAGCCATTCGGCGTTAACGTTGGGTTGTTCCCGGCCATGCGGGACCTGCCCGTTGAAGAACGCATCGGTTGGGTCATCGACGCCGGTGTTAAAATCCTGGAAACCGCCGGCAGAAACCCTGAACCCTACCGCGATCAGATCAAGGCCGGGGGATTGATTCACATCCATAAATGCGCCCGGCTCAGGGATGCGATCAAAGTGGATAAAATGGGGGTGGACGTGGTCTCCATCGTAGGCACCGAATGCGGCGGTCATCCCAGCATGGAAGAGGTCACGTCTCTGGTTCTTGCTCCCCTGGCAGCGGAAAACATCAAGGCCCCGCTCATCGTCGGCGGTGGTTTTTGTGACGGAAAGACCCTGGTGGCTGGCTTGGCATTGGGCGCCGAGGCCGTAAACATGGGAACCCGGTTTATGAGTACCCTGGAATGCCCCATCCACCCCAATGCCAAACAGGCAATTATAGGCGCCAAGGAAACCGATACCATGCTGGTTATGAAGGCTCACATGAATCCCAGCCGGGTGCTGAGAACACCCTGGGCGGAAAAAATCCTTGAAATGGAACAAAACGGCGCCACCATCGAAGAACTTGCACCGTATATCAGCGGGGCGGTGGGTCGAAAAGGATGGCAGCAGGGAAATGTAACGGAAGGCATGATGGGCATGGGACAGGTGGCCGGACGAATCCATGACCTGCCCACGGTGGCGGACATGATCCAATCCATCGTCAGTGAAGCAAAAACCGTATTGGAGCGATTGAATTTATTCCGATAAGGTGGTACATGTCCCCACTCGCTTAGAGGCTGCTTCAGGAATTTTTTCCGAAACAACCCCCTGTCTGACTGACGGGGGTTGATAATACTGAATAAGGACGGATATTTTTATGAAACTGGGCATTATCGGACTTCCCGGATGTGGAAAGGCCACTGTTTTCGAGGCATTGACCCATAATTTTCAAGACATTCAAAATAAAACCGAAAACCGGATCGGAACCATACGGGTGCCGGATGCCCGCATCGATCGGTTAAGTGAGATGTATCAGCCGAAGAAGACGATTTATGCCCAGGTGGAATACTTTTTGCCGGCTGCGACATCGCGTAAAAAGGAAACAACCCGGGATCAACCCGTATGGAATCAAATACGGGATTGTCACGCATTGATTCATGTTCTGCGAAATTTCAAGGGATACGACGGCCAAATGCCCGATCCCTGTAATGATTACAAAATGTTGGACCAGGAGATGATTTTTTCGGATTTGCTGGCCGTTGAAAAAAGACTGGAGCGGCTGGAGCTGGACCGGAAACGAGGGAAAAAACCGGACCCGGAAGAGATGTCCCTTTTAATCGAATGCCGCAAACATCTTGATAATGAAACATCCATCCGGAATTTCCCGGAACTGGCCAATGCACACGCCTTAAAAGGGTTTGCGTTCATCTCCGCCAAACCCATGCTGGTGCTGTTCAACAATGCGGATGACGACAATAATCTTCCCGACACCCATGGTTTTAGCGACACAGACGGCCTTATGGTGATCCGGGGCAAACTGGAACATGAGCTGGCCCAGATGTCTTCAGAAGAGGCCGAGGACTTTCTGTCCGAATTCAACATCACGGAATCCGCCATGGACCGTGTTATTCACAGGTCCTATGAGCTTCTCGGCATGATCTCATTTTTTACCGTGGGTCCGGACGAAGTCCGGGCGTGGACCATCAAATCAGGCACCCAGGCACAGGATGCCGCCGGCGTCATTCACACGGATATGAAAAAAGGGTTCATCCGGGCGGAAGTGCTGGCCTATGATGACCTGATGGCCGCCGGCTCGTATAACGACGCCAGAAAAAACGGGGCAACAAGACTCGAAGGCAAAACTTATGAAGTCAAGGACGGGGATGTTATAACGTTTCGATTCAATGTGTAGAAGTGATTTCAATTTGAAAGTAGAGGGGCCATACCCGGCCGACATCGCAACGCTCAACCCACATTCAGGAACAAGATGCACAAAAAACAAAAACGCCGATGCGTTTAACACTCAACAAAAATACCGTTATCTTTGTTTTTTTTGTGGCTGGCGGAATGTTGTTCTGCCTTTTCGTTGCCGCCTGCCTTTTGTTGCCCTATTTTCTGCAAAACAATATCCTCCCGGACCTGGCCGAAAATGCCGGCATAGAAAGCTTTTCATGCAAGGTGCGCCGTCTCGGGCTTTACGGAGCGGATTTGGAAAACATCCGTCTGGGTTCCCCATCCAAACCGGGTATTGTCATCGAAACGCTGAAAATCGATTTTTCCCCTTTTGATATTTTTTACAAAACCGTCAAGGAAATCCGGCTGAACGGCCTTACAATCTACGGCGAATACATCAATGGGGTGTTTTCAATTCCCGGCTTTTTACCCCTGGGCAAACGTAAGAACGATTCGGACAAGGAAAATCAGATGACAGACAGCACCGGGAATTTTATTGTTCAGCGAATCGTGCTGTCAAAGGCCGACCTTGTCCTTGCCATGGCGGATCGATCATACCGTGTCCCTTTTCATATCGAGATGACCCCGTTGGATTCGGACATGGGCCGGTTGTTGTGCAGGGCATTGGTTTATCCTTTCGGCCAGACCGTTGAACTGGACGTCAAAATCGATCTCGCAGCCAATTCATCCGATATTCGCATTGCATCAAAATCTTTTCGCCTCGATTCCATTACCGCGGTATCAGATCGGGTTGAAGAGCTGAAACTTTCCGGCAAAGCCGACGTTACGGTATTTGCCAGAATCGGTTTATCACCTCTTGCTTTGGTTTCGGTTTCAGCCGATGCCGTGGTCCTTAATCCGGATATTTCCTATGGCGGTATCCGGACGACTCCCTGTCAGAAGAACGGCGATCCGCAGTCTGTTCCGATAAAACTGTCCATTGGCCGACAACAAGAAACGCCCTGGAAAATCAGACTGACCGATCTGCGGCTTTCCTCCCCCCTGCCCATTCTGCTGACGGATTTTTCAGGGGAAATGGATATCCATGAAAATACCATCAGCGGTTCCGGAAACATCCTGGCGATCCTGGAACCCTTTTCCGGCAAGGACAACCTGATAACCCTCAAATCCCCGTTCAATCTTGCCTGTGACGTCTCATTCAACATCCCGGAGAACGGATCCTGGTCCTTTGACCTGAAAAACAAAAATATCCATGAAAAAAAATCCACCATGGCCGGTGGAAATGTCAAAATCGGCGATTTTGTCATTGCGTCGGGGCAACCCCGTTTCCAAATAGCGGTAAAAGGCAACGGCGGCGGTGTTGTGGGAGATTTCAATCTTTCCGTTAACGGCTTATCAACGTTCTCCGGTCCGGTGTCCGGCAAAATCGAAAATATATCAGCAGGGGGAACCATCGTATTGAATCCCGGTGAAAAACCCGTCTTTGACCTCACCTGGAAATCAACAAATACGCAGATTCGTATGGAAGACGCGGAAATGAATCTGCCGAAACTGTCTTTCATGGGAAAATTTGAAAACCCGGGAGCCCCGGACATGCGGTTTTCCGGAACAGCCGCCATTTCCCGGGCAAATGCGGCATTCCCCGCCTCACAGGTGCACCTGAAGGACATATCCGTCAACCTGCCGGTCTCATGGCCCCGGCAAATGAATGGAAAATCAGGCAATTTTGCAATCCGGCAGATCCGTTTCAGCGACATGGATCTTGGCCCTGTATCGGGAAAATTGCGACAGACCGGCTTTGCATTTGATATTCAGGGAACCCATCAAAGCCACGTCATACCGGATTTCACCGTGGCGTTCTCCGGAAGATCCGAATTTTCGGATTCCGATAACAGGGTTTCCTTTAATATGGATTATGAAAGCCTGCCCTACGTTACGCCGGCCCCCTTTGATTTGGGCCGTTTGACGCCATCGGCCAAGGGATTTACCATTGACGGCGGTTTTGGCCTCGCAGGAAGTGTTTCTTATACCGACCGAAATTTCAATGTGTCTCTAAATGCCGATATCCAAGACGCAACCCTTGAAAACCCGGATGCAGACCTGTCCGTCAAAAACATACGGTCACAACTGTTTTTTCCGAGTCTGCTTGAGTTTAAATCCGCGCCTAAACAGCGTATCGAATTTGCATCTGCAACAGTCGGCGGCATTTCCATAAAAAAGGGGTTTATTGAGTATCAAATGGAATCAAAGGATTCTCTTTTGATCGAGACGGCCGGTTTTAACTGGTGCAACGGACATGTGGATACCCATGCCCTGAGAATTACGGGGGATAAAAGCGACTACAACCTGGTACTGTACTGCGATCGGTTGAACCTGGCCATGCTGCTGGAACAGTTCGGGGCTGCAGAGGCGGAAGGGAAAGGGACCGTAAACGGCCGTATTCCGTTAAGATATACAGATGGAAGGCTGATTTTTAAAGACGGCTTTTTATATTCCACGCCCGGTCAGGGGGGAAGAATCCGCGTCCGCAACACGGAAAAATTATTGGCAGGCATCGCGACCGGCACCCCCGAGAACGTACAAATGGATCTTGCCAGAGAGGTTTTAAAAAGCTATGATTACAATTGGGCTACACTGGGACTGGCAACCGAAGGAAACGATCTGGTGATGCGGCTTTCATTCAACGGCAAGCCCACCGATCCCCTCCCCTTCGTCTACGAGAAGGATATCGGGAGATTTGTAAAGCTGGAAGCCGGTAAAAAAGGGTCTGTTTTCCAGGGCGTCAACATGGATATCAATTTCAGGCTACCCCTGGATACCCTGCTGCGATATCGAAAAGTGTTCAACATGATACAGTAAACCAGGAGGAAAAAGAATGCAAAAAGCGACTATCCTCATTGCCGCCATGTTATTTGCGACCTGTTGTTTTTCATGCACCAGACATCGGGTTGAAGTGGCACCTGTCGAAGTCAAGCCCATTCATATCACCATTGACGTGAATGTAAAGATCGACAGGGCTCTGGATGATTTTTTCGGCGACATTGACAAGACCGCCAAAACCATTGACCCACAATCCGCCGAATAAAACAAAATTGAGGCTATCACAATAAGGAGAACCCCTATGAAAAAGCGTGTTTTTTCAATTGCCATATTCATGACCATTATGATCGGACTCATTGCAAACGCAGATGCATTTGCCGGGGCCGACACCATCAAACAGCGGATGCTGGAGCGCCTTCCCGACATAATAGCCCTTAAAAAAGACGGGGTTGTGGGAGAAAATAATAAAGGTTTTCTGCAGTTTATGGGGGAGAACCGGGCCAAACAGGATGTGGTGGAAGCGGAAAACGCCGATCGGGAACAGGTATATCAGATTATCGCAAAACAACAGGGGACGACGGTGGAATCGGTCGGCTCCCGGAGAGCTTTGCGGATCGCCGAAACAGCCCAGCCCGGAGAATGGCTCCAGGACCCCGGCGGGAAATGGTATCAAAAAAAATAACCCCATGGACAAAGTCCCGAATCAGTCGATACGATACAACGGCGCCTCGATATGCGTGTTTCTGCATGACGGGCATCGTCCGGGTCGTGAAAACCGTTTACGCTTTTTGAACGTATAACCACAGGACAGGCACTTGGCAGGTACTATTTTAAGCTTTTTGCCTTTTACTGCAACCGAGCGTTCGATATGGGATAAATGCTCAAGGATCTCATTTTCCCGAATGCCCAATATCTTAGATAAATCCCGCGCGCTGTGCGGAGCCTGTTCCATCAGGTCCGCCATGGATCGGCGAATCGTGCGGGTTCTGTTTTGCTGAGGAACAATTGCCATGAGAACCTTCCTTTCAACAAAAGAAGTAGCCCAGTTTTTAGATGTTAACGAGAAAATGATTTATACCCTAGTAGCGGAAAAGGGTCTACCCGCAACTAAAATTACGGGGAAATGGCTGTTCCCCAGGCATTTGGTGGAGCAGTGGATCGAAACCAACACCATCAACTATCCCGAATCCGTCAGCCATTTGCCGCCGTATGAGGGATTGCTGATCATCACCGGCAGCAACGACCCGCTCCTGGAAAAAGCGATTACTCTTTTTAACCGCATTCATACAGATCATATCGCCGTATTCGGCAACCTGGGCAGCATGGGGGGATTGAGAGCCCTGCGGCAAAACCTTTGCCACATGGCATCCAGTCATCTGCTCCAGGATGATGATGAAGATTACAATTTTGAATTCGCCTCCCGGGAGCTTGAAAGAGATCCGGCAATCGTAAATTTTTGTCTCCGGGAACAGGGTATCATCGTCCAAAAGAAAAATCCGAAAAAAATATCGGGAATCAAGGATCTTTCCCGGGGAAATATTAAAATCGTCAATCGCGCAGTGGGCACCGGAACCCGTCTGTTGTTTGACAAGGAATTGAAAAAAGCCGGAATAAACGGTGAATCCATCGACGGATATTATAACGAGGTTCAGCGGCATATGGACGTCGGTCTGGAAATCCTGGCGGACAGGGCTGATGCCGGTCCGGCCATCCGTTACGTGGCCGCACTTCTGGACCTGGATTTTATTCCCTTAAGATGGGAACGATATGATTTGCTGATTGCAAAGGAACGTTTTTTCGACAAGGGCGTACAGGTTTTCTTAAGCCTGCTCCACGATGAGAAATTTCAAAAGACAGCCAAATCACTGGCCGGGTATGATCTGAAAAATACCGGCGATATGGTATTTAAAAATGGACTCCCGGTTAAACCATGACCAAAACCACTGTGCCTGTTTTTTATTCCGGAGGACCGAATAGGAAACGATCGGCATTTAAAAACCTTTTTCCGTGCATTACCCCGGCTGTTGGTCAAGCCGGGGCTTGAGGAAAAAATTCCCTTACTCCTTATATATTCGCCGGACCCGCTCGCCAATGGAAGTGACCACTTCATAATTGATGGTATTCAAGGCTGCGGCAATTTCTTCCGCCGGGATAACCCCTTGTTGTTGCCTGCCGATGACCACGACTTCGTCTTCCAGGGCCACATCCGGAATCTGTCCCACATCCAGCAGGGTCATATCCATGCAGACACGCCCCACCACCGGTGCCCGTTCGCCGTTAATCAACATAGACCCGCATGAAGAAAGCAATCGACCGAATCCGTCGGCATATCCCATGGGCACTGTTGCAATGGTCGTCGCTCGGAAGGTTTTATAAGTACACCCATAGCTTACGGCAAAACCGGCAGGAACCTCTTTCAGGTGAACCACCCGGGTCTTCAGCGTAAGCGCCGGTTTCAAGATGATGGCATCCCGGTTCACCTCTGAAGAAGGATATAAGCCGTAAACGGATATGCCGGGCCTGACCATGTCCAGGTGCGTATGCGGCATATCGATTGTCGCCGCACTGTTTGCCGCATGTATCACTGACGGCAGTAAGCCGTCTGCGCGCAACCTGTTCATAATTTCCATAAACCGCTGAAACTGCTGTTCCGCATAGGATTTATCCCAATGGTCGGCAGTTGCAAAATGGGTAAAGATACCTTCGGTCGTGCATCCCTTAAGGCATAAGACAGCCCTGATTTCGTCGACAACCGAGCTCGGGTTCCGTACAGGAACCGGACTGTGGTCCGGTATGGACAATATCCCGACCCTTCCCATTCCCGTATCCAGTTTGATATGGATTCTTATTTTCTTTCCCATGGAAGCTGCGGCATCGGACAGACGTCCGGCCATATCCAGTGAATACACGGACTGGGTGAGATCGTATTCCAGCAGCGTTTGAAACCGTTCCGGGGCGGTGTATCCGAATATCAGGATAGGAGCATCTATGCCGTTCTCCCTGAGGGAAACAGCTTCATCCAAATTGGCGACTCCCAGCCGCTCGGCACCGTTCTGCAATGCAGTTTGTGCAATCCGAACGGCCCCGTGACCATATCCGTTGGCCTTTACCACAGCCAAGACCATGGCGGATGAAACGGTAATTCGCCTTAGCTCTCGGACATTATGAGCAACAGCCCCTAAATCGATTTCAGCCCAGGCCAGGGGGAATTCCCGTCCCCCCGTTGTTGCTTTTGCATTGATTTCCTTCACAGGCTGAATTTCTTTATGCGATGACGTTTTCAACCGGTGTATATTCCCTGTCAAAAGCCTCCGCAACGCCCTTGCAGGTCAAATGGCCCTTGACGACATTAAGTCCCCCCCGGATTTCAGGATTTTCCAGGCTTGCGCATTTCCACCCGCTGTTGGCGATTGCAACGGCATAGGGCAATGAGGCGTTGGTCAGGGCCATCGTGGATGTTCTGGCAACAGCCCCCGGCATGTTGGCGACGCAGTAATGGACCACGCCGTTCACGATATAAATCGGTTCCGTATGGGTCGTGGGTCTCGACGTTTCAAAACATCCGCCCTGATCAATGGATACATCCACCATAACGGATCCCTTGTTTATAAGTGACAGCATCTCCCGGGTAATCACTTTCGGCGCTTTTGCACCCGGTATCAGCACGGCCCCTACGATCACATCGGCCTGTGGAAGCAGTTCGCGAACAGCGGCCGGCGTAGACATCAACAGAAAGCAGTTCCTCGGCATGACATCACTGAGATACCGCATCCGTTCAAGATTATTCTCCAGCACATACACCTTGGCGCCCAGACCGCAGGCTATTTTGGCGGCATTTTTTCCCACGGTTCCCCCGCCGATCACCAATATGGTACCGGGATCAACACCGGGAACGCCGCCAAGCAATACGCCGTGTCCGCCGTATTCCATCTCCAGGTACTTTGCACCCTGCTGGATTGCCATCCTGCCGGCGACCTCGCTCATGGGTTTGAGCAGGGGGAGTGAACCGTCGGATTTCTGTATGGTTTCATAGGCGATGCAAATGGAGCCGCTTTTCATCAGTGCATCGGTCAGTTCCTGGTTTGCCGCCAGATGAAGGTATGTGAATATAATCTGATCTTCCCGAATCAGGTCATACTCGGAGGGGAGGGGTTCTTTCACATGCATGACCATTTCAGCCTCTGCATAAATCTGTTGCGGCGTATCGAGTATCCGGGCACCGGCCTTTTCATACGCCGCGTCTGAAAGCCCGCTCCCGTTTCCCGCCCCTCTTTCAACCAGGACCCGATGACCAAACTGTTTAATGAGTTCCACTCCGGCCGGTGTCATCGACACCCGGTTCTCATCCGCTTTGATTTCCTTCAGGACCCCGATGATCATGGCAACTCCATGTCCAAAAAATAAAAATTATAACCCCCATGCCCGAAAATGTTGCAGACCAGAAAACAACACCCTCATTAGCAGCTATTTGAATATTTTTCAAATCGTTAATTCGGACAGGAGAAGCGTGAAAAACTCCCGGCGGTTAAACCATTTTGCAATGTACGGCTGAAGATACGGTTACGCCCGGAGGAATTATCCATGCATTGGATGAAGGCGCAAACACGGCCTTAAATAATTCGCAGGATTTTAATTTCGTTTCCGGCCATTTTCATAGCATTCTTCTCCTTCCCTGATTTCTTTAACCCCGTGCAATGCTTCGGGCAGGGATTTAAGGAGCTGAATAATGCCGAAAACAAATACACCATGGTATGTACCCAGTTTAAACTCATCAAAAGATTCCCATGTCTCATATCCGGCGGTTGATATTAAAACAATGCCCGCCAGGATGTTAAGGTACGGACTTTTTGCAATTTTTTCCAACATCTTTTATTCCTCATCAAAAAACAATCACGGATTAAAATTTTCCAAAATTTGCATCCCAGCGCCGGAGTGCCGTTTTTTTCATACCACAAAATAAATCGGCTGTCTTTTGGTAAAGTTTAATTATCGAAAAAAATATCTGTTATCCACTTCTTTGGAACGGGGTCTTTATGGCCTGTTTGCCATTTAAGGGAAAACCACTTGACAGGCCTGCTTTAAAATGATTGAGAAGACTAAAAGCGTGCCGGGCGCTGTCAAGTCCCTCCTGAAGACCCCGGACCTTGCGGCAACCGGACACCCGGCACGTACTTAACCTGTTTTTAATTGGAACTTTGAAAAACGTTCTGTTTTAAAAAGCATCTTTATGGGAGTCGGGAAAGGCAAAACCCCCCTGCCCGGAGACACAGGCAAGGGGAACTCCTGCCGGGAGAGCCTTTCCCCGACACCCAAATGAGTGCACCCCCGCCGGTATTCGGGGGCCATATAAAAAAAGCCCTTCAAGCGTAACATCTGCTTGAAGGGCTGCACCCAGCTTACTTGACCCTTTCAATCCGCTCATGTACCTGTTTCCCGCAGGATCATGGGCGTTTTATACAAGGCAGGTCTTCTGACTCTTGGATCATCCGGCCATCCGCGCCTTCCCGCTTTTGCAGTGGCTGTTGCGAATGTCGTCCCCAATTACAGCGGCGGGACCGCTCCCGATTTTCACGGGATTCCCTATTAAGCCGTAACGGCACCTTATGTTTATATTACCTATGTCGAACAGGTGATAATTGTCAAGTGTATTTTTACACATCATCAACATATGGTGTATTTTTTGGAATTATGGGTCGAATTAGCCATAAATATTGGATTTTATTTTTATTTTCAATGAACTATTGCTTTTTTACCAAAAACCGGTTAAAATTTTTCAAGCGGCTTAAGAAACAGCCCGGGATGCCCATATATGTGCATTAGATTTGGGTTGACATCCCGTTTTTTTTACAATAAGTTGCTCCATCTGTTGTTGTAGGATGGTTCTTTAACTGTAAATAAAGAGAGTGGAAATGGACGAAAATCACTGTAAGGAAAAGATTTTATTCGTCATAACATCTTGTTTATATTTGGTGATTACGGCTTTTTGGGTCAGTATTTACGCCCAGCCCAAAAGTATTACGACCGATAATGAAACGAAATGGGTCGCAACGGCCGCCAAGCAGGACACCATTGAGCCGGCGGATCCACATGAACCAACTGGGGAATTGGAAGCGCAGGATGACCAGAAGGTTGATTGGATCTCTGTTCGGGGGAAAGCAGCCGAAGAGATATTTCACCCGATCATCGAGGAAGTTGCCGACCAGTACGATGTGGAACCCGAACTTATCAAGGCTATTATATGGGCGGAGTCCAGTTTTAATCCCAACGCGGTTTCCAAGAAAGGAGCCGTGGGACTCATGCAGCTCATGCCGTCCACGGCCAGGGCCATGGGTGTTGAAGATTTTTCAGACCCTGAAAGCAATATCAACGCCGGCGTGAGATACTTCAAGCAGCTCATGATACAATTTGAAGGCAATGCCGAGCTTGCCCTTGCCGCCTATAATGCCGGCAGCAGCAAGGTGAGGGAATACCGGGGGATCCCGCCCTTTAAAACAACCCGGTTTTATGTCAAAAAGGTCTTTGAATATTATAACGGTTTCAAGAGTGACGCTGAACAGGATATCGGCCAGATCTGAACCGGCCGACACATCAGACCTGGAACACACCAAGAAAAAGCCCAAAGATACGGTTTAAGCACCGCATGGAATCTTTCCGCTGGCCCGATAGGTATCCCCTGCGGCGCTCTGCCGGTATCCGGGAGACTATAGCGGCTTTCCGCACTCCCTGCATCTCCCGTCCGGGCCGATAACACCAATACAGCTTTCGTCGCTGCACAGGGTCCGGTTTTCCCAGTCTTCATCCACAGCGTCGTTTAACCCGCCGTCTTCTTCACCGTCAGCATGAAATTCACCGGCCCGTTCATCAACATATTCCTCTTCATATTCGCCGCCAGGTTCGCCCGAAACGGACAAAACAACCGGCTGATCTGTTTCAGACGGCAGACCGCGGCCGCATTCCTTGCAGAAACCATCCGGGCCGATAACCCCGATACAATTACCGTCAGGGCACAATTTCCGGTTTTCCCATTCCTCATCCATATAAGATTCTTCCGGCCTCGATTCCATCTTTACCCTTCTTTGTTACATGATTCCGATGGCACAGGCCATGGAAACGCCACCCACCGCCGCAAAGGGTGGCCAACCCCGGGTTTTCCCCGGCTTTCTCATGGCATAAATCAGTGTGGTGATGCTTCTATCACCGGTGGAACCCACCGGATGCCCCGGTCCGATCCCGGATCCGTTGACATTGGTAATATTCCTGTTTAATCCCGGTTCTCTTTCACATCCCGGATACTGGGCGGCAAAATCCCGTTCCAGATAAAATTCATGGGCGATCAACGCCTTCCATGGAAACCAACTCTCCTGTAAAGCTCCCCACCACGACCTTGCTTTTCAGCCGTACGGGAATGTGACGGTCATCGGCTGTTACCCATAACTCTATCTTTGCATTTTTGCTTTTTTCAAACACACCGCCGATATGTTCGATATCCGGTTCCAGTAAATAGGTGTCGAAGGTTCCGGCCGGTACTTTAATGGTTTCCCTTTTCACCAGGTGGGCCTTGCCGATGATATTTTTTTTCCCGTCAGTAACCGGTCTGGCCACTTCATTTCCGTTTTCCCAATCAAACAGCCGTGTAAAATAAAATGCGGACAGCGGATCAAACGTCCCCTCTTTTATGGAAATCGGCTTTCGCTTTTTGTTGAAATTGGAATACCGGGCCTGTTTCTTTTCCCAGTCAAAGGTAACCAGGATATTCTTCTTTGATCGTCCTTCCCGTTGTTTTTTTTTGAACAACAGGGATCGATTCATCTGAAGATCCGCATAAGCATCGATTCGATCCCTGACCTTGTAAAAATGATCCACAAAGTTGCTTGTTCTCACCGTCATGACAAAATGATAGGCCAAAACCCCATCCAATTCTTCGATGGGGAGGACTTCAAGTACGGCCTTCCCGGCCGGTATAATGCTCCATTTTATTTCAAAAACCAGCTTTTCACCGGGTGAAAACGGAAGGGACGGATCTTCCGCAAAAAGATGTGCAGGGAAAACAAACATCGCCACGACCATCCAGATGGCCATGACGGCACCAACGTTGATGCCTGCTCGATCCAATACATGTTTCATGAATGGGATACCGATTCTATAAGTAGGTTTCTTTTAAATATTCATAAATCACCTGGCCGATGGCAACGCCAAGTTCTATGATCTGTGGGCCGTACTTTTTGCCTGTGGGTGTTCGAAAGGTATCCTTTATTTTTAACAGCCCCTCCACTCCCCTGGGGTAACGCTTAATGAAACCGTCTATGGCCACGTTTGAAAATGCCAGCATGTCCCAGACCGTTTCCGTAAAATTGTCAGGCCCCCATCTGAATTTGTCGGCATCATAAAGGCAGTCCGAAACCAGGGACCCCGCAGCAGAACTGATCTTTTCAACCTCTTTAAACGCCTCATGGTTTCTGATGGACAGCCGGATGTCCTCAATCTCTTCGGGTGCCAACGGGTAGGATTGCAGCAGACCTGCTGCAAATTTGCTCCCTTCCACGGCATGATCTTTCTGCTTGCGCTTGATATCGTGAAGCAGCCCGGCGCACTGGACGATGAGAACACATCGGTTGATTCGGTCCTGAGGATATCCCCGTTGCCCGGCTTCAATCATCATGAGCGTACCAGCATCAATGGTCACCTTGACCACGTGGCTCATGCCGTGCCCGAAATCGTTTTCGATATGGTCTTCCACATACGATTTTAATCTGGCAATAATGGGGTCTGTCTTGTAAAACATTCGGGATGTTTCATAGATATGCCGATAGTCTTGATAAAATTCCGGAAGCGGAAATTCAGAAGCAATTTCAACGGCTTTTTTTTGAATATCGCGATAAATAGATTGCATGGAATACTTGATAAATCCGGGCCTGTCCAGGTTTCCCGTGCGGTTCAATCGTTATGATAGCTGCCCGGGGGCTGTTTGCGGGAGATCCGACCGCAAAGGCCCGTAGAAGCGGTTTTAAATTCTCCCGGCAACCCCGCGCGGCTGCCGAACGACGATATGCCGGGGCCTTGAACCAACTCCGCCTCGTAAGGCGGCATAAAAAGACCGCTAAACCCTGTCCTGCACCTGGCCGCAAACCCGCCAGCGGTCATTTTCTTTTACGAGATCGAGGGTTTTCTCCACATCATACGCCTTTGTCAGGCAAAACAGTTTACCCACATATTCAAATACTGGGTTTATGGAAGATCTTTTTTGGGCAATGATTCTGATTTTTGCGGTCCGGTCGCTCATCTCAAGGGTCTGGGTCTTTATCCCGGAAAGGCGGGCTTTAAAATATTTCAAGTCAAATCCACGGTCCGCCGCCTGCTTCCTCATTTCATACAGGTAATTGTCAATCATACCGGCTGCGAGAGACGCCCTGCAAAGTCTTTTTTCCATGGTATCGTCATCCAGCAGATAATAGGCTTGTGCAAATTCAATGGCCGCTTTTGTGGGGGTGTCTTTCATGTCTGAAACAATAAATATCGCCTGGAAAAAAACCCCGACCAGAACCGCAATCACCAAGGGTAAATATTTGCCGACCTTTGCCATTTAAAACTCCTCCTTATTACCGATATATTTTTATAATTCAATTTGTTATACTGAAAATGCGGGGGTATGGCCAGCATTTTCAGTATAATATTTTCAGGCAAATATCATGTTACGGGTTTTGAGACAAGTTTTTTATCTTTGTTTCATGAAAGCTCCTGAATCGCTTATCTCATTTATTTTCCTTCATATTCTCATTACCGGCAGGATGTTGCCGCCGGATGAAATTTTAATTCAAAAAGCGCAGCCTTTCATTGAAAAATCCCGGTAAAAATGTTATCATATTATAAACCATTCCGGTTCAAAGGGTCCACTCACGTTCTGCCATGCCCTTTCTTTCCCGTTAACCCAAACAGGAGACCTTTGTCGTGTATGAACTGAATTTTGATCCGGCAATCTGCGAGAAATGTGATACCATCGACTGTCTGATGAAATGCCAATACATGGACATGGATATTCAAACCGCAAAATCCCACAGGCTGAAGATTGCCCGGGGAGAAGATTCCCCGGTGCTGAGTCAATGTGTAACCTGTTACGCCTGCGAAGAATACTGTCCATACGGCAATCATCCTTTCTACCAGATTGTCGAACGCCAGGAAGAAAAAAATATCTGGCCGGTTCCTGCTCCCGCCACCCGTCAGCAGCTTTATATGATGCGGCCCCAGTCCGATATTTCACCCAGGCCCGTGCATTCGCCACTGATCAACATGTGCGCATTTTCCATGCTGGAAGGGTGTATCCGGGGCTCTCTTTTCGAAGGTGCCGCCGTCATCTCCGGCAGCGATATCTTCTGCAACATCATGTGGCTCCATTTTGCAAAAAGTTCCACCATCAGAGAACGCCTGCCCCGCGCCGTCCAGAATATTTACGATTATTTTCTGAAGGACAGCAGTGTTGAAGAAGTCGTTCATTTCCATGATGAATGCTACGGCGCATACACCCACCTGGCTCCGGCATTCGGCATTGATATCCCGTTCAAATCGGTTCACCTGTTCTCGTTTCTGCACAAGCGGCTGAAAGTTTTGAAGGACCGGATCACCCCTTTAAATCAGATTGTGGCTTACCAGCGCCCGTGCTCGAATCGGCTGGTTCCTGAAACAGATCATCTTGTGGACCGGATTTTCGAACAAATCGGGGCGATCCGACCGGATCGAAAATATGACCGCAAAAACGCCCTTTGCTGTACGTTTGCCCAGCAGGCCCAGCAGCGGGACGAAACCGCCGATGACGTCATGAAAAGAAATATTGACGATATGAAGGCAGTGGATGCCGCATATTGCGTTTTTAATTGCCCGGCCTGTTTTTTCACCATGTCCGAGGCGGTATCTGAAAGCGGCATCATTCCCATCTTAATGAGCGATCTGTGTTTACTGGCCCTCGGCGAGTAAAAGCCGCCTGACCGGCCTCCAGTTTTGGATTTTTTTGAAAGGCGGAATACGCCGGGTTTCAGAAAAAAATACCCATTCACGGTAACGACAGGGAAAAAACCATGGAAAACGTCATCAAATCGCTGAAAAATATCCTGGGGCCTGAATACGTTTCAGATCACCCTGAAGAAAAATTTATATATTCCAGGGACATGGGCACCATGCCCCCTGCTTTTCCGGATTGCGTGGTCATGCCCGACACAACCGAAGAGGTGCGACAGATCATTCTTCTGGCCAACCGGGAAAAAATACCCGTCATTCCCATGGGAGGGGGGCTCACCCTGTCCGGATTAATCCGACCCCTGAAGGGCGGCATTGTCATGGATTTGAAACGGATGAACCGTATCATCGCTGTAAACGAAAAAAGCCGCTATGTCATCGTGGAAGCCGGCGCCTCCCAGGGCATGCTCCAGGCCTACCTGAAAAAACACCATCCATCCCTCAAGCACTCGTCGCCCGACGCACCGCCCATTGCATCCATCGCCGGCAACGTGCTGATTCACGGATCAGGCCATGTTTCCCAGGTCGGTGGTTTCCATTCGGAAATGCTGAACGGGCTGGAAGCGGTCATGCCCACGGGGGAAATCGTGCGGATCGGATCATGTGCGGCGTCGCCATACTGGTTTTCCCGGTCTCCATTGCCCGATCTTTCCGGCCTGTTTCTGGGATGGGCCGGAACCACGGGTGTGGTGACGAAACTGTCCGTTAAACTGTACCCGGATCGACCGTTTAACGATGTCCGTATATTCGTCACCGAAAACGGGCAAATCGTACCGGATGTGATCCATCGCCTCACCGGCGCCCAGGTGGCCGAAGACATAAATCTGGTCATGTCCGAACGGATGCCCGGGTTCCAGATTATCATGATGACCTATTCCGCGGATTCCAAAAAATCCCTTACCCTGAAAAGAGATCTGCTTCGGGAATCGGTTCAATCCTTTGTCGATGACAATGTCGGCGGCTTTATGCCGGTTTTCCCGATCATGAAAAAAGAACTTATGGAAATTCCTATGAAAAACATCACGCAATTTGCAGACGAAAGAAAAGGCGGTGGATTTGAATACGTGGGCGCCATCATGCCCATAGAGCTTTTCCCCGAAGCTTACCGGGAAGGAGTTGCCATTGCCCGGAAATTCGATTTGCCCCATTTTCTCATGGTCCGCGTCATCGGCATCGGCCACTGCATGATGTTTGCTTTTGCTTACCCGTTCAACCGGGCCGACGACACAGACATGAAACGTGTTCACGGGGCTCTTGAAGATACCAATCAGGCGGTTCTGAAAATGGGGGGGATTCCGTGGAAGGCCGAAGCCCCCGCGCAAAAACAGATTATCGAACATATGGATCCCCGGACCTTTGACCTGATGAACCGTATTCGAAGGACACTGGACCCCCAGGGAATCATGAACCCGGGAAATTGGGAGGTATGATTATGGAATATGCGGAAATTCTCCACCGCTGCTTCAGATGCGGCTATTGCAAATTTCCCGACGACTATTCGGACATTAATTGCCCTTCGTATTTAAAATTCAGATTTGAAACCTATTCGCCCGGCGGACGTATGTGGCTGTTGCGTGCATGGCAAAACAACGACATCAAAGCTGGTCCGAGACTTGCGGAAATCCTCTTTTCCTGCGTTGCGTGCGGCAATTGTGTCAAGCATTGCGCATTCCCGGAATTTAAGGACAGCCTGGTCAATGCGTTTATTGCAGGCAAAGGGGAACTGGTCAACCAGGGGGTTGTACCGCCAAAGGCAGCAGCGTATTTTGAAGCCATTTACCGACATGGAAATCCCTACAAATTTCTCAAAAAAAATCGCGCCAAATGGGCCGGTGATTTAAAAATCGAGCCGTTTTCCGGGCATTTATATCTTTTTTATGTGGGATGCCTGGGCTCTTATGACGAATACGGCAAGATAATGGCCTATCATACGGCAAAACTGATGAAATCCCTCGGCATTTCCTTCGGCATACTGGGAGAGCAGGAAATCTGCGACGGCAACGAAATCCGGACCATGGGAGAGACCGAACTGTTCAACCTCATTGCCGAACAAAATATCACGAATTTCAAAAATGCCGGGGTTAAACGCATTATTACCCTCTCCCCCCATGCCTTTCATGTTTTTAAAAATGATTATCCTTCGTTGGGTGGCGAATTTGATGTATATCACTACAGCCGGATATTAAGCAGTGCCATTTCACAAAAAAAATTCAGCGCACCCGGTAAATCCGTAAGGGTCGTATTCCATGACCCCTGCTATCTCGGCCGCCACAATGATGATTATCAATCCGCCAGAGCGGTACTGGGTGCTGTACCGGGAATCGAACTGGTCGAAATGGGCCGAACCCTGCAAAACGCGCTTTGCTGCGGCGGCGGGGGAGGCAATTTTTTCACCGATATCCTTGGAGGAGGACCGGACAGCCCTGCCCGGGTGAGGGTGAGAGAAGCACTTGATTCCGGTGCCGATATCCTGGCTGTGGCATGTCCCCAATGCTTGATGATGTTTCAGGATGCCGTTCGATCGGAAGGCGTCAATGGAAAACTACGGGTGATGGATTTATCCGAAATCATTGTTTCTTGCCAGGCCGGGCCACTCGCGGTATAGACTGAACAAAACTTTTACAGAAATCAGGAAAGGAACCTGAAATGCCGGTGGATATTTCGGATATTTTACGCATCGTGGAAAAGCAGAACCAGTGGCGGGGAAGGGAGACATTGAACATGATCGCCAGTGAAAACAGCCCGTCTCCTGCTGTCCGCCAAATCGAATGCAGCGATTTCATGGGACGATATGCCGAAGGACATCCCAATACCGCCGAAAGCAAAAACAGATACTACGAGGGCACGACATATATCGATCAATTGGAAAGCATGGCTACGGAAGAACTTATCCGGCTGACCGGGTGCCGGCAGGCGGACATCCGCCCCATCAGCGGAAATCAGGCCAATACCGCGGTGGCCCTTGGAATCCTGCGGGGCGGCGATACGGTTATCGCAAACGCCATCGATGCCGGCGGCCATATCAGTCACAACCCCATCGGTATTTTCGGCCGCCGGATCCAGATCCGCGGCCAAATTCTGGAACCGGAAAAGCCGAATTCCATTTCGCTTTATTTCTGGCCGACAACACCGGACGGGTATCACATCGATGCGGGTAAAAGTATTGACCTCATTGAAAGCAAATCCCCGAAACTCGTTATTTTGGGCAAAAGCCTTTTTCTATTTCCCGAACCTGTTGAGGAGATCGCCCGTGTCTGCCACGAGAAAAACATACCGGTTTTATATGACGCGGCACACGTTTTCGGACTGATCGTGGGAAAACAATTCCAGGATCCCTTAAAAGAAGGCGCCCACTTTGTTACGGCCAGTACGCATAAAACATTTCCAGGACCCCAGCGGGGCGTCATCCTTGGAAATATGACTACGGACCGCGAGCTCAAATGGTGGGAAAGCATTGACCGGGGGGTGATGCCCGGTTCGTCCAGCAACCATCATTTGCATACCATTCCCGGTCTTCTGGTGACGATCCGCGAAATGAGCGTTCATGGGGAGACCTATGCCGACCGGATTATAAAAAACGCCAAAGCTCTGGGCCAGGCCCTTTACGATGAAGGTCTCGGTGTGGAGGCCGGGGACTTTGGTTTCACCCAATCGCATCAGATCGCCTTAAACGTCTCGTCTTACGGACCGGCAAAAGAGATTGCCCAAAGCCTGGCAGATAACAATATCATCGTTAACTATAACATGCTTCCCGGAGATCGCGATGCAAGGAATCCCTCGGGGTTGAGAATCGGGGTTCAGGAACTCACCCGATTCGGTATGGGGGAAGGGGAAATGGGAGAAATCGCCGGTCTGATCCACAGCGTTATCAAGGGCAGGCAGGTGAAAGAAGAAGCAATATCCTTAAAAAACCGGTTTCAGGAAATCCGGTTTGTCTGAAGGCCCGCTTCCGAGTATTTTGAGAACCTAATTTTTTCCGGGTGCGGAAATCGGGAAAAACAGACTTAAAGGTCTCTTTAAACGGTCACCCGGAATACCTGGTCCATATCCGTCAACCCTGCAATCACTTTCTGAACAGCATCCATCCTCAGGGTTCTCATCCCTTGGGCAATGGCGATGTCCCTGATCTCTTCAAGGGATTTGCTTTCCTTGATCGCCACTCTGATGGGTTCGGTGCCGATCAACAGCTCGTGAATGGCGATTCGTCCCCGGTACCCGTTATTATCGCAGACTTTGCATCCCACCCGTTTTATCAATGAAAAAGTATCCGAATACCGGTCCAGCATGTCTTTCTTATATTGTTCGAAACCGTATGCCCGGACCAGGTTTTCATATTCTTCTTTTTCCGGATGATAGTGTTCCCGGCATTTACTGCAAAGTTTCCTGGCAAGGCGCTGTGCCACAACACCCAGAAGGGCGTCGGCAAAATTGTACGGATCCATTCCCATCTCGATGAGGCGGACCACGGTTTCCGGGGCGCTGTTGGTATGAAGGGTACTGAATACGAGGTGACCGGTCAACGACGCCTCGATGGCGATCTTGGCGGTTTCCGAATCCCGCATTTCACCGATCATGATCACATCCGGATCAGCCCTCAAAAACGACCTGAGCGCATCATGGAAACCAAAACCGATCTTGGGATTCACCTGAACCTGCCGCAGACCGTCCTGTGTGATTTCAACCGGATCTTCGGCCGTCCAGATCTTGCGATCCGGTTTGTTCAAATAGCTCAATGCGGAATGGAGACTGGTGGTTTTACCGGAGCCGGTGGGGCCCACGCACAGAATAATGCCGTAAGGCTTTGATATAATCTCCTTAAATTTTTTTAAATTGTATTCCGTAAACCCCATTTCACTCAAGGCCAAGGGCCTGGATGATGACAAAATACGCAGCACCGCATCCTCCTGGTCCCCCACCGTCGGAGTGATCTCCACCCGATATTCAATTTTCTTTTTATCCGCGACCAGAACAATTTTTCCGCTCTGGGGCTTTCGGCGCTCGGCAATGTCCAGGTTGGACAGGATTTTGATTCTGGAAATAACCGCCTTTTTGAAAGTGTAAGGAAGCTGATGTTCAATATGGCATTGGCCATCAATCCGGTAACGGACCTGCAGATGACCTTTACCGGGTTTAGGCTCCATGTGAATATCCGAAACCTTTTTATGGTAGGCATCCAGTAAAATACCATTTACGAAACGAATGACCTGGGAATCGGTTTCCTTGACCGAAGAGTCCTCGAATTCCTCCTCAACGGCGATTTCCTCTTCATTCAGTCCAGCTAAGTCTCCCAAAAGAACATCCATGGATTTCTCAACCCGATAGTAATATTTTTCAATGGCAGCTTGAATCTGGCTGGAAGTCGCCGTTACCATCTCAACCTTACGGTTGGTGTTAAACCGCAAAATTTCGGCAATCGTATGGTCCGTTGGTTCGGAAGTGGCAACAACAATATGCTTGTCGTCGGCTTCCACGGGCATGATCTTGAACCGGTCCACAATTTCTCTGGATAATATATTCAAGGCGGCCTGACTGGGAATCTCATCCTTCAAATCAATATGACGCATTCTGAATTTTGCGGAAAGGGCAAGGAGCAATTGATCTTCCGTTATAAATCCCTTTTCCACCAGCAGGGACCCGATTTTTTTCTTCCTCCCGTTTTCCTGGCTGGCCAGGGCCTCCTGGACCTGCTCGTTTGTAACCAGGCCCGCCGATACCAGCAGGTCTCCCACCCGTAAAATTTTTCTCCGATCCGACGCACCCATGGCGATTCGAATTGCCGAATCAATCTCTTCCTGAGACAGATCACTCTTCTCGGCAATAATATCGCCCACACGCTTTTTTCTTAAATTATCCTGCTCCTCCAAGACGAGTTCAATATTTTTATCCGAAACATAGCCTTTTTCTTTTAAAATTTCTCCCAAGGACCGGTCGTTCCGGCGGGCTCTAATGCCGTCATTCACAAAATAAATTAATTTATAAGGCATTGTTCTTTGTATGGGAATGCCAAAAAAGCCGTTAGCCGCCTTTGCATTGACCACATAGATTCGAAAACGCTCCCCGCAAACGGTTTCGACCTCTTCCACTTCCCATTGCAGCGGTCTTTTCGGGCTTACCGGAGTCCCCTTTATCAGCACACAGCACAACTCGCTCAATGCAAATGTCGTATGTTTTTCTCCTTCTCCGGCTAAAATAACATCGATCTTACTGCGTTTCTCCGGGTTAAAGGGTTCTGTCGTAACCGCTTCGATTTTTCGCCCGTCTAAAAAAATTATGACAATGTGGTCAGCCAAAATTTCACCTGTTTTAAAGGATTATTATTCATGGAACATGAATAAAAGATAAGCCTTTTGAACCGGATCGGATGTCGTGGTTCACAACCTGAGTAATACTAAAAAGATCTTCCTGTGTCAAACCTTTAGCCGAATTGTCCGTATGCGGAAAAAAGCGATAAATCCGGGAAAAGTCACGGCTATCTGCTCCGGATTTCGGTGGCTGACGTTTTTTTACCACACACAAAGAACGCTATGCTTATTGGGAATACAAGCTTAAGTTAATGAGATTGACAGGTTGCCTGCAAAGGGCCTTTGTGGTATTAATGGTTTACCATGTATCTTCACATGAATACGCCAAAAGGAAGTATAACGCTTATCGGGTCAGGGGAAATGTCCCCTTCCATGAGCAGGATGCACCGATTGGTGATGTCTCAAATACCGCCCCCGGTTCAGGCCGTCTTCATCGATACCCCTGCCGGCTTTCAATTAAATGTGAACCAAATTTCGGAAAAAGCCGTCCGATATTTCAAAAAGCACTTTAATGTACCCCTTTCCATTGCATCGTTTAAGACTTCGAACGCTGCACAGGTCGATGAAAACAAGGTGCTTGGCAGGCTTAAATCTGCCGATTACATATTTGCAGGTCCTGGAAGTCCGACATATACGGTTCGAAACTGGGAGAATACCCGTATCTTAAACGCCCTGTATTCACGACTGACTGACGGTGCACATCTTGTTTTTGCCAGTGCGGCATCCATCGCCATTGGGTCTTTTGCGCTGCCGGTCTACGAAATATACAAGGTCGGGGAATCACCCCACTGGATAAGCGGTCTCAATTTATTAAAACCCCTGGGCCTTGAACCGGTCATCATTCCGCACTGGAACAACAAGGAGGGCGGCACCCATGACACCCGCTTTTGCTATATGGGCGCACCCCGTCTTGAAAAACTTGAGGGCCTGCTGCCTGAATCCGCCGTTGTTTTAGGCATTGATGAGTATACGGCTGTAAATATTGATTTTCCCAAAGGGATGTGTCGGGTGATCGGCGCTGGTTCGGCAACACTGCGAAAATCGGGGCATGAGATGTGTTTTTCCGCGGGAGAGAGTTTTGACGTCCGTTACCTGAAAGATTTTGACACGGCATCACCCTTTGGCGACCGGTCCGCCATCGCCGATTCATCGGCAAAAACAATCTCTGACAGCAACGTCGACTGGCCTGAAGGCGACGATGACCACCCCGAAATCCCCCCTGACGTCATCAAGCTGCTCATCAATATCCGTTCCCGGCTCCGGAACGAACAAAAATGGGACTTGGCCGACGAAATCAGAGATACCCTTTCGTCATGGGGCATCGTCATCGAAGACGGTCTGAACGGTTCAACCTGGAAAAAGATCGGCTGAAAAGCTCCGCCATGAGCCTTCCAGCCGATTTGTTGCCTGACCGGTAACCGTGTTGTTTTACTCCCGGAAGAACCCGAGAGCGATGTATGTGTTTTAAGCCCGTATCGGTGTGATAACGATATCGACCCTCCGGTTTAGGGCATTTTCAGAAGATATGGGCTGAGATTCTCCAAAACCAATTGCGGTTATCCTGCGCTCATCCACTCCCTGCTGAATCAGTGCGTTTTTCACTGCATCGGCCCTTTTCTGGGACAGTCGCAGATTATAATCCTCCGACCCGATGGAATCGGTGTGCCCCTGAACCTGAAGCGTTGTTTGCGGATATTGGTTCAGGACATTGGCCACCCTGGCGATTTCGTTGTATCCGCCGGGTTTTAATGTATAGGAATCAAAATCAAACATAACTTCCGATTTGAATGTGGCAATCAGGACATCCTGTTCCCGTCTGATGCTGGCTGCCTCGGAAGCTGCCATGGTCTGCCTCAAGGCCGCTTCCTGGCGGTCCATATAGGCACCGATCTGGTTTCCCGCGATACCGCCCAATACTGCGCCGATTCCTGCTCCGATCAATGTTCCTTGTGTATCTTTTCCAATGGCCTGACCTAAAATGGCACCTAACCCGGCCCCCACTGCAGCCCCGGTTGCCGTTCCCTGCTGTTGCCTGGTTTGAGCGGCACAGCCCGCCAGCATCCATATCATTGTCAGACTTAGCAATATGGTCAGTACTTTTTTCATTTTCAATCTCCTTTTCACCAAAAGTTTATCTCGTAACAGTCCCAATATAACAATGTTTAACGAATTCGGCAAATCAAATTAACACCTCACAACAAATCCAGTAATTCGGGAATTTCATGAATCACATAGTCCGGCTTTAATGACGCCTCGGCAAATTCATTATGTTCCCGGGTTTGAATTAGTACGGAATTCATTCCGGCCCGGTTTGCGCCGGCAATGTCCTGTAACGGGGTATCGCCGACAAACAAAATTTCTTTGGCAAGACAATTCGCCCTGGCAAGGGCCTGATTGAATATTCCTGGATCCGGCTTACAGGATCTTGTTTTTTCACTGGAAAGGATATCGTCAAAATAGGACCCGATACCGGAGATCTCAAGCAAATGCGCAAGTTGATCTTCATCTATATTGCTGACGATTGCCAGGTGGATGTCTTTTTTCTTGAGCGACGACAGTGTTTCCGTTACGCCTGTCCTGAGTTGAAAGTCCCGTTTATGCAGTTCCCACTGTTTCCGGCGATACCGTTCATAATGATTCGAATCGGCTTCAACACCCAGCCGCTGAAGCATTTCAACAAATGCATCTCTAAACAGGTCCCGATGAAAATAAAATTTTCTGGGGAGATATTCCATAAACACTTTCCCCAGTGCATTTCGGTAATTTTTTTGAACCTCATCTTCGGATACATCAATTTCCAGGGACCGGATAAATTCAAGGAGGCATTCACGTTCCGCGTTTTCCAGCACCTTGTAGTCAAAAAGTGTCCCGCCAAAATCAAACAGTACCGCCTTGATGAATGTCATCTTTGATCTCCGGCAAATTGGTGTTACAGATATTCTTTAACACCCTTAAAACTTTTTCGATGAATGAAACAGCATCCATTTTTTCGAATCGCTTCCTTGTGGGCCCGGGTGGGATATCCTTTATGTTTATCAAATCCATACTGGGGATAATCTTCATGATACCTTTTCATGAGCCGGTCCCGGGTCACCTTGGCAATAATTGAGGCGGAAGCCACTGAAATACTGAGCAAATCCCCTTTTGGAACCGGTTTCTGGGGCAATGCCGTGCTGATGGGAAAAGTGCCGTCAATCAAAAGGAAGTCCGGAACCGGGGATAAATTTCTGACCGATATGGACATGGAGAGAAGGGATGCATTCAAAATATTGATCCGGTCAATTTCATTTGCGTCAATGATTCCGATTCCAACGGATTCAGCCCGCTCGTAAATCTTGTCGTACAGATAATCCCGTTTCTTCGGGGTAAGTTTCTTGGAATCCGTGATATGGGAAATTGAAAAGGATTGCGGCAATATGACTGCGGCCGAAACAACAGGGCCGGCCAAAGGTCCTCGGCCGGCCTCATCTATACCTGCAATTTTGGAATAACCCGCTGCCAGGGCTTGTTTTTCAAATGCCCACAGGTCCGTTCCCATGGTATTACCGATCCGGTCTCTTAGTTTAACCGACGCTCTTTTATCCGGGCTGCTTTACCCCTCAATTTACGCAGGTAATAAATTTTGGCCCGGCGGACACGTCCCCGTGTAACCACCTCTATTTTATCGATAATGGGAGAATGCGTCATAAAAACCCTTTCAACCCCCACACCGTAAGAAACCTTTCGGACGGTAAACGTCGAATTTGCGCCATTGTTCTTTTTACCGATAACGACACCCTGAAAAATCTGGATACGCTCTTTATCCCCTTCCTTTATCTTAACATGGACCTTAATCGTATCCCCCGGAACGAAATTCGGGTGATCAAGGCGCATCATTTCTTTTCCGAACTGATCTATAACCTTCATGTTATGTATTCTCCCGCTCATTTTTTTCTTCACGACTCAGGATCATTTATTCCACCGATTCGCTTTTAAGAGCTTTCTTTTTAAATCATACGATTTTCAAGTCAACTAAAAAATAGCTCTTCTTAAAAATAAAATGGTTTCTATTTGATGAATTCGCAAAAAAGCCGGATTATCAGGTTTTAAGTATTAAAATTAAAAAAAATTAACAGGATACCTGTTGCTTAAAACATAAAACCCCGGAAAAAAAGTTGTCACCCGGCTTTTTGCTATGCCATCTTATTTAACGCCCACCCAAAAGACGATCCAAAATGATCGCAACGGCACTGCGAACGGAAAGATGGTTGTAATCGCTGTTTTTCCCAATGGGTTCCAGGATATAATCCGCAGACCGCAACAACGATTCAGCCAATCCCCACGCCGTTCCAAACACCAGCAGATAAGGCGCTCCGGTTTTCAACCCGGCTTTCATCCGGTCATAATCAATGCTTTCATCAAAATACCGGGCGCATGTAACCACCATTTTCGGGGTGCCATGGCCGAAACCGGCAATATGACGTTTTACCGATTCCAGGGAATCTTCAATCCTTATCAGGTCCAGCGCCTGTTTTCTCAATTCATTGTACAAGGAACCCGCACCGGTGGTCCAGTGACTGACAATCCTGTTAATCAGGGCTATCTGATCTTCAAGGGGTGTGACCACATAAAACAGACTCACACCATATGTTTTTGCAGCCCTTGAAATATCATGGATATCCAGACTGGTTACCGCCGATGCGATGGTGTCCCCATTCTTATTCACCACCGGATAATGCGTCAGTGCCACATACAGCCTGGGCTTGTATGATTCGTTCGATATCAAGTCGCCACTTTTTCAAAATTTGGATTTCCAGAGGGCTTAACGCCCTTTTTTCCAAAAGATCCTTTCGTTTTAGAAATGTTCGAATCATCGATGATTCATGCCGCCATTGTGCAATAGCGCCGTGGTTTCCGGAAAACAGTACATCCGGTATTTCATTTCCATTAAAAACCCGGGGCCGCGTATAATGGGCATGTTCCAGCAGGTTATCTGCAAAAGAATCGTTTCGAGCCGAATCTTCACCACCGAGGGCACCCGGTATGAGCCGGGTTACGGCCTCTATCATCATCATGGCGGGCAACTCTCCTCCGGTTAAGATAAAATCCCCCATGGAAATTTCATCATCCACAAAATCGTAGCAGATTCTTTCATCAACCCCTTCGTAACGGCCGCATATCAGAATCAAAGCATCTTCCTTTGCAAGCTCGACCGCCATCTGCTGATCGAACATCCTTCCCTGGGGTGTCAACAGGACCTTCCGGGAATTTCCGGCAATTTCCTCAGCTCTTCGGATGGCACCGGCCAACGGCTCCGGCTTCATGACCATTCCGCACCCGCCGCCATAGGGCCGGTCGTCGGTGGTCCGGTGTTTGTCTTCTGTAAAATCCCTGATATTTAATGCAAAAGCAGCTATTTTTTTATCTTCAATCGCCCTTCTGATGATTCCGTATCTCCAGAAAGATTCAAACATTTCCGGAAAAATCGTCAAGGCAATGAAATACATCCTGAACCTGCCAAAAATTATAAACCATCCGGTAATTTTACCCGCATGGTCTGGTTTTCCAAATCCACATTCAGAACCACTGACACCAGTGCCGGGATCAGTGTTTCCTTTCCTTTTTCATCTTTTACAACGTACACATCATTGCTTCCGGTCTCAATAATCGATTCCACCCGACCGATCAACCGGTTATCGTCATCATGAACCAACATGCCGATTAAATCAAACCAGTAGAAAGTCCCGTCTTCAAGCCCGGGCAAATCATGTTTGCTTATCAGTAATTCTCCGCCGATCAATTCTTCGGCATGGTTGCGATCCGTCACCCCATGCAGGGATAAAAGGGCTCCTTTTTTGTAAGGTCGGACCCAGTTTATCCCGTAGACCTTTTCTCTTCCCGATGGATGGCGAATGAGGACAGACCCATCCTTCTGAACGCCGGCCAGTGTTTCGGCATATGAAAATATTTTCAGGCTGCCTTTAATACCATGAACACCGGCAATCCTTCCAATGGCTAAAAGATCATCCTTGTCCACTGGATCATTCTACGATTTCCAAAACAGTCCGTTTTTTGACCTTGGCAGATGCAGCAGATAAAATCGTCCGCATGGCCCGTGCAGTTCTTCCCTGTTTGCCGATTACCTTCCCTAAATCCTCTTTTGCCACTTTAAGCTCTAAAACCGAAGTCTGGTTGCCCTCGACTTCTGCAACTTCTACTTGTTCCGGATTGTCAACTAAAGCCTGAGCAATATATTTGATCAGCTCTTTCATAGCTCCGCCTCCTTTGTCGGCTGTTGAGAATAAGGGGTTCGGACACTACTCGGCAGACTTGGCAAAAAATCCTTCTTTTTTTAACAGGCTCTTTACCGTATCAGTCGGAATAGCGCCCTGCTTTATCCAATAATCAACCCGTTCATCCTTCACCATAACTTCAGCAGGTTCTTTCAACGGGTTATAGGTGCCAACTATTTCCAAAAATCTTCCATCCCTCGGCGATTCAACGTCCGCAACAACGATGCGATAAAACGGTCGTTTTTTTGCGCCGTGTCTGGCCAACCTGATTTTAACTGCCATATGTCCTTTCTCCTTAAAACGGCAACATGCCTCGGCCCATCCCGCGCATGCCGCCTTTATTGATTTTTTTCAATAATTTTATGACTTGAGCATAATTTTTCAGTAATTTATTTACATCTTGTACACTGGTTCCGCTTCCTTTGGCAATCCTTTTTCGTCGGCTTCCATTGATGATGGCATATTTTCTTCGCTCATCCGGGGTCATCGAGTTAATGATCGCCTCGATTTTAATCAACTCCCTGTCGTCCACGGTGAAATTCTTAAGCTGCTTCATTTTCCCAATACCGGGAATCATGTCGAGCATATCCGACAGGGACCCCATTTTTCGTACCTGAACCATCTGGTTTCGAAAGTCTTCAAGCGTAAATTCGCTCTTTCTTAACCTTTTTTCAAGTTCTGCCGCTTCTTTTGCATCCACCATTTCCTGGGCCTTCTCAATCAGGGTCAACACGTCCCCCATGCCCAGGATTTTTGACGCCATTCGTTCCGGATAAAACGGCTCCAGATCGTTGAGCTTTTCTCCGACACCCACGAACTTGATCGGCTTGTTCGTAACCGCTTTTATGGACAGCGCAGCACCACCACGGGCATCCCCATCCAGTTTGGTGAGTACGACACCGCCGATATCGAGCTTTTCATCAAATGCCTTTGCGATATTCACGGCATCCTGACCTGTCATGGCATCCGCCACCAGCAGGATATCCGAAGGCCTGACCGCTTTCTTGATACGGTCCAGCTCATCCATCAATTCGCCGTCAATATGCAACCGACCCGCAGTATCCAGAAGCAGCGTGTCACATCCGTCCTTATGGGCCGCCACCCTGGCATTACTGCATATTTCAACCGGGTCCATATCCCCATGGGACGGAAACACCGGCACATTCAACTGTTGGCCCAGCTTTGTCAGTTGGTCGATGGCAGCGGGCCGATAAACATCCGCCGGTACAAGGTACGGCTTTCGACCCTGTTTTCTTAACAGTACGGCCAACTTGCCGGCGGTGGTGGTTTTACCCGATCCCTGGAGTCCGACCAGCATTACCGAAACCGGAACAGCCCCGGCAAGGGACAGCTTTTCATGGGCCGACCCCATGAGATCCGTGAGTTTCTCGTTGACGATTTTAATAACCTGCTGACCCGGTGTGAGGCTTCTCATGACTTCCTGGCCCAAAGCCCGGTCTTTGACGTCGGCAATAAACTTTTTTACGACGCGGTAGTGGACATCGGCTTCCAGAAGCGCCATTCGCACTTCCTTCAACCCGTCCTCGATATTCTTTTCCGTTAATTTACCGCGGCCTTTAAGTTTTCTGAAGATGGAATCCAGTTTATCGCTTAAATTGTCAAACATAAATCATCAACCCGAAACCAGCCGTCTTTGTGCCTGGATGCAAACGGCCTAAAGATTTTAATTTAACGCAATTTAGCAGGTTACAAGCCAAAAAGCAAAAATAATATACCCACGCGGCTGTCACATTTTACTGCTTCAGCTGCCTGCCATATGCACAAAAATTTAGGAAATCCTTGAAAATAATATTAAAACAATGTTATGTCAAGGATATTTTAAAAACCTCACAAATACGGTTATAACCATTTTACAGACACGGGAAAGACAAAAAATTTGGAAAAACAGGCTTTGCAAACAGATATTTTAAACTTGACCCTGGACGAATTGTCTTTCTGGCTGGGGAAAAAAGGTTTCAAACCCTATCGGGCCAAACAAATTTTCAAATGGATTTATTCTAACCAGGCCGATGAATTTGATATCATGACGGACCTGGCAAAAGACCTCCGGTCCATTTTGGCCGACCGGTTTGTCATCGGCCGTCTGTCAGTGGCCGACATGGCGAAATCCGCTGATGGTTCCATAAAATACCTGTTCCAACTCCTGGACGGACAATATATTGAAACCGTATTAATCCCTGAAAAAAATCACTATACCCTGTGCATCTCCAGCCAGGTGGGCTGCGCCCAGGGATGCAAATTCTGCCAGACCGCCCTGGGAGGACTTATCCGGAATCTGTCCAGAGGAGAGATCATTGCTCAAGTCCGTGATGCGGTCAACATGATGGCAGACCCTTCACGCCTGACCAACATTGTTGTCATGGGGATGGGCGAACCCCTGGCCAATTACGAAAACGTCGTCAGCGCGGTGAACACTCTGATTGACAGTGATTACGGGTTGAACTATTCCAGTCGGCGGGTAACGATTTCAACCGCCGGGATCGTTCCGAAAATAGCCGATCTGGGCCGCGACGTGCCGGTCAATCTGGCCGTGTCCCTAAATGCCGCTGATGACGAGACCCGAGATATGCTGATGCCCGTCAATCGAAAATACCCCATTGACCGTTTGATGGAAGCATGCCGGCAATATCCATTACCCCACCGCCGCCGAATCACATTTGAATATATCCTCATCAAAGACGTCAATGATACAACCGAAGATGCGAAACGTCTTGCGAAGCTGCTGCGGTCCATCAGGGCAAAAATCAACCTCATCCCCTTTAACGCCCATCCAGGGTCCGACTTCAAGCGCCCGGACGAATCCGTGATATTAAAATTTCAGGACATTTTGCTCAACAGCAATTACACGGCAATTATCCGGAAAAGCAAGGGAGAAGACATCATGGCGGCCTGCGGCCAGTTGCGGACAAAAAAAATACACCTTAAATGAGCATGTGACGGATATCTTTAGGAGGTACGGCAATCACCGTCAACGTCTCTTTTCCCCGGGGACTTTGCACCAAGGCATCTACGGGCAGCCCTTCCGGCGCCTTTGCATATCCCGCACAGATGGATGCCGCCAGGATCGTCGCATCCCTGCCTCCCCCCCGGGGCAACAACACCGTGGGACCTGGCAGGCTCTTTAGTTTGATCAAAACGTCTCTGTTGACGTCGACATGACCAAGAATCTGCATATTGTCATCGCGGGTCCGGCCGACGATAATTTTTACCCTCTTGTTGAACCGAATATGACGGCCGTGTTTTAAAAGCTCCAGGTCGGTCCGGGAGACATCTTTGTTGTGTTCAAAAAGATCTTTCAGCCGATGAGAAAACCCCTTGTCCGTCAGAAGGCACCCCCCTGCCGGAGATGGATAATCGGATATATTGTATTTCTCAGCCAGGGTCATCTGCGGCTTTCGTGACCGGCCCCTGAAATCAAGCAGCAGATCCCTGTTCACCCAGCCGTTTTTTTCCGGCACCGTCTCAGGAAGGAGACGGGCGCTTAAGGGACGAAGAATATATCCGTCATATCCGGAGTGTTTTTCCACGTAACGCAGGGAAGATTGGGTCTGGCTCATGGGCCGTTGGCCCAGCACCTCGCCGCTGAACAGGAAGCAGAAACCCTTCTTTTTCATGATTTTCCCGGCCAGATTGAACATCAGGCTGTGGCAGTCCATACACGGGTTCATGTTTTTTCCGTATCCGGCAGGAGGGTTTCTCAGCATGTCCACGTAGGTGTGGGTAATATCTTCCACCGTCAGGGGAATATCCAGTTGACGGGACGCTTCCCTTGCCCTGGCGGAAGAGAAAAACGGCGTTTCAAAGCTGATCCATTCCACTTCGATTCCCTGACCTTTCAGGACAAGGGCCGACAACATGCTGTCAAGCCCGCCGGAACAAAGGCCCAGTGCCCGAATTATTTTTTTGCGTTTCCCGGCCATGGTGATTAAAAAATAAAAAGCATCCGGTTTAAGGTTTTCTTTAAACCGGATGCTTTTTCGTTATCTTCCTGTTAAGGGGTCGCGGTGATTTTCACGGCGCAGACCTTGTACTCGGGAATTCCCGAAATGGGATCAAGGGCTGAATTGGTGAGCTTGTTTGCCGCTGCTTCGGCAAAATGAAAGGGAATAAATACCGTGCCGTCCACCGCTTTTTCGGATATGTTTATTCTCGCGTTGATTTCTCCCCTTCTGGATGCGATATTGACACGAACCCCGTCGTCAAGCCCGAATTTTGACGCATCCGTCGGAGATATCTCAACAAAGCATTCGGGAGCCCGTTCGTTTAATCCCGCGGTTTTCATCGTCATGGTACCGGTATGATAGTGATATAAGATCCTTCCCGTGGTCAGGTACAGGGGATAGGTTTCATCGACGATTTCCGCCGGCGCATTCCATTCAATGCCGTGAAATTTGCCCCTGCCCGATGTGAACCGGCCCACGTGCAAAACAGGTGTTCCGGGATGATCCGTATTCGGGCACGGCCACTGAATCCCCTCATCTTCGATACGATCATAGGTGATACCGCCGTAAGACGGTGTGACACGGGAAATTTCTTCCATGATGGACCGGGCGTCCGTGTACGTCATATCATAGCCCATACGTTTTGAAATCTCGCAAATAATTTTCCAGTCATCCAGGGCCTGGCCCGGTGGATTTATCGCCTTTCTCACCCGCTGCACCCGTCGTTCGGTGTTTGAGAACGTTCCTTCCTTCTCGGCAAAGCATTTTGACGGCAGAACCACATCGGCAAGCTGCGCTGTCTCGCTCATAAAAATATCCTGCACCACAAGAAACTCCAGGTGTTTAAAGCTTGCTTCCACATGATTCAAATCCGCATCAGACACCAGGGGATTTTCACCCACGATATACAACGCCTTAACCTCCCCGCTATGGGCTTTGGGCACCATCTCCGTTACCTTGAGTCCTACCTTGTCCGACAGCCCGGTCACGCCCCAGGCCTGCTCCATTTTCCTTTTAATTTCGGGATCCGTAACGCTCTGGTAACCGGTATAAACATTGGGCAGCCCCCCCATGTCACAGGCGCCCTGAACATTGTTTTGTCCTCTTAAGGGGTTTACACCGCCGCCTTCGATTCCCAAATTCCCGCATAACATGGCCAGGTTGGCCAGGGATTTGACGTTGTCCGTACCGGTGGTATGCTGGGTAATGCCCATGCAATACAGGATATTCCCTGCTTCAGCTCCGGCATAAAGCCTTGCGGCCTCAATCAATTGCGAGGCCGGTATACCGGTAATGCCTTCCACGTATTCGGGCGTGTATTTTTCCACTGTCTGCTTTAATTCATCAAAGCCCACGGTTCTTTCCCGCACATAATCTTCGGCATAAAGCTTTTCCTTGATGATCACGTGCATCATCCCGTTTATCCATGCGACATCCGTTCCCAAATTGGGCCGGATGTAAATATCGGCCATTGCGGAGATTTTGACCCGCCGGGGATCAACAACGATCAACCGGGTTTTCCCGGATTTCACCGCTCTCTTCACATAACTCGAAAGCACCGGATGGTTTTCCGTGGTATTGGAACCGGTAATCAGGATAACATCGGCTTTTTGAATGCATGCAATGGTGTTGGTCATTGCACCACTTCCGAATGCTGCGGCCAGACCGACCACAGTGGAGCTGTGTCAGAGACGAGCGCAGTGATCCACACTGTTTGTTTTCAAGACAGCACGGGCAAATTTCTGAACGATATAGTTTTCTTCATTGGTCACCCGGGCGGACGTCAACACCCCGATGCTGTCCGATCCGTAAGTTTCCTTTATGTGGCCCAGCCTCTCGGCGACTTTATCAAATGCTTCTTCCCACGTGGCCTCCCGGAAGGTTCCGTTTTCCTTGATCAAGGGTACTGTCAGCCGTTTGTCGGAATTGACAAAATCGAATCCGAACCGTCCTTTTACACACAAGCTGCCATAATTGGGCGCAACATCGGTCACACCGCTCACTTTGACTACTTTATCGTCTTTCACATGCAGATAAATCTGGCATCCCACACCGCAGTATGTGCACGTCGTCCTGATTTTTTCCGTTTCCCACGGTCGCACGGTATAACGCGTATCTTTTTCCACAAGCGCCCCCACGGGACACGCCTGTACGCACTCCCCGCAAAAGACACACTGGGAATCCTTCAGCGGCTTGTCCGTTTCTCCGGTGACGATCTTTTTTTCGTCGGAACGAAACATGATGGCACCATTGACCTGGATGTCGTTGCAGGCCTGAACGCAGCGACCGCATAAAATACACCTGGAAAAATCCCGGACAATAAAGGGGTTGGCGTCCTCAAGGGGAAATTCAACACCGGGTGATGCGAAATTATCACCGGATACCTGATATCGGTAGGCCAGATCCTGAAGTCGGCAGTCCCCCCAAACCGGACAGAGGTCGTCGCATTTATCAGCCCGATTCACCCTGAGTTGAAAATCAGTCCAGTCATCGATACTCGCACCGCGAACCGCACAATTGTGGTTGCCGGATTCCAGCATTTTCCGTATGGCATAGCGCCGTGCATTCACAACTCTCGGCGTCTCGGTCATCACGACCATGTTTTCCGATGCTTCGGTGGAACAGGCTTTTTTCAGTTCCCTTTCGCCCTCGATTTCCACCATGCAGACCCCGCAGGTTCCGGTGGGCGGAGCACCTTTTAACCAGCAAAGGGTGGGGATATCGATGTCGTGCCGCTTGGCCACATCCAGTATGGTTTCTCCCGGTGTAAAGGAAAATTCGTTACCGTTAATGATGATGATTCTCTCGTTCATGCTGTCCTGTGCCTCCTTGGCTGATCCGGCATCTTGTAGAATAACAGTATAAAATCAATAATTTCGGTCTCGTCAAGTAAATGGACCCATGTATAACAAGATGTTTTTATAAAATGATTTCAGATTTGTCAATCCGGTAATTACGGCTCCGCCCGTCACAAAGCAGGATTCGGTTATTTTAATAGTAAAAGGAATAAGCCGCCATTTCCTTGGAATTTTTTCTCTCTTGTGATAATGCTTGCGCTTAAATTTCTCTGAAAGGTAAAATGCATCATGAAAAGTACCGTGTTATCCGTCGGATTTTCCGCCATTATCATCACCATGCTGTTACTGGTTGGGGGATGCAGCTTGAACGTGTCACGGATCCGCTCCAAGGAACCCCATGTAAAAGAACAATTAAAAAATCTGAACTACGGTCTTAAATCCGAATCCTGGGAAATGATGGAACATTTTTTTTCAGAAGATTATGAAGGGGGATATCAAAATCTCAGACCACGCATGGAAAAATTCTGGCGTCACGAAGATCTGGTCGAAATCCATTTTAATGTTCTTCGGGTTTTTGAATCCGATGACCTTATCAATGCCCGGGTACGCTGGCACAAATCATATATAGACCAGGCCGGCATCCTGAAAAGCATGTCCGGAACCAGTGAAATCATTTTTAAACAAACCAACAAACAGCTGAGAATCCTTGCCATCCATGGAAAGTCTTTTTTTTAGAAACAACATCATTCGACGATTTTTGACGTTGCTGCTGCTCTCTTTGTCCCACCTGAATGGATTAACACGGCTGATCATGATGAAGAGTGGACTTTGATTTCATTTTCCGGAACGGTTGATATGAATCGGTGTATTTTCAACGGCAAAAAATTGAAATTTATTTCAAATTCCGCAACACAAAGGGCAAAATCCCGCCGTGTTTATAATAGGTCAGTTCCACCGGCGCGTCGATCCGGGTAATGACGGAGAATTCAAAAGTTTTGCCGTCTGATCTGACGGCGCGCACCGGAAGTTCGCCACCGGGTTCAAGACCGTTTTCAATGCCGGTGATGTCATAGGTTTCAGTTCCGTCCAGGTTCAGTGTTTCCTGGTTTTCGCCGGGTTTGAACTGGAGGGGCAGAACTCCCATGCAGACCAGGTTGCCGCGGTGGATCCGCTCAAAGCTTTCCGCGATCACGGCCCTGACTCCCAATAACATGGTCCCCTTGGCGGCCCAGTCCCGGGAGCTGCCTGTGCCGTAATCCTTACCCGCAATGATCAGAAGGGGCGTTCCCTGGTCTTTGTAGGCCATGGCGGCATCATAGATGGGCATCTGTTCGCCCGTTGAGAGGTATCGGGTCCAACCGCCTGCAACATCCGGAACAAGGCGGTTTTCCAGCCGGATGTTGCCGAAAGTCCCCCGTATCATCACTTCATGATTGCCCCTCCGGGAGCCGAAGGAGTTGAAATCCGCAACTGATACGCCCTGCTCCTTGAGATACCGGCCTGCGGGGGAATCCGCCGGAATGGCACCGGCCGGTGAAATGTGATCCGTGGTCACGGTATGACCCAGGAGGGCGAGAACCCTGGCCCCTTTAATATCCTTCGGCGGCAATACCTCCTGGGTGACGGACTGGAAAAACGGCGGCGGTTTGATATATGTAGAATTTTCATTCCATTGGAATACACCGCCTTTGGGAATATCCAGGGCCTGCCAGAGATCAGAACCGTCAAATACATCCGCATAGGCCTTATCAAACATCTCCGGCGAGATGAATTCAGATACGACCTCGTGAATTTCTTCAACTGACGGCCAAATATCCTTCAGATAAACCGGATATCCGTCATGGTCATGTCCCAGATGCTCATTTTCAAGATGATATCCCACGTTTCCGGCAAGGGCATAGGCCACCACCAAGGGTGGTGATGCCAGATAATTCAACTGGGTGAAGGGGGAAATCCTGCCGGCAAAATTCCGGTTTCCGGACAGCACCGATGCCACCATCAGGTTGTTCTCCTGAATGGCCCGGGAAATGGGCTCGGCAATGGGTCCGCTGTTGCCGATACAGGTGGTGCAGCCATAAGCAACCGTATGAAACCCCAGTTTTTCAAGATACGGCAGAAGACCCGACGCGGTCAGGTAATCCGTCACGACCTTGGACCCCGGCGCCAGGCTGGTCTTCACCCAGGGTTTCACTTTCAGACCTTTTTCAACAGCCTTTTTCGCCAGCAGTCCGGCCTGGATCATGACAAGAGGGTTGGACGTGTTGGTGCAGCTGGTGATGGCGGCAATAATCACCGATCCATGGAACAGTTTGAATTCCCTGCCGTTAACAAGTCGAACCCGGACACCGCGAAACGGTGCGGGTGTCTCGCAATTTTCGGCAAATGATTGAGACGACTCGACCACCAATCCGCCTTCATCTTCCCAGTGATGTTCTTCAACCAAAAAATTTTCAAGAAAACTCTGGCCGATTTCACAGGCGTCCTTGGTTTCTTCCATTAACATGGCAGGCAGACGGTTTAAGGGAATCCGTTCCTGGGGACGGCGGGGACCGGCAATGCAGGGGATGACCTCACCCATGTCAAAGACCACTGTATCGGTGTATTCCGGGTCCGGCGTCTCCTTTGTCCTGAAAAGCCCCTGGGTTTTCAGATATCGCTCGATGAGATCAATATGGGATTTGGATCTCCCTGTAAATCGCAGGTATTTGAGGGTTTCATCATCCACCGGGAAAAATCCCATGGTAGCGCCGTATTCCGGGGCCATATTGGCGATGGTGGCACGGTCTTCCAGGCGAAGATGATTCAGCCCGGGGCCGAAAAATTCCACAAATTTCCCCACGACCCCCTTTTCCCGCAACACCTGGGTGACGGACAATACCAGGTCCGTTGCCGTAGCTTCCCGGGGCAGCCGGCCGGTCAGTTTAAACCCGATGACCTCCGGAGACATGAAGTAATAGGGACGTCCCAGCATGACCGCTTCGGCCTCGATACCGCCCACGCCCCATCCCAGGACACCGGCCCCGTTGATCATGGTGGTGTGGGAATCCAGCCCCACCAGCGTATCCGGAAACGCAAGCCGCTCACCGTCTCTGTTTTGGGTGAAAACCACCCGTGCCAGGTATTCCAGGTTAACCTGGTGAACGATTCCCGTATCCGGCGGAACCACTTTCAAGTTTTCAAAACTGTGATGTCCCCACCTTAAAAAAGCATAGCGTTCGGCGTTTCGGTCGAATTCTTTTTTTACATTCAGATCCTTGGCCTCTTTGGACCCGAAGTGATCCACCTGAACCGAATGATCGATGACCAGTTCCGCCGGCACTTTCAGCCTGACCCGCAGGGGATCGCCGTACAACCGGCTGGCCGCATCCCGCAAGGCAGCGATATCCGCCACGGCCGGAACACCGGTGAAATCCTGCAATAAAATACGGGCGGGCATGAACGGCACTTCATGTTTTTCGGTCTGATCGGGACGCCATCGGGCCAATTGCTCCACCTGGGTTTCGGTAATAACATCACCATCTTCGTTTCGAACCACATTCTCCAATAAGATTTTAATGGAAAACGGCAACCGGTGGATATTGTCAAAACCAGCATCGGAAAGCCTGTTGATGTCATAATAAAATACGCTCTGCGTTTTTGTATCCAGTTTCGCCAGAGCGCCGCACCTGTTTTTCAAACCCGTCATGAAGCCTCCTGAACAGCCATTGGGAGATAAAAAGCGTTTTCTTCGGACATTCACCATAGTTAAATTCACGTGATTTTACAATGTTAAATTTTTTATTGGTCAGAAGTGAATGACACCTGAAAAAATTTATTAAAAAAGGTGTCAATTTATCAAAAAATCGTTTAAATTGGGCAATTGGAAAATTTAGCGACCGAATCATGAAACCCGTCCGCGACATATCCTTATCAAGGAGATGAAAAGATGAAAAAATCACTGGGACCCAAAACGCTGGCATACCCGGCACCGGTCTGGTGCGTGGGGTCTTATGACAAAAACAACCGCCCCAATGTCATGACGGCCGCATGGGGGGGCATCTGCTGCTCAAAACCGCCGTGCATTACCGTATCGCTTAGAAAAGCCACATATACTTACGGCAATATCATGGAAAGAAAGGCCTATACGGTGAGCATTCCGGCTGAAAAATTTGCTCGGCAGGCCGATTACTTCGGAATGGTCTCCGGGAGAGACGTGGACAAGTTTGAAAAAACCGGTCTGACCCCGGTAAAAAGCGATGTGGTGGATGCGCCGTATGTCGGGGAGTTTCCATTGGTATTGGAATGCAAAATGATTCATTTTCACGAAATCGGCCTGCATACACATTTTATCGGCGAAATTATGGATGTAAAGGCCGATGAGGAAGTACTCAGCAACGGGCTTCCCGACATGAGCAAACTCAGGCCCATCGTATTCGGGCCTGATATTCGCACCTATCACGGCCTCGGCGATCTTCTCGGACTTGCATTTGAAATGGGAAAAGCGTATCTATAAAAACCCGAAGGGCTCCGCAGATTGGTAAGCGGTTCCATGCGTCCGGAACCGCCCCTTTGTTCCGTCAGGTGAAATCGATAAGCCGGTCCCTTGCTCGCTTTGGGTCTTACCCGCGGTTGCGGGGCATTCTATGAATCTTAATCCTTTAGAAAAGATGTACAATCCATGACACCTTATACTTCAGAACTTCAAAAAAAAACACTGATATCGCAAATCGACGCCCTGTTTAATCCGGAATCGGTTGCCGTGGTGGGCGTTCCCAGGGGAATGAAAATGGGAAAGCTTTTCCTGACCGCCCTCCTCGACCAAAAATTCCCGGGGAAAATATATCCCGTCAACCCCCGGGCCTCGGAAATTGACGGGTTAAAAACCTACCCCAACGTATCGGATATTCCCGGACCCGTCGACCTGGCCATCATCCTGGTTCCCCACGACCAAACCCTTTCCATCATAAATGAATGCGCCGAAAAGAACGTAAAAGGCGCGGTTTTATTTACCGCAGGATATAAGGAAACCGGCACCGAGGAAGGAAAAGCCCTCGAAAACGAACTGGTCCGTATCGCCCGGTCTAAGGGCATGCGACTGATCGGTCCCAATTGCATGGGGCTGTATTCTCCAAAAACCGGGCTCTCTTTCTTTCCCGAACTGCCCAGAATCCCGGGAACCGTGGGACTTGTTTCCCACAGCGGATCCCTGGCCAACATTATGGGAAGGATCGGCGCAAATAAAGGCATCCGGTTCAGCAAAGCCGTCAGCCTGGGGAATGAATGCGATCTTACCGGTACGGATTTTCTCGCATATCTGGGTGCCGACCCCGATACCCGTGTCATTGGTACATATCTGGAAAGCATCCGAAACGGGGCTTTATTTCTTCATACCCTCAGAGACGTGTCCCTAAAAAAGCCCGTTATTCTCTGGAAAGCCGGCATGACCCCGGAAGGCGCCCGGGCCGCGGCATCACACACCGGCGCACTGGCCGGAAGAAAAGAAATCTGGAACGGCGTGGTCCGTCAGGGGGGCGGTATCGAGGTTATCGGTTTTGAAGACTGGGTGGATACCCTGATGGCCTTTTCCTATCTTCCCGAAGAACTGGGATCCCGCATGGCGATCATATCAGGACCCGGGGGGTTTGCCGTAGCCGCTGCCGAGGCCTGCGGCATGGCAGGATTGAAGCTTGCCGATCTGTCCCAAAAGACCGAATCGGACCTGGGAAAAGCCATCGCCCAAACCGGCACCAGCGTTCGCAATCCCATAGATATCGGGCTGTCCGGATCCATGAATCAGGCCACCGTTTTCCACGCCGCGAAAGCGGCGGCGGCAGACCCAAACGTGGATACCGTTTTAGTTGTCGGTACCGGCATGACGCCGGAGGACAACCGGATTTTTTCCGAAACATTTGGCCGGATTCGGAAGGAGTATGGCAAGCCCTTTGTTCTGGTTTCCATGCCGGGTTTTGACGAAGTTAAAAACACGGCCTTTTTTGAAGCCGGTCTTCCGGTTTTTTCAAGCGTGGAGAGGGCCATGAGAGCTTACGGGCGTGCATGGCGATATCAACAGTGGAAAAGGCGACATGCCGTGTGAGACGCTTTAATAACCGTCACCCCTGATCTTTCAATGCCTTCCACAACGGGTGTTCATCCGGAAGCGGCATCTTTTGTCCAAAGCTGTGTTTTCGCTCTTTTGAAATCCTCCAAACAGCACGCTATTCCTGCAGTTTCAAAATTGCTCGGGGTTTGTGCTGAACCGAAATATACCGTTTCCGGATGAACACGAACTACTAAGGTACCATTTTTTAAACCTCTTCCTTAACATCATTGACCAGGAAAGGAGGCTGCTTACAATGTCGATCCATGAATCAAAAAAAGTACCCCTTGGCATGAGAGAACTTCAACCCAACCCGTCCATTTATATTGCCGAAGCTCTGGTGGAGCACGGCGTTGAAATCGCCTTTGGTATACATGGCGGCCATGTCTGGCAGATCGTAGATGAAATCAGCAATGCCGGAATCAAAACCATCACCTTCAGGCACGAACAGGCCGCCGCATATGCAGCAGAAGCCTATTCCAAGGTCACCCGGAAGCCGGGTGTCTGCTTTGCCACCGCAGGTCCCGGCGTGGGAAATGCTTTCAGTGCCATTCAGCAGGCCCATATGAGCTGCTCCCCGGTTATTCTTCTTGCCGGCGGAAACGCACCGGAAACCGACTATCTTCCCATTATTCAACCCTGCTATGTAACCGACATCATGAAAAACATTACCAAGTTTTGTCTCCGGTGCACTGAAACAGCCCAGATCAAGCAGGTGATCGCCAGGGCGTTTAAGAGCAGCCAGTCCTATCCCAAAGGTCCCGTGGCCCTTGAAATGGAAATCGGTATGCTGTTTAAACCATTGCCGCCGGCCATTCCGCCGCTGAGCATTTACGGTGAGCACGCCATGTATGTACCGAAATGGCGGGGAAAAGAAACTCCGGATCCCATACCGCCTGGTGGTGCGCCCGAACTTATCGCACGGGCGGTCAAAGCTCTCTGGGCATCCGAGAAACCCGTCATCTATGCCGCGGACGGGTGTCACTGGTCCGATGCATCCCGAGCCCTGCTGGAATTTGCGGAACTGGCGCAAATTCCGGTCACGACTCGGAGAATCGCCAGGGGCTGTTTCCCGGAAGTGCATCCCCTGTTTTTAGATTCAAGAACCGGCCGCGCCGCCATCGGGCAAAGCGATATCCGCCTGCTGTTGGGTGGCAAAATCGGTTCATTCGACTCTTTCGGCATGGGGTGGCCCCCCACCATACAGGTAAACGAATCCCCGGACCATATCTGGACCTATCTGAATACACCCGTTGCCGTTGTCGGAGATATCCGGGTGGTCCTGGAACAAATGATTGATTATATAAAACATCAGAACCTGGTCCCTTCCCAAGGCCGAAAAGAATGGACAGCTTATTGCCGGGATGTCCAGAAGGGAGGGCATGATGCGCGAAAAGAA
Source organism: uncultured Desulfobacteraceae bacterium (assembly GCA_964386565.1). Classification (GTDB taxonomy): domain Bacteria; phylum Desulfobacterota; class Desulfobacteria; order Desulfobacterales; family UBA5616; genus CAYLRU01. The sequence goes on along the minus strand of CAYLRU010000012.1, from coordinate 19,068 downwards.
AAAGCGGAAAAATATGCAGATCACAAGCCCGTCCATTTCGGATATCTGGCCAAAAAAACCTGGGATGTGTGTGAAGCGCTGTATGACGGCATGAACCGGGTCATCATTGATGGGTACACCCTTTCAGACTATATGCCGGCATTTATCCGCGCCCGGTATTCGGGCCAGGTCATGGATGCTTCGGAATACGCAGGCGTGGGACACGGTGTGGGCATGGCCATCGGTGCCGCTTTCGGGGATCCGGAAACCCGCCGACAACCGGTACTGGCCCTCATGGGAGATGCCGGCATGGGAATTTCAGGCACCGACTTTGAAACAGCGGTGATCCATAAACTGCCCATTGTTTTTCTGGTAACGGAAAACCGGGGATGGCTCACCGGCATGAAATCGGTCTATTACGGCAAAAACTGGGACAGTATGGGAAAGCAGGACCGCGCTTACGGACAGGAAGGCGTGGAAAATGCCCGATACGACAAGTTCTGCGAAATGTTCGGCGGTCACGGTGAGTATGTGGAGGATCCCAAAGATATCGAAGCCGCCCTCACCCGGGCGTTTCGTGCGGCTGAAAACGGCTCGCCCGCAATTGTCAATGTCCATATGGATCCCACGGTATCCAACCGCCAGATTTACACAGCCGGATACGCCACCTGCTGGGCGCATATCCCCTGGGAAACCCTTGCCCCCCGGGGAAGGGCCATCCGCAGAAACACCCTGGCCCAGTTCCCATGGGACGAAGCCGGTGTTCCACCCATGAAGATGCCCGATCCGTGGGAGCCGGTTAAAGATGATGAGGAATTCTAGAACCGGGATAGTTCGGTAAAAATCCGGAGATCGGAACGCAGGTTCTGAACGTCGACCTTCTGGTTCAGGGTCTCCGAATGGAACCATCACGGTTAAAATCAAGTTGAACAAAACACCGCCTTCAGGTATGGTTCGTAACATGGATCGCTTCAGAAAAACATTTTCATGGTAAGAAAAATTTAGTAAAATACCGGGCAAAACTTAAAACGATCGTAAAAAGTTGCCGACTTTTTACGAAACCATTTATCCTGTATAACAATCAAGCTCTAACCAACCCAGGAGGAATTGCCATGAAACTGACAGGTGTAAAGCCCTATGCAATCAAAACCGCCCCTCCCAACTTGGGCGGATTTATCTGGTTTTTTTTAAAACTTGAAACTGACGAGGGAATCTCCGGCTGGGGTGAAACCGCCGTTCTTTTCAGTCTTTACGGCCTTGAACAGGGATATGAAAAGATGGTGGAAAACATTTTCGACATCTACCTGAAAGGCAAAAACCCCATCGACCGGGAACCGCTGAACAATCTTTTGTATTCCAGCCTGACCGCACAGCACCCGGACTATATCACAGTTGGCCTGATCAGCGCCTTTGACATTGCATTATGGGATATCTGCGGCAAATACTACAACACCCCCGTGTACAACCTGCTGGGCGGCAAAAGCCGGGATAAAATCAGAACCTACACTTACTTATTCAACCTGGAACAGGAAGGCAGTCTGCTGGACGTCACCGAGGACTGGACCAAAAACCCAGCAAAGCTGGCTGAAATCGCCGCCCAACGGGTTGACGAAGGATTCACCGGCGTGAAACTCGATCCCCTGCACCAGGCACTTCCCGGCACATTGCCAGTCGCGCCATGGGAAATTTCAATGGAAGAGTACGATTTTGCAGAACAGGCTATCAGGCTCATCCGGGAAGCTGTTGGCAACAGGGCGGACATCTGCATCGGCACCCACGGCCAGATGACCCCGGCTGTATCACGACGCCTTGCCAGGCGGGTTGAAAAATATGATCCCCTGTGGCTGGAAGAACCCTGTCCGCCGGAAAATTTCAAGGAAATGGCAAAGATCGCCCAGAGCACTTCCATTCCCATTGCCACGGGCGAGCGCCTGGTCACCATCCATGATTTTCAAAAGCTCTTCGAGGAAGGTGCCTGCGCCATCGCCCAGCCGGACCTGGGAAGCTGCGGCGGCATCACGGCGTGCAAACAGATTGCCACGCTGGCCGAAGCCCATTACGTCCTGATGGCACCCCATGTCTGGGGCGGCCCCATTATCACTGCGGCCGCCCTGCAGATCGACGCCAACATCCCTAATTTCCTGATCCAGGAAAGCATATACAAATCCAGGAATTTCTTCGATGAAATCGTCAAAGAACCCTTTGAGTGGGAAGACGGATATCTCATGGTCCCGGAAAGGCCGGGCATCGGCATTGAACTGGATGAACAGAAGCTGGAAAAATACAGGGGATCCATTGCAGAAATACTGGGGCTCTGACGGGATTTACTATCTCGCCTATCCGCTGAAGTGATCGATTATGGCATCGCACAACCCGTCGATGGTAAAATGCTTTGCCGTGACATCTACTCTGAACCCGAGTTTTTGCGCGGTTTCGGCGGTGATGGGGCCGATACAGGCCACGGCGATGCCTTCCATGAGATGTGAAAATTTTTTCTCCGGCAGCATGGATTTAAAATTGGTAACCGTGGACGAACTGGTGAAAGTGACAAGATCCGCACTTTTTTCCTCTAATATGTTGATAAGTTTGTTTCCCTTATCCGCATCAACAGCACCTGAAACGGTCTGCGTGGTATAGGCGGTGATTTCATCCACAACAGCACCCATCTTTCTCAATTCAACCGGAAGCACGGGACGGGCCAGTTCGGCCCGGGGAAGCAGAATTTTTTTATCTTTAATGTCGATTTCCTTAAATGCTTCCACAACGGATTCAGCACGATAATTCTCCGGCAATACATCGTTCCGGATGCCGAATGAAAAAAGCTCGGCAGCGGTGGCCGGACCGATGCAGGCAGTTTTGATATGTCCCAAACAGCGAACGTCCCTGCTGGTCGAAAAAAGCCGGTTAAAGAAAAACTTCACCCCGTTTACGCTGGTAAAAACCAGCCAGTGATACTCGCTCAAACGTTCGATGGCATTGTCCAGAGGCGCCCAGGTATTGGGAGGCATCACCTGGATCGTGGGAAATTCCAGACACTGGGCCCCAAGATCGGAAAGCTTTTTTACCAGAGCGCTGGCCTGCTCCCGGGCCCGTGTTACGATGATCCGCTTTCCCAGAAGGAGCCTTTTCTCAAACCATTTTAACCGGTCTTTCAAGGTCACCACTTCGCCTACCACGATGATGGCCGGCGCCTTCAACCCGGCCCGTTCGACTTCTCCGACAATGGTTTCCAGGGTGCCGGAAACCGTTTTCTGCTGGGGCGTGGTTCCCCACCGGATCAGGGCCACGGGAGTGTTCTTTGACATACCGTTGTCCACGAGCTGCCGGGTGATACGGGGAAGATTTTTTACGCCCATTAAAAAAACAATGGTTCCGATCCCGTTTGCCAGGGCATGCCAGTTGATGCCGGATTCATTCTTGGTGGGGTCTTCATGCCCGGTAACAAAGGCCAGTGTGGGCGTAAAGTTACGATGGGTTAACGGAATGCCCGCATATGCAGGCGCTGCAATGGCGGACGTAACGCCGGGGACGACTTCAAAATCAATGCCCGCATCCACCAGTTCCTCGGCTTCTTCACCACCGCGGCCGAAAATAAACGGGTCTCCCCCTTTAAGCCGGGTGACCGTCAACCCCTGCTTGGCCTTTTCGATAATCAACTCATTGATTTTGTCCTGGGAAAGGGTGTGATCCCCGCCTTTTTTCCCCACATATATGGTTTTTGCATGTGCCTGGGCATGATGCAGCAATGCCGGAGACGCCAGGTAGTCATAAATGATCACATCCGCCCGGGTGATGCAATCCAATCCTTTCGAGGTGATCAACCCGGGATCACCGGGTCCGGCACCCACCAAGTATACTTTACCGCGTTTCATTTTTAAATGGCATTTTCGTTTTGGAGGTTATCGATAATCTTGTCCGCCCCCAGGGCCAACAGTCTTTCGGCCAGTGCATTGCCGATCCGCCACGATCGGCTCCCGGGCCCGGCAAGGCTGTCCTTAATCATGGTTTTCCCATCCGCAGACGCCACCAGTCCTGTTATTTCAAATGTTTCTTCTCTTAAACATCCCTTCGCAGCAATGGGAACCTGGCATCCCCCGCCAAGCCGATCCAAAAATGCCCGCTCTCCCGCCACCACGCAACGGGTTTCTTCATGATCCAGAGCCTTAAGTATCGGTGTTATCTGTTGATCATCCCTGCGGGATTCAATGCACAGGGCCCCCTGTCCCACCGCCGGCATCATGATGTTCTCATCCAGGTACTGTGAAACACACGCATCAACGCCCAGGCGAAGGACTCCGGCCGCTGCCAGTACGATGGCATCCAGGTTTTCCTTTTCCAGTTTTTTAAGGCGCGTATCGAGGTTTCCCCTTAAGGAATGAATTCTGAAATCCGGGCGAATATGGAGGAGTTGGGCCGCCCTTCTCAAGCTGCTTGTCCCCACCCGGGCGCCTTCAGGAAGGCTTTCCAGATCCAGGTGATGTTTGGAGATCAACACATCCCTGGGGTTTTCACGTTCCGGTACGGCACCGATGGTCAGGCCATCGGGAAGCCGGGCCGGCATGTCTTTCATGCTGTGGACGGCCAGATCGATTTTTCCGTTGAGCAGAGCGTCTTCGATTTCCTTGACGAACAGGCCTTTCCCGCCCACTTTAGCAAGGGGAACATCGAGAATCTTGTCTCCTTTGGTTTTTATGACCACAAGGGCGACATCCGTTCCGGGAAACCGCTTCTCAATTTCCGATTTTACCCAATTGGCCTGCCAGAGGGCGAGCCGGCTCCCCCGCGTACCTATTTTAATCACCGGGGGCATTAGTGCCCACAACTCGAACAACTGGTTGCCGAACAGCCGCTGCACCCCGATGTCGAAGCAGATGCCTTAACGGTTTCCCCGCCGCTTCCCTTGCTGAAAAAACTGCTGGTACTCATGAGCTTATGAATTTTTTTCCCGGTGCATTCCGGGCATTCCTTTGGTTCATCACCGCCGAAAACCAGAAATTCGAAATCGTGGTTGCAATCGTTGCAATGATATTCATATATGGGCATACTTGCTTTTTCCTTTTAAATATTCCGTAAAAAATTCTCTTTAATAAAGGCGATCGGTATCAGATCCAGAACAAAAAAGATCCGCTTAATCCCTAAAACCATCTTCCGGACGGTCACTAACATAACCATTGATGTCGTTAAATCAAGCCAAAGTTGTTACAGCACAATGGGCAACCCCTATAAAATACCGCCGGCGTTGTCAATTTTTAATCGTTTCACCGTTAATGGCGGCTTCAAGTTTTTCTACATCCGCCGATGCATCAAATCCTAGTTCACAGGCCTTTTTAAACTCATATAAGGCTTTTTCAGGTTCATTATGTTTTGCATACAATTCACCGAGCCGGTAGCGAAATAACCCGTTCCGAGGTGCGATATCCACACTCTGTCGACAAAACAAAAGGGCGATCTCCGGATTTTCCCCTTTTTCGTCAAACAGCCGCCCCAAGGCAGACAGGGCCCCGGCATCATTCGGATGCTCCAGAATTGCTTTTTTATACGCCGCCACGGCATCGTCAATCCTGCCCACCTCTGTATAGCATTCTCCAAGAAATCGATAATTCAGGTCGTTCTCGGGTTTAAGATCAATGGCTTTCTGGTAATATTGTTTCCCGATTTCCGGGAGATTTTTTTCAAAATAAATCTTACCCGTCTGAAATGCCGCTTCAAACAGGGTCCCGTCTATCTCACCGGCCCTCAGAAAAAATTCGAGGGCCTTGTCATTGTCTTTTTTCAATTTATACACCAGGCCGGTATTGTACCAGGCCATGGGGTCCTCCGGATCCAGGGCCCTTGCCGTGTTGAAATGGGCCAGGGCTCTTTCGAAGTCTCCCATTTGTCCCAGGCAAACCCCAAGACTGTTGTGAACATTGACGTTTTTCGGGTCAAGTTCCAGTGCGGCTTCAAATTCAGCCATGGCTTTCATAACGTCTCCCTGCTGGTAAAAATGATCCCCGCAGATATTCAGGCTCACCGCATCAACCACAACCGCACTGTCCGGCCCGAAAAAACAGGCATGGGCAAGCGCTTTTTCCGCATTGTCAAACATCTGGTGTTTTTCAAATGAAATGAGGGGATACGGGGCAATGCCGATGGTCACGGTTCGGCCTGATCCGGCAGACAGCCTTTTTTGAATTTGTTTTGCGATGTGGAACCCCTCTTCACTGTTTTTTCCCGGAAAGATACAGGCAAACAGAAACCATCTGAGTCCCCCCCATAATCCTCTTTCCTTTTCACAAACGTCGTGAATAATACGGGCCACACCAATGGCATCTTCCGGAAACGTTCTATAGTGGTCCCCATCCATTTTGACAACCATGGTGCAAAAAAACGGTGCCGGTTCCGAAAAGGCCGTGGCCCGCTTCAAGAATTCCTGGCCATACGATATTCCAGGAAATTCTTTTAACAGGGTATCTAAAAACGCTTTCAGCTCGGATTCCGAAGCTTCATCCGGCTCACCCGGGGCTATTTCATCGGTTTTGTAAAATAAAAACTGGCTGTCGGTTTTGGTGCTGTGAAACAATGCGTGACGGCTTTCTTTCATAGCATGGCCCTTAAACTGATCAGGTTCTTAACGGCGTTTTCGATAAAGGGCAGATCATCCTCATCAACGGTTCTTAAATCCATGATGAACATGTCATCTTCAATTCTGCCGATAACGGGCGGAGTTGAATGTCGCAATTTATTTTCAACGGAATTGACCGACATGCCACTGACGGTTATGCCGACGCATTTGCTGGGCAACTCCAACAGTGGCAGGGATCCGCCTCCGGCCCTGGATGCCCGGTCCAGCAGTCGCACGGAAAGTCGTTGGTCATTTAGACCGTTAAGACGCTTTTCCAGCAAAATCGCCTTTTCTTCGATCTGACTCAACGGCTGGGTCAGCATGCGAAGAGTGGGAATGACGGTGATGACGCTTCGGGGGTCCCGATAATGGCGCAACGTTGTTTCCAGGGCAGCCAGTGTCAGCTTGTCGATACGAAGTGTCCGGTTGATGGGATTTTTCTTTATTTTATCGATGTACGCCCTCTTTCCCACGATGATTCCTGCCTGCGGCCCGCCCAGCAATTTATCCCCGCTGAATGTGACGATATCGGCACCGGCCCTGACAGACTCCTGTACCGTGGGCTCTTTCATCAACCCGTATTCGGAAAAATCCACAAAAGTCCCGCTTCCCAGATCTTCCATGACCGGAATATGATACTTGTTTCCCAGGGATACGAGTTCTTTGAGGGAGACGTCCTTTTTAAATCCCACAATGCTGTAATTGCTGGTGTGAACTTTCAGCAGCAAGCCGGTGTCACTCTCGATGGCCCCTTCATAATCATGAAAATGGGTTCGGTTGGTGGTGCCGACCTCTTTTAAAACAGCACCGCTTTTCGACATCACGTCGGGGATTCTGAAAGATCCACCGATTTCCACGAGTTCTCCCCTGGACAAAATGACCTTTTTGTTTTTTGCAAGGGTTTCCAGGCTCAGGAATACGGCACCGGCGTTATTGTTGACCACCATGGCAGCTTCGGCACCGCTGATTTCACACAGCAGGTCTTCCACCGCCGAATAGCGGGTCCCCCGATGCCCCTCTTTCAGATCAAATTCCAGGTTTGAATATTTTCCGGCAATAACCGCCATGTTTGCGATGGCATCGCAGGACAAAAGAGACCGGCCCAGGTTGGTATGAACGACAACACCCGTGGCATTGACCACCTGTCTTAAATTGGGCGTCATCTGCTCGGCAACCGCCTCTTTAACCCGGCTTAAAACAGCATCGCGGGACAAAAGAGAGTCGTCAACAGGCCCGTCGCCAGATCGGATTTTTTTCCGGATAATATCCGTTACGCTTCGAGCGGCACTTGTCAGAACGGTTCTGGGGATATTTTCAAAAAACGGTTCCGCCTTTGCCCATTCCAGTATGTTATCCACACCAGGTATGTTTTTTAACTGTTCCTGCCGCGTTTTGTTCATCATTTCCATCACATTGGATTTTTACATTTTGCTCGCTCAAGACGCTAAGAACGCCGAAAAAAACGATCAGTTGGTCCCCCCCGGTCTTATCGGGGGAAACGGGAAATGCGCCTCCTGTTGGGGGTTCAATTCGCTGATGCTGAAGTTTTCATATCATTATAATATGAATCATATCAATACTTTTTCCATTGCAAGCGGATATTTGCCCTTTAAAAGCAATTCCGGTGTCATGACGCCGGGATTGCTTTTAAAAAACGTTTAAATTTCAGTTGGATAGAAATCAGAGCCCGTCCAGGTAGGGCCCAGACGGGTAGCTGCCCAGAATACGAAGGCTGTGGCAGTTGTTGGCCAGTTCCTTTCTCAACAATGCGTATTTGTCCCGGGTTAAATCGCACTCAACATCCGTGAAAAAGACATACTGCCATTTTTCCGTCCGCAACGGCCTGGATTCCAGCTTTTTCATATTGATATGTTCCTGCGCCAGGAGGGCTAAGACGCTGACCAGGGCGCCGGATTTATCCGGAAGAGTAAACAGCAGGGATGTCTTGTCATGGTTATTCCCTGTTTGCATGGTGGGTCCGATGATCATGAACCGGGTCCAGTTGTCCGGCAGGTCTTCGATGTTCCGGGAGAGCACGTTTAACCCCAACATTTCGCTCAACTTGGTATGACCGATGGCGGCACTATGCGGATTTCCGGCCACCGTCTTGGCCGCCGCCGCAGTGCTCTCCATGGGCACCACCTGGCTGTCGGGCAGGTGGGTCCTTAACCATCCGGCACATTGTTCCAGGGCCTGGGGATGGGAATAGACCGTCTTGACGGAAGACAATGCCGTTTCGTCGCTCAACAGTGAATGACTGATTTTACAAAAAATTTCCGCCTGGACATAAACCGGATATTTCAGAAACAAATCAAGGCTTTGACCGACGGTTCCCTGGAGGGAATTCTCAAGGGGAATGATGCCGAGTTCAGCATCCTTGACAGCCACGGCATGAAATACTTCGGTAAGGTTTTTACAGGGACGGAAATATGCACTGTGGCCCAGGTATTCCACACCTGCCAGATAGGAAAACGTGCCTTCCGGTCCCAGGTAGACAATCTCCTGGGGACGTTGAAGCCTCCGGGACGACGAGAGGATTTCCCGATAAATGGTAAGCAGATGGTCTTCGGGAAGGGGGCCTGGATTTTCCCGGATCAGCCGCTGCTGAATTTCTTTTTCCCGTGACGGCTTGAAAACGACGTCTTTGGCGTCCGACTTGATTTTCCCCACTTCTTTGCATAATTTTGCACGTTGATTTAAGTAAAAAAGAATCTGCCGGTCTGTTTCATCGATCCGGGCCCTGATGTTTGAGAGCTGTTGCTCAACATCCTTTTTTGTTTCATTATTTACGTTTTGTTTATTCATTTGTTCCATCAAACCTGTATGTTATGAATATGGATTATTTTAAGCCAGCGCAGCTTCCGCCTGATCAACACGCCAGTTTTCGTGTACAATACCGTGAAGGGCCCTGACCAGCGCCGTAGGATTGTCCGCCTGGAAAATGTTTCGTCCCACGGATAAACCAGCAGCGCCTGCCTGTATGGCGCCATGGGCCATTTGCAGAATATCCTTTGTGTTATCCATTTTGGGACCACCGGCAATGACCACGGGAATATCACAGCCGTCCACAACCTCTTTAAATGATTCGATACTGCCGGTGTAAGGAACCTTGACCACATCAGCGCCGAGTTCTTCCGCCAGGCGGGCGCAGTGCTTGACGACCTCCGGATCATATTCGCTTTTGACTTTCGAGCCCCGGGCATACACCATGGCCAGCAGGGGCATTCCCCAGTTATCGGCACTGGTGGAAATGCGGCCCAGTTCGCTTAACATATACCGTTCGGTTTCATCGCCGAGATTAAGATGAACGGAAACCGCGTCCGCTCCGATACGAAGGGCGTCTTCCACGCTGCCCACCAGGGTTTTGGCATTGGGAAAGGGGGAAAGGTTGCTGCTGGCCGACAGGTGAATGATCAGTCCGATATCCCGACCGCTTCCCCGGTGAGACCGGCGGGGAATCCCCTTATGCATCAAAACGGCATTGGCCCCGCCCTCGGCCACTTTATTCACGGTGTTCCGCAGGTCCACCAGGCCGAAAATCGGTCCCACGGAAACGCCGTGATCCAGGGGTACGATGATGGTCCTGTGGGTGTTGCGATTGAAGATTCTTTCCAGTCTGATCGATTTTCCCAGTTGCATAAGGCCTCCTTTTTTATTCCGGACCCGGCAGGTGTTGTCGGCAGACCTTATTGAGATATAAAAAAAGGGCCGCCGGTTTTGACCTGCGGCCCTTTGAGATGGTTTATTGGGTTAATCGACGCATCCCAGGCCCCAGGTCTTGGTAAAAAAACCAAAAAACCCAAAAAAATAAGCCTGGATATTCATCGATAAACAATTTTTCATGACAAATACGCTTTACTAAAAAATTTTGTTCCTGTCAAGCACCCATGCATTTGAAAAAAGCTGAATCCATGACATTTTAAGTGTTAAGGTGAATGACTTTCCTTCTGTTTTTTTCAACGGGACACGTTCTTAAAAAAAATTATGCAAAGCGGTTTCCAAACCTCGGACCAGGTTCATTGAACGGATTTTATGAAAATTGTTGAATCCGGGTTGAGGTATTAATTTATCCCTGTTGACGGGAGGACCAGACTGTAAAAAATTGGGATCCTTATGGCATTCCGCCAGGCAGCGGGGCCGCCCTTTCTTGGTATCTTCGACTGAAACAATGCGGCATGATCTGGATCAGAAAAAATCCATTATGGATTATATTTTTAACCTATTGTAATAAATAAAAATTCAACCTGACAGGAGAAAGTTACAATCAAATATGTTTCAATAATAGTTATTTTACTACCCATAAATAGGGGTTGATTTATTAAAAAAAATAGATTATGGTTCTTATCGTCTTTTGTGACCACATATCATTTTAAATTCATCTTTCCATTATGACTCACAATGCATCGTTTCGGGAACCTGTTGGTGTTATGAATTTCCAATTGAATCAAGGAGGCAAGATGAAAAAGACATATGTATGGGTGTGTGTCGCAGATCCCAAAGCCCAGTATGTTAGCGAGGTTTACGGCCCCTGTACGGAGCATATGATGGCCGAGGTGAACACCCAGTTGGCGGAACAGCCTATCCGGAACTTGCCTGAAAATATCGCCGAAGTGTTATGCACAGTGAGCTTGGTTGTGCCGGGTGTTCCACAAGAGGATATTTTCGACGGCGTGGTCTACAGGCCGGGATTTTTTGAATGCAAACCGGTAAGACCGCTGAAGGTGAGAAGCCTTGAAAAAGTGCTGATTCCCAGATAGCCGACGGAACTGTCCATCTGAATTCCGTTTAACCCGTTCAGCCGGTTTTGAGGCCTTCCCACGATTTTCGTTAAACGGGTATTTTTAGAACTGTTTGTATCCCCCTCTTTCCTTGGGCATACCTTCTATAGCTCAAGCAACCCGGTATCCACCCAGAGCAAGGCATGAGCGATTTTGAAACCACGGGAACAGCGTGATTTTGAGGATTTCAAAAGAGCAAAAACGCAACTCCGGACAAAAGATACCGTTTCCGGATGGACACAATCTAAGGATAGATCCGCCGGATATATTCATCTTCCAGTTTCTTTCGATTTCTTTTTATCTTTTCCAGAAGGCGGTCCAGCTCCCTGAGCTGTACGCGGCTTTTTTTTCTCAGGCGGGCCGTCTGGACAGCGCAGAGATAATAGGTGCAGATCCAGGGACGGCTCTGACGTGGAAGCACACATCCCCTGGGACCCAGGTAGCGGCAGGTGTCGTCGTAATGTGCCAGGGGCTGGGAATCGGGAATATGGATTTCATTTAAGTGCAAAAATATCAGATCCCTGAAGTCAAACCACAGTTTTGCCACCTGGCAGCAGGGTTCCGGACATTTGGGGCAGGTTCGGGCGCAAAGTTCATCCATCAATGGAAACGTCGATTGCAGATCGGCAAAAATGTTTCTGGCCATGTTAACGGCATCGTGTAAATTTCGTCGGTGAAGGCGAATTGTGTGGGCCATGCACGAATTGACCTCTTGCCATAAAATTTCGGAATTCCATGGAATGAGGTCATAAAAAGGTTCCTGCATGGTTTGTTTTTTATAAAACGTCATTTTTTATGACCGGATTTAAATCTCCATCGGGCCGGGAATGGGGCGGTCTGCTGCTGGTCCCCAAAACCCCTGCCAACAATCGCCTTGTCCTGGCTGTTGTTTTTCTGTTATAAACAAAACCGTCATTTGTTTCGATTTCCGTACCGGTGTTACGACTCATACCAAAAATCCTGAAAATAGCAAGGCCACACGAAAGGACCGGAAAAATGAAAAACACCCTATTTTCTGCCCTGATCGGTTTTATCGTCCTGTTTCCCCAAACCGGATATTCGAAAGAACAATTACCGGATGTCGCACCGATGGTGACAACCGTGCTGACCCGAATCGTCCAATCCGAAAACGATCTCACTGCCCTGATCAATGAGGTTATCACCCTGAGTAAAACGCGTAAGCAAGGACAACTGAATAATATTAACCCGTTGATTGACAACCTCTGGGTGGTGCAGACGATCTGCAAATATGAACGCCAGATCTGGGAATTAATGTCCCTGCTAAACCAAAAAGATGCTGTGACGCGTAATTATTTATCATACCGGATTCGGATGATGCAGGATTCCCTGAAGCTGATCGACATTCGGCTGGATCTGGTGAAAACCAAAAACGACGAACTTGTCACGACAAGGGATATTTTTCTGACGTATGAAAAGGCGATTCAAACCGTCACATCGGTCAGGCAACGGTTTGAATCGTCCACCAACGATCTTAAAGGACTGATCCGGGAAAAAATTTAAGGATTTTACCGGGGCGGTAACATCGACGTAAAAAAGGCGTCCTTTTGAAATCGGACGCCTTTTTTTATTGCGCCATATTGTTAAAGAAAACCCTATTTCATGATATTGGCCATAATAGCTGCGTTTTCTTCCGACAGATTGGCATGATATTTCACATTTTCGAGGCTGTTGATTTTCTCGAAATTGTTTTTGATATCATCGACAGTGATGGGTTCCGTCACGGGTTGCTGATACCCGGGGCCTTCCATGATCGCGATTCGGGCAAAATGACCGCCGCCCACCGAGTAAATCCCGCCTGTCTCCTGGCAGTCTTCCGAGCATAGATAGGCCACCAGCGGACTGACGAATTCCGGTTTCAGTTTGTCCAGAATCTCCGGCGGCATCAGGGATTCGGTCATCCGTGAAGCAGCGATAGGGGCGATGGTGTTGACCTTGATATTGTATTTGGCGCCTTCCAGCTTGAGAACGTTCATAAAGCCAATCAGGGCGGCTTTTGCCGCACCATAGTTGGTCTGGCCGAAATTACCGAACAGGCCGGCGGCGGAAGAAGTCATAACAATACGGCCGTAGGCATTTTCCCGCATTATCGGAAAGGCTGCATGGGTGACGCAATAGGCACCTTTCAAATGAACGGCGATGACTTTGTCCCATCCCTCTTCGTCCATTTTCATAAAGGATTTGTCCCTTAATATACCGGCATTGTTGATTAAAATGTCAACCTTACCAAAAGCGTCAACAGCGGTTTTAACAATGTTTTTTCCGCCTTCAACCGTATCCACACCGTCATAATTGGCCACTGCCTCGCCGCCGGCAGCCTTGATTTCGTCCACGACCTTATCGGCCATGGCACTGCCTGCACCGGTTCCGTCCATGGTTCCGCCAAGGTCGTTCACCACGACCTTGGCACCCCTGGACGCCAAGGTCAATGCATGTGAACGGCCCAACCCGCCGCCTGCACCGGTTACGATGGCCACTTTTCCGTCAAATCTTACCTCTCCCATACTAAAAACCTCCTTTAATTATTTTGAAATTTACATTAAAAAATATCTGAAAACCATGCATACGTTTCCAACTTTTGATGGAAAACAGAAAAGTATGCGCTATCAAACTCATAAAATAAAATCAAGCTTAAAAACAACTGGTTAAAAATTGCCCAAAAGAAAAATCACTATCGCGTCAGGGTACTGTAAATCCGGGGCAGTTTGCCGGGGAGTTCCCGCACATCGGAAATTACGTTGTGGTGAACGTTCCCATACAGGTCATCCAGCTTTGGATCTCCAGCGATGTTAACGGTGAGACCGTGGGTATGGATATTTTTCGATCTTGCCTCGGAAACGGCCTTCCGGGTATCCTCCAGGGCATAATCTTTTTTATAGTCCACATCATTGGGAAACCCGTCACTGATAATGATCAGCAGTTTTACACCGGCTGAAATGTTTTCCAGTTGAGACGCTGCATGCCGGATGGCGGCTCCCATCCGGGTGCTGCGCTGGGACGCCATGGCATTGATCCGTTTCCGGGTTCGGCCGTCCAGGGTATCATCAAAATCCTTGATCCTGAAATAATCCACACCCAGGCGACCGGTTCCGGAAAAACCGGCAACCGCATAGCGATCTCCCACCACTTCAAGGGCTTCGCAAAACAGCACGATGGCCTCTTTCTCCACATCCATAACCATATTTTCCGAATCCACCACGGTATTTGATGTTGACCGTGACAGGTCGACAAGCAGCAGCACGGCCACATCCCGCTGTTGCTTGATACGCTTGATGTACAGCCTGTCCGAGGGCATGATACCCGCTTTTTTGTCAATGGCAAAATCAAGCAGGGCCCGGTAATCGAACTCGTCTCCTTCCACCCATTGTCTTAAAATGGTGAGCCCCTCGGGCTTGAGCAATTCAAAGGCGTATCGAATCTGCTCGATCAGGCCGCGGTATCGGTCGAGGGTTTTCTGATAAAAACCGCTGTTGCTTTCCGTAATCCGTTGATCGCTGACACGGGTGTGACGGTACAGATAATCCCCCAACCGACTGTCCCATTCCTTATAGAAAAAGCCGGGGCCGGAAGTGTTTGCCTCGGGGTTTGGTGCAATGCCTGAATCCGCCAAGATGCCGGTCAAATCCACATCCGACAGATCGATTTTTTGCGCAGAACCTTGATTTCCCACAGGGTCCGGGTCGGCCCGGCAGATTGCAATCTCCTTGATGTCGGACATGGTGACGGTGCCGTTATTGTCCAGAAGACGCTTTCGGACGTCGGACCGGTATACCCGCACGCCTTTTTCCATGAGCTTCGTCTTGATCAACAGGGCTGTCCGGTCCATGGCCAAAAGTGATGAAAAGTACAATGTCGGATTTATTTTACGGTTATACGGGGTCTTCAGGGACCGATCATTTTCCGACAAAGACAGGGTGATCTGTTTTTCAATGCCCGGATAACTTAAAAAAACCAGTTCGGCACTTGTTTCCACAACCGGATTTTCAGCCATTTTCTCCTGGTAAAGATATGTTATCTTGCGGATAAGGTCTGAGTAACCGCAGGCCTTGCCCGCCGTTTCCACAACGTCCATGCCAAGCCCGATGCGCTGGTAGAGGGACTGCAACAGGCCGGGTTTTCCTGTACGGGCCGAGATACGAACAGCCTCTGCCTGGAATTCGGGTAATACTCTACGGATAAGGCCCGGGTAACGAACGGCAATGAGGTCTTTGATACGACCATGTTCAAATACGGTAAACAGGTCTTCTGCCAGGGAACGATCGGGAAAGCTGTTGATGAATTGCTCCAGATCCGAACACGAAGACCCGGGCGTCGGGGTGTTTACCTTAACATCATCCAGTCGCAAAGCCAGTTTTTCCAGGTCAAAATCAAATGTTCCGAATTCAAAAAATCCCACCTCCAGCTTTGCCAGGTGTTTGTAAAGATCGGCGTTTTTTTGCTTATCATTAAACCGGCTGATCTCGTTGGGCAGCCATATGGATGTGCCGTCTGAGAAAGAAAGCGCATCTTCGGCGTCATCCCCCGATCCGGCTGCCGGCATCCCCTTAACAGATACGTGACGCCCTGTCCGGGCATTGATGTAATGGCCGAGGGAGTGTCGAACCTGTGACAGGGGAACTGCTACCTGCAGGTCTTCAAAAGTGCTCAGCCCCAGCATGGAATCCAGGGATAAAAACTTGGCGCACAGCTTTCTGCTTTTTTTAAGCTTAGCAAGCCCTACGGACACAAAATCTTCAAGGGCATCGCTGGTCAACAGGTTCAGACCCTTTGCCAGACCTTCCAGGAAATAGTCCGCCAGCCTGAAGTCCGCGCTCATCACCAGGCCGAGCTGCTCGATTTGAAACGCTCTTTTTCCCGGGGAAAATTTCAAGGCAGCTCTGGGCAGGGTGTAGGTTAAGGGACGGCATTGCTTGTAGGTCAGATCCAGTGAGAAAGTGTCGGACAGCAACTTTAGATAAGCCCGAATGCTTTTGGTGTCTTTTTCTGCACACATCACCGCCAGGGCCTTGAACGGGCCGTATAGGGAATAGGTCCCTTTTTCAAGCATGATGTCAACGGTGCCCAGAAACTGTTCGAAAATATCGTCATTGTCTAATTTTAAAACAATCATAAGGTTCTCGGCCATAACCTTACCCAGGGCCGGTCCCTTTTCACCGAATTTTCGAACATATTGATGATAGCGGGGAACCTGATGCCCGCATTCCGATTGTACAAGTTCTATAAATCCAAACGCCACCGCATGACCAAAAGCAGTTTCCAGGGACAGGGCCCAAACAGTATCCTCAATAAATTTCTTTAAATGAAGAGACAGGGCGGAAACATCGTCTGCGGTCAGCTTGGCCGCCACCTGTTCGGCAAAAACCGGATCCGCCACATACAGGTCGTTTAAAAGGTTTTGCACCATTTCTCAGAACACATCCTCGATCAATTCATTTAACGTCTCCTGGAGCCGATCGTCATCCGTTAAGGGGAGACAGATTCCGGTACGACAGGCGTCCTGGTGGGGCACTCCCCTCAAAATCAGTTGGGCCGCGTAAATTAAAAGCCGGGTGCTCGCACCTTCAGTCAACCCATGCTCCCGGATGTTTCGAATTTTTCGTCCCAGCATCACCAGTTGTCTTGCGGTTTGGATGTCCACGCCGCCTTCCGCTGCAACGATTTCCGATTCATTTTGTTCATCCGGGTAATTAAAATCAATGGCCATAAACCGTTGCCGCGTACTCTGTTTTAAATCTTTCAGTACCGACTGGTACCCCGGATTATAGGAGATCACCATCATGAAGTCGGAATGGGCCTTGATGGTTTCTCCCTTTTTATCAATGCTCAGCGTTCTTCGATTATCGGTTAACGGATGAATGACCACCGTGGTGTCCTTTCTGGCTTCCACAACTTCATCCAGGTAACAGATGGCCCCGTTCCTGACGGCCAGGGTCAACGGCCCGTCCACCCACACGGTTTCGTCGTGCTTGAGCAAAAAGCGGCCGATCAAATCGGAAGCAAAAAGGTCTTCATGGCATGAAATGGTGATCAGGGGTCGGTTCAAGCGATGGGCCATGAATTCGACGAACCGGGTTTTCCCGCACCCGGTGGGACCTTTGAGCATCACCGGGATTTTGGCGTCATAGGCGGTTTCAAAAAGCGTTATTTCGTTGTTTGATGCCAGGTAATACGGTTTTTCAGTAACCATATGGTCGCTTAAAATATGACGGGTGGGATCTTCCAAAACATCTTCCTCCGGAATTTATCGATATGCATTTCATGTTGCAATAACAGATCAAATATAATAGTTTTTTTTATTTTTGAACCGTACGGTAATTTTCTTTATTTTGATGCAAACTCACGATAAACGGTTATAACCCTTATGACGAGCTTAGGCAATACCAACATGATACATCGCCTTCAGGCGAATGACAAAGAGATTATCATTCTGGGAACGGCTCATGTATCCAGGGAGAGCGCGGACCAGGCCGTAGATGTTATTACCTCCGAAAAACCGGATACGGTATGCGTTGAACTTTGCGAATCCCGGTATCAGTCCATCCGGCAAAAGGACAAATGGCAGGAAACCGATATTATCCAGGTCATTAAAGACAAAAAAGCATTTCTGCTTCTCTCGAATTTGATCATGGCCTCGTTCCAGAAACGAATCGCCGCCAAACTCGATATCCAGCCGGGCGAAGAAATGATCCGTGCCATAGAAACCGGCGAATCCGTGGGTGCCGAGATTCACCTTGCAGACCGGGACATCCGCGTCACCCTGTCAAGGGCCTGGCGGGCCATGGGGTTCTGGACCAGGATCAAGATACTCTTTCAGATGCTCCTTTCTCTGGGAAATGTTGAAGATATTGAAGCGGAAGACATCGAAAAAATGAAGCAGGAAGATGTGCTTGAAACCCTTTTGTCCGAAGTGGGAAAGGCCTTGCCGGAGCTTCGGGAAATTCTTATTGACGAACGGGATGCCTATCTTGTGCATAAGATAAGAAATGCGCCGGGCCGGAAAATCGTCGCCGTTGTGGGTGCCGGACATGTTCCCGGCATAAAGGAAAAATGGGACCAGGTCCGGGATATCCAGGACCTTCAATCCGTGCCGCCCAGGGGGCGGCTTTTCCCGTGTTTTAAATGGCTTCTGCCCGTGTGCATTGCCATACTGATCATATCGGGATTTTTTTTCGGCGGCGCCAAGGCCGGGACAGATATGCTGGCCTGGTGGTTTGCGGCAAACGGCATCCTGGCCGGAATCGGCGCTGTAACGGCCTTGGCCCATCCCCTGACCATTCTTTCGTCGGTTCTGGCCGCACCCCTTACCTCTTTAAACCCCCTGATTGCAGCAGGATGGGTGGCCGGACTGGTGGAGGCATTTACCCGAAAGCCGAAGGTTAAAGATTTTGAGAACCTTTCCAATGATATTTTGACACTAAAGGGATTCTGGCAAAACAAGATCACCAAAATATTGCTGGTCGTGGTTTTTACCAACCTGGGCAGCTCTCTGGGAACCTTCGTGGCCCTTCCCATGATGCTTAAAGCCTTTTAAACGTCCAAATCCACAAAGCCAGGGCACCACCGGTAATAATACCTATAGACCAACGGTCCATACTGTTTTTTTGGTATCTGTTTGGTCTTTTCCAAAAAAATTAAACAGAATACGGTTTAACGGCAATTTGATACAATGCCCCTTAACCCCCCGGGGGG
>CAYLRU010000011.1:0-86902 GCA_964386565.1 uncultured Desulfobacteraceae bacterium | reverse complement strand
GGCCTCTTGACTTAACTGTCAACGGGGTATGGGGGCTTTTTCATAGTATCTCCTGTTTTTTTCATGGTTTAAATCTTTCTTTTGCGGGTCACTCGGCCTTCATCAATCTCGTGGAGCTGACATCCAAACACTCCGGATACGGGTCGGGGTGACCGGTACTCCATGACACAACGTGTTGTGCGCATCAAAAAAGTCTTTGCTGCATTTATAAGCAGCGTTTCCGTCAATTTTTTATGCAGGTCCCGGGGATTAAAATTTATTTCCGTGTATCTTCTTAACCGCCTTGAACGCATCATCGGCGATATCGAATGTTTTTTGAAGGTCATCGTCCGTGTGGGCGGTGGAAATAAAGTGATTATGATAATCCACAAGGTAGGCGCCCCGTTGGACACATTCTGAAATCCAGTCCGCATGGAGCCCCTTGTGGAGCGCTTCAAACCCTTCGGTCAGGACAGGCGGATCCTGGTTCGTGATTCGAAAATAGGGCATGGATGGCAAACCCGAAACCCGCAAGTCAAAGCCGTGGCCTTTGGCAATATCGATCAGGCCGTCTGCCAGTTTTTCCCCGGTTTTCAGCATTTTTTTTGCGCCGTCGATTTTCTTCAATTCCTTTAAGGTGGCCACTGATGCTGCCATGGGCGCAGCGTTAAAGAACTGGGTGCCGGTGTAAAAAACGCCGGTTATGGCCTCGCGCAATGCATCCGTTCCCACCAGGGCGGATATGGGGTAGCCGTTGCCAAGGGCTTTTCCAAAGCAGATGAGATCGGGTTTGAAACCGAAATACTCATTGGAACCGGCCAGGTCGGCCCGGAATCCGGCCCTTACATCATCCACGATCAAAACGATTCCTTTTTTTCTGCACAGGGCCTCGATTTTCTGCCAGTACCCCTGGGCCGGCATCTCATTGTCAAAGATGACCGGGTGATGATAAGGGGTCGAGATAAATCCGGCGACCTGGTTGTCATATTCGTTTACAACCGCCTCGAATCTTTCATAATCGTTCCATGGAATCCGGATCACGTTGGCTCTTTCTTCTTCCAGGGTACCGCCGCTTCCGGGATCCTGCATCCATGGTGTGGTGCCGTGATATCCGCCGTCAATGGCAATGATTTTTTCCCGGCCGGTTGCAGCCCGGGCCACCATAACGGATAGGTTTGTCGGGTCGGCGCCGTTTTTGGAGAAAAAGGCCCAGTCCGCAATGGAGACCATATCGACCAAAAGTTCGGCAAGCTCGATCATTACCGGAGAGGCCAGGGATACGGTATTTCCTTTTTTGTATTGCGCCATGGCCGCTGCATCCACTACAGGGTGATTATACCCCAGAATCATGGGACCATAGGCGCACATGTAATCGATGTACTCATTTCCATCCACATCCCAGAATCGTGAACCCTCCGACCGGGAAAAATAGATGGGGTTTCCGCGCGCCCATACGGATGTGCTGTAGTGTCCGTACATACCGCCGTCGGGACAGACCGGGCAACCGGGAATAACCTTTTTGGCGCGTTCATACAGAGATCGCGAATTGGTCTGACGATAAAGTTCCATGATGAACCTCCTTTTTGGTTGTTATAAGGGGGAGATGTTTTTTAAATGATCCTTCAATGGTAATAGACAGTTTTCAGCACAGATCAGGTCAAGTGAAACATTAAAAATTATCCATCCGGAAACGGTGGTTTTTGGTTCAGAGCAAGGCCTGAGCGATTTTGAAACTGCAGGAACAGCTCGCTGTTTTGAGGATGGACATTATTTATAGAGTGATTAACCACTCTCCAATCAGGAAAAAATTATGTGAGCAGTTGCGTTAAGGAGCGCTTCATCAGTGAAATTTTTTCCTCCATCGTGATGTCTTTATACCTGAAAAAGACATTAAACCGCTTGGCGTAATGCTCGGATACACATGAAAAATTGAAAATGGTAAAGTGGTTATCCATCATGTAGGCGGCGACGTCCGGATCGATATCCTTTCGGATTTCACCTTTTCGTTTGCCTCTTTCCACCAGTTTGATCCAGAATCTGTAGGCGCTGTCTTCGAATTTTTGAGACAGGTCGGATGTAAATTCATCCATTGAAGCAGATCCCAGATCGTGATATATTTTTATGTAATCCCTTTCCCGTTCGATGTATTCCGGTATCAGTGTCAAGAGTTCTTCAATTACATCAAAAAACGAAGGATCCGTTGTTTCCATGATTTTATAATAAAGATTAAAGATATCCGCCAGCCGGTGGATATGGGATGAAAAAACCTTTATATACAAATCCTTTTTATTCTTAAAGTATTTGTAAAGTGCACCATTTGAGATGCCGGCTTTTTCACAGATGTCAATAACATTGGCCTGGTGATACCCTTTTCGGGCAAAGACATATGCCGCAGCATCCAGAATGGCTTCCTGTTTTTCAGGAGGCAGCTTGTTAAAAGTCTTGGTCATAAGCAAAATTAGAAGGAGTGATTAGTCACTCTCTAATAAAAGGGATGTCTGTTCCGTGTCAAGTATTTTTTAACCGGGTCATCAAAAAAACAGAGGCAAGTATTTTCGGGATTTTAATTTCGTAATGTCTCAATTGAGTCATTTTTTGTTCTAATAAGATCAACCCCCAGGCCCGCATTTTTCTCACAAAGAAATAAATACAATAATATAAAATAGTTATAAATATATTGAGTTCGGCATAAAATTTGCTATAATAAATCGGGTTCATCAAAGCCTTGAAAAATTTCAAATGCCCATTACACGTTCATTTCTCAAAGGTTTTCAATCATATTTGTCAAGGAGGTTTATAATGTCTGAAACACCCCAGTTTAAATTTTTCAAAGACCTCATCGAGTACCAGGCGAAACACCGGGGGGATAAACCGTATATTCTGCATGAAGACATGGTTGTTTCTTTTAAAGAATATAACCTTGCCACACGCCGGGCGGCAAACGGAATGACCGCGCAGGGGGGACGCCCCGGAGATGGTGTGGCCCTTCTCATGGGAAACTGCCCGGAGTATCTTTATCTGTTTTACGGGCTGCCCAGGGTCGGCCTGTATTCCGTACCCATCAACGTGTCTTTGAGGAAAGACGGATTACGCTACATCATTGAAAATTCGGATGCAAAATACCTTGTCGTGGATGATGTTTTATATCCGAAAATCTTGGAATTTGCTGAACCGGTTACGGCTGTTGAAAAAGTTTTCATCCGTCGAACCACGGATCAGCCTTTGCCCGAAGGGACAATCGATTTAAATGACGTGCTCAGCGCTTCCGATGCAGAACCCGATCACGAGATGGATCCCGATGCCATTGCTTACCTGATGTATACATCCGGGACGACCGGTTTCCCAAAAGGGGTAGTCAACAGAAACGGAATAGGGAGTCCGGACGGGATGATCATGTTAAGCCGCATTCTGACCCAACCGGACGATATTTTGTATACAGCCCTGCCCCTTTTTCATGCCAATGCGCTGGTGCTCACCGCCACATTTGCCCTGGCTGCGGGCATTCCTTTCGGTCTTGACAAGAAATTTTCCGCTTCCCGGTTTTGGGACAGAATCCGTTTTTATGGTGCAACCCAGTTTAACGGGTTGGGGGCCATGATTCCCATACTGATGAAACAACCGGAAAGACCGGATGATGCGGACAACCCGGTCCGCAAGGTGATTTCCGCCGCCTGCCCGGCCAATCTGTGGAAAGCATTTGAAAAAAGATTCAACTTGAAAATCTGGGAAGCGTACGGCGCAGTGGACGGCGGCGGTGTGTTGATCTTTAATTTTGGCGATGCTCCCGTGGGCTCTGTGGGCAAAATCGGTCCGAACCTGGAATGGAAACTCGTGGATGATGAAGGAAATGAGGTTCCACAGGGGGAGATCGGCGAGTTGATCACCCGAAATCCCCTGGCTGAAAAAGAGGCGAAACGAAATACCGTGGAATATTATAAAAATACCGAGGCATCTCAAAAAAAGGTCAAGAATGGATGGGTTTATTCCGGAGATTATTTCTACGCGGACAAGGAAAACAACCTCTATTTCGCTGATCGGAAAACGGATTCCATGCGGCGCCGGGGAGAGAATATATCCTCGTTTGAAGTTGAAAACATCGTTGAAAAATACCCGGATGTGGCTGTATGCGCCGCTTTCGGTGTTCCGTCGGAACTCGGTGAGGATGAAGTGATGATTGCGGTTCAGCCCAAGCCCGGTAAAACCGTCGATCTGAAGGATCTCATGCGGCACTGCGCCGAAAATATGGCCTATTTTATGGTTCCCCGGTTTGTGGACATTGTTGATGAAATTCCACGCACGGAAACGTTCCGGATCATCAAGACGGAGATGAAAAAGAAAGGTGTAACCGAAAAGACCTGGGACCGGGAAAAGGAGATGCCGGAGTTGAAACTGAAAAGATAAGGAGAGAACCGGAAAAGCGGAAAAACATGGAGAACATCGGGAAGAAATAGATATTTAAGATAAATCTCTTATATCAGATAACAACAAAAAAACAGGAGGGCAGTCTTATGGGATATCTGGAACTGGATATGGAACTCAGCAATGAGGCAAAGGCCATTCAAAAGGAGGTGCGGAAATTTGCAATGGAGGTCATGCGCCCGGTGGGTATCGAACTGGACAAGATGCACGATCCGGCGGATGTTATCGCAAAGGATTCACCGCTTTGGAATGTCTTTAGAAAGTACCGGGAGTTAAACCTCCATCTGACAAGCGTGCCCAAAGAACTGGGTGGTATGGCCGGGGAT
Organism: uncultured Desulfobacteraceae bacterium; assembly: GCA_964386565.1. Classification (GTDB taxonomy): domain Bacteria; phylum Desulfobacterota; class Desulfobacteria; order Desulfobacterales; family UBA5616; genus CAYLRU01. The sequence goes on along the minus strand of CAYLRU010000011.1, from coordinate 82,178 downwards.
ATTGACCCGAAAGTTGGTGCACTGGTAGCGCATGAGATGGGGTACGGCGATGCCGGCCTGGCCATTAGTCTGGGTGCCTGCGGCATGCCGTATAACCTGGCGTCCATGTCGCCGGAACCGGCTCTGCAGCAGATTGCCCGGGATTATTGTGAAGATACCAAGGGAGAGCTTATTGGTTGCTGGGCCATTACCGAGCCCCAGCATGGCTCGGACTGGGTAAACGCAACAGACCCCCGATTCGATGACCCCAAGTGCGGATCAGAGGTTTATGCTGTATTAAAAGGGGATGAATATATTGTGAACGGACAGAAAGCCGCATGGGTCAGCAACGGGACCATTGCCACCCATGCGGCCCTGCACGTTAACCTGGATCCTTCCAGGGGGATGCAGGGGACCGGTTTGGCGGTGATCCCCCTTGACCTGCCTGGCATTACCAGGGGGAAGCCGTTGAACAAGATCGGTCAACGGGCGTTGAACCAGGGTGAAATATTTTTTGATGAAGTCAAGATTCCCAAAAGCCACATGTTGGTTCCTGATCCATCGGTGATGCATATGGTGGCGCGCCAGATTCTAACCGGCGCCAACACGGGTATGGGACAGACATTTGTGGGCCTGGCCCAGGCCGCGTTTGACGAAGCCCTTGAATATTCCAAGGAGCGGATCCAGGGCGGCGTACCCATATTCGAGCATCAAAATATCAAACTTCGTCTGTTTGACATGTTCATGAAGATCGAAGCGGCCAGGGCACTGTCCCGCCGAGTGTCCCTTTATAATACGGTAAATGAAACCGGGTCTCTCCATTACGCCATTGCGTCGAAAATTTTTTCAACAAAAACGGCGTACGAGGTGGCCCATGATGCCATTGCCGTGTTCGGAGGAAACGGCCTTGCCAAGGAATATGTGGTGGAGAAAATGTTCAGAGACGCCCGGGCTTCCATGGTCGAGGACGGTGATAACAGTGTTTTGGCGATCGGCGGAGCAGAAGATCTGACGTAACGATGCCGGAACGGATCCGGAAAAAACAAGGAGAATGAACCATGAGTGAAAATGTTTATATTATCGGTGTCGGCATGATCAAGTTCGGCAAATACCTTGAAAAAGGCATCAAGGTGTTAACCGGGGAGGCCCTTGATGAAGTATTCAGGGATTCGGGTCTTTCCGCAAACGACATCGAGGCGGCCTGGTTTTCCAATACCAGTTGGGGTATGTATACTTTTCAGCATTCCATCCGGGGCCAGGTGGCGTTGACGGCAAACGGCCTGGACAGGATTGCCATCACCAATGTGGAAAATGCCTGTGCCAGCGGCAGTACGGCCCTGCACGGTGCCTGGACGGCAATAAGGGCCGGTTTGTATGATTGTACGCTGGCCGTTGGTGTGGAAAAACTCTACGACGAAGACCGGATCAAGGTTATGAAAGGGTTCATGGCCGGAACGGACGTGGAAGAGGTTACGGCCATGATGGAAAAGTGGCAGAAGGAAGAACAGGCGCGCAAGGCCAAAGCGGCGCGGAATCAAACAGAACAGGACGGTGAGAAGAAAAAAGGCGGTCATTCCGTATTTATGGATTTTTATGCGGCAGGAGCCCGGAATCACATGAAAAAATACGGGTCCACCCAGCGCCAACTGGCGGTTATCGCGGCAAAATCCCATAACAATTCGACGCTTAACCCCAAGGCCCAATACACGTTCCCCATGACCGTCGAACAGGTCATGGAAGACCGGCCGGTGGCGTATCCGCTGACCCGTTCCATGTGTGCCCCAATCGGAGACGGGGCTGCCGCCGCCATACTCTGCAGCGAAAATTTTTTAAAGAAATACGGGGCTGCTCGGGCGGTCAAAATCCGGGCATCTGTTCTCAAATCCGGAACCCGGACGGGGATGAATGATATTTCCCGGCGGGCATCAAAAGAAGCCTATGAAAAGGCGGGACTGGGACCTGAAGATATTGATGTGCTGGAAGTCCATGATGCCACGGCGTTTGGTGAATTGATACAGATGGAGGCATTGGGATTTTGTCCGGAAGGGGAGGGTGGTGTCTATGCGGAAAGCGGCGCTACTGCCCTGGACGGAAAGACACCGGTCAATCCCAGTGGCGGGCTTATCGCCCGCGGGCATCCCATTGGTGCGTCCGGGCTTGCCCAGATTTATGAACTGGTCACCCAGTTGCGGGGGGAGGCTGGTAAGCGACAGGTCAAAAGGCACCGGATCGCCATGACGGAAAACGGGGGAGGCACTCTTGGAAACGGAGAAGCATCCATGACCGTTCATATATTGGAGAAAGTGTAGACGCCTGTTTTTCAGACATGAATGGGATCTCTAGAAAAAGGTTCAATGATTCGGGTGAAAAACAAAGAATAAACCCCAACCCTGAACATCTATAATTCAGGGTCAAATCGATCCGGGATACACTGATACATCCCGATGGAAAGCGAGGTTAAAAATGTCCTGGGAAGAAGTAAAGCCGATTTTAAGGCCGGAAGGCGTTCATATGGGAATCATGAAGGTGGATAAAGACCTGTGCACCAGTTGCGGACTTTGTATCCAGAACTGTCCGTTCAGGGCCTGGGAAATGGGGGAGGATGAATTCCCGAGGCTGAAAGAGGAATATGAATGCTTCAGTTGCTATAACTGCATGGTGGCCTGCCCGGTGGAAGCCATCTCAATTGTGACGGCATACCATGTGGATGGGGGATTCTGGGCTACGGATCCCCATCCGTTGCCGTCAAAAATGCCCATACCCCCAAGGGATGCGGACGGAAATCCCGACCAGTGGAACGCCGTTGAAAAGGCCGTTCTTGAGCGTCGCAGCGTCAGAAACTTCAAGGATAAAGAGGTTCCCGAGACATATATCCGCCGGGTTCTCGAAGCCGGACGGTTCGCGCCCAGCGCCGGGAACTGCCAGCCGTGGAAATTTGTCGTAATCACGGATAAGAACCTGATGAAGGAAATCGACGAGGCCGTATGGGGCGTGGTCAATGGTGTCTGGGGAATGTATAATAATGATGATACCGTGCAGCATCTTGCCGGCATGGTGGACCCGGCAAGTCCGGGCATGTATGACCCCCGGCTCGCAAGGGGCGGTATGGGTGCCATCTCCAGGAAATACGGGCCGCCCCTGCTGGACGCCCCCGCGGTCATTCTCATTGCCGGAGACACCCGTTCCATCGGCAGCCCCCAGATCAACGTGGGCATTTGCGGCCAGAATATGAACCTGGTGGCCAATTCCCTGGGAATCAAGGCTTGCTGGGTGGGTTTCGTGGCCGTTCTTCACATGGTCCCCAATTTTGTCGAAGAAAAGCTCGGCATTAAGCCGCCGTGGCAGATTATTTCGTCCCTGGTGCTGGGTTGGCCGAAATTCAGGCAGGAAGGCATGGTACCCCGTGAATTTCGTCCGGTAACGTGGTACCGGCAAGGCGGGACAGGGCCTGAGATTGATGAAGGATAAGCATTTTTCCCCGTGGGGATTGATGATCAGAGGGACCGGCCGGATACGGCCGGTCCTTTTTTATATTATTCCCCCTGACGGTAAATTGGGTTGATTAGGGTTGAATCAGGAAAATTAGTGTGGTAATCGGATATGCAAAATTGATAGGCCCGGAAATTTTATTTTATCGCTTCAGAATTCTACGCCCTTGATTGAAACAATAAGGCCAACGGGTTGTTAATTCCTTAAGGTTGTTATTAATGGATATTTATCTGTTTTCTATTATTGTGCTGGTGGCGTTGACGGTTTTTAATCTCATCGTTGGTGTAAGCAACGATGCGGTTAACTTTTTAAACTCTTCCATCGGTTCCAGAGTGGCCCCTCGATATATTATTTTTATTGTGGCGAGCCTCGGCATGATGGCGGGGGTTACTTTTTCCAGCGGTATGATGGAAGTCGCCAGAAAGGGCATATTTAATCCGCAATTTTTCATCATGCCGGAGTTGATGATGATTTTTCTGGCGGTTATTCTGACGAACGTCATTCTTTTGGACTTTTTTAATACTTTCGGTCTTCCGACCTCGACCACTGTATCCATCGTTTTTGCATTACTGGGGGCATCTGTTGCCATATCCGTCGTAAAGGTATATTCCGCCGGTCTTGATCTCGAAGAAATGCTCAACTACATTAACACGGCAAAGGCGCTGACCATTATCATGGGGATTTTGTTTTCAGTGGTGATTGCATTTATTTGTGGGATCATCATCCAGTTTGTTTCGCGTCTCGTGTTTACTTTTGACTATGAACATCGCTTAAAGCGATACGGAGGCATCTGGGGCGGGCTTACCCTGGCGATGATTACCTATTTTATTTTGATAAAAGGTGCCAAGGGCACTTCTTTTTTAGACCCGGATACCATTGTGTGGATCGATACCCATGCCGGGACCATACTTGCCGGCAACTTTATTTTTTTTGCCGTCATTTTCCAGTTTCTGAGTTCGTTTACCAATATCAATATATTAAAGCCCATCATATTGATCGGCACTTTTGCATTGGCAATGGCCTTTGCCGCCAATGATCTTGTAAACTTTATCGGTGTGCCGCTTGCAGGATACAGTGCCTATCGCTCCGCCCATTTAACGGGCGATCCGTTAAGTGCAACCATGGATGCCCTGCAACGGCCGGTTCAGTCCAATACCGTAATTCTGCTTACTGCCGGAATTATCATGGTGCTGACCTTGTGGGTGTCAAAAAAAGCCAAAACCGTTACCCAGACCGAATTGAGCCTTGCCAGGCAGGAGGAAGGCGCAGAGAGATTCGGTTCATCGACGCTCTCACGGATAATTGTCCGTATTGCTTATGGCGCCTACAGTCTCAGCAACCGGATCCTTCCCATGGCGGTTAAACGAAAAATCGAACACAGGATGGATCGGAACTCCTGTAATTTTAAGCTGGAAAATGAAGGAGATGCCCCGTCTTTCGACATGTTGAGAGCATCGGTTAATCTGATGGTGGCAAGCGCGGTTGTTTCATTTGCCACCTCCATGAAACTGCCGTTGTCGACAACCTATGTTACCTTTATGGTGGCCATGGGATCCTCGCTCGCCGACCAGTCATGGGGAAGGGAAAGTGCCGTCTACAGGGTTACAGGTGTTCTTACGGTTATCGGCGGGTGGTTTTTTACGGCATTTATGGCTTTCACCGGAGCCCTTGTATTTGCCTTTGTCCTTTACTTTTTAAAACTGCCCGCGATTTTGGGACTGTCTTTTCTCGCCACTGTTCTTATCGTAAGAACATACCGATATCATTATAAAAAGGAGGCTGAAAGCAGTTCCATTGAGTCCCTTGCGATTAAAAATACGTCAGGTGCGGATGAGGCCATAAAAATCACATTCGAGCAGACAGGATTATTCTTAAAGCAAATCAGCGATACACTGGGGTTATGTATCGAAGCGGCATTTTTGGAAAATCGCCAAAGATTGAAAGATGCACGGGCCGCCGCCGAAAGGATTGAAAAATGGTCTAATGTGATTGTCGGAAATATTTTTGATACGCTTTTTCTTCTTCATAAGGAAGATGTGTCCGCTACCCAGAAATATTCCCATTCCATAAGGGCTGTCCAGGCGATTTCCGAAAGTCACAGGGATATTGTGTTAAGGGTCCAGGAGCATTTTGATAATTGCCATTCAGGCTTTAACGACGATCAAAAAGAGGAGCTCAGACAGGTTAAGACAAACATCACACGATTGCTGTGGAACACGTCCATTATGCTTTTAAACCGGAAAAAAGTCGATTATGATTATATCAACAACCAATTCAATAAATTGCAAACATTAATCAACCAGTTTGATATAAACCAGATCAAGCGTATACAGGGTGGGATTTCCAAAACCCGTCTGAGTATTTTGTTTTATGGAATTATGGAGGGCAGTTCGGAAATTGCCGAGTATACGGTAGACCTGCTTGAGATATTCAGGGATTCTTTTAAAGACAGGGATACCAGTGGCTTGTCCCCTGAAAAAAAATAAAGGAGATTTTGATGAGAAATCCATTCAGGTCGATATTTATAACATCACCTTTTAATGAACTGCAGGAACATGCCGAAAAGGTGAAGGAGTGCGTCTGGGCCTTCCAGCAGGCCATTGAATGCTACGCCGCGGAAAGGTGCAAGGTGTTTGAAGAGTATCTTACCGAGGTGGACAGCCTGGAAAGCCAGGCAGATGCCATAAAACGGCGGATCCGGGGGCACCTGCCGGTGAATTCCAGACTGCCGGTTTCGAAGTTCCAGTTGTTTTTGTATTTAAAGGAACAGGACAAGGTTCTGGATTCCGTTGAAAAAACATTGGACTGGATTTCCTACCGAATGACGCCGGGAATTCCCAGGGAACTTGAAAAGGATTTCTTCCTGCTGGTGGATTCGGTGATTGAGCCCATTGAGGATTTAAGCCGTATGGTGGCCGAGGCCAAGACGTATTTTGAGAGCTATTCGGACAAACAGAGGGTCATTGTTAAAGACATCATTCATAATTTGAGAAAAAGAGAGCACGAAGCCGACAGGCTGGAGGCTGATCTTAAAAAGAAAATATTTGCCATGGAAGATGATCCCATCGGGACCTTCCATCTTGTCCGACTTGCGGAACTCATCGGCTCCATCGCCGATCATGCGGAAAATGCCGGGGACATGATGCGGGCGATGATCGCCAGGAAAAAGGGATTTTTTTTTTAACCCTGTAAGGGGTTAAGAATTTCCGGAATTTCGCATGCCCAGAGTTCTCATGCGGGAGTAAAGGCTGGTCCGCTTCATGCCCAGAAGGTCGGCGGCGCCGTTTGGTCCGCTTATTTTTCCATTGGTTTTGCGAAGAATATAAGCGATGTAGCGGCGCTGAAGTTCATCCAGAGACGGGGTGTCGGCAAACGGATGATCCGCCTGATGGGGATGATCCATTGGAAGATTTAATTCCAGAAAATCGTTCCTGGACAGCAACACGGCCCGTTCGATGACGTTTTTCAATTCCCTGACGTTCCCCGGCCATTTGTAATTGACCAGTATCTTTTCAAGTCCAGGCGTTATAAGCAGGTCTTTGCGCTGGTATCTTCTGGCGTAATGTTCGAGAAAGTGGTCGGCCAGAACGATAATGTCGTCAATCCGTTCACGTAACGGCGGGAGCTGAATGGGTATGACATTGAGCCGAAAATAAAGATCCTTGCGGAAACGGCCCTTTTCCACTTCCGCCGACAGGTCCCTGTTGGTGGCGGCAATCAGACGAAAGTCCGATTTCAGGGTACGTGTTCCCCCGACCCGGCTGAACTCTTTTTCCTGCAGCGTTCTCAGGAGTTTTGACTGCGCCGGCAGGGGCAGCTCGCCGATTTCATCCAGGAAAAGCGTTCCCCTGTGCGCCAGTTCAATACGACCGATTTTTCGTTTGTCAGCACCGGTGAAGGCCCCTTTCTCATGACCGAAAAGTTCGCTTTCCACGAGATTTTCAGGTATTGTCGTGGAATCCACCACGATGAACGGCCCGTCCGAACGCCCGCTGTGCCGGTGAATCCGTTTGGCGAGAAGTTCCTTTCCCGTCCCGGTTTCACCCAAAATAACAATGGTGGATTCCGTACGGGATACCTGGTCGGCCTGGTCCAGAACCCTTTTCATGATACCGGATCGATAAAGAATCCGATCGCTTTCGCTTTCAAGTCGGATGGATTTCTCGGATGCCAGGAAGTCTCTTTCTTCCATGATTTTCAGAAAATTCAGCCTCCGTTCAATAACCAGGTTGGTGTGGTTGGCCATTTGTTTCATGGTAACCGGATCCAAAAAATCGAATGCATCATCCAGATATGAGTTGTCATAGTAATACACACCGGTCACCTGGTTGTTCACCTCGATGGGGATGCACAGGACCGATCTGACGGATTGACCACTATTTGTTCCACTAACCGCATGGGGCCGTCCCATCTGGTGTTGATTCGTTTTGAATGCCCTTAGAACAAAGCTTAAATTTTCTTCAAATCCTTTTTCCCGGACTTTATTTTTTGTAAGATTTACTGAAGCCCTTAATTCGGGTCTTGTGGTATATTTTCCCGATGGAAACCAGAACAGCCCGCTTCTTTCGGCTTCAAACATGCGGCTGGTGGCGATCAATACATTGGCAAAGATCTCCTGGGGGCTGTCGCTGGGATAAAGGGATTCGATCATTTCGATGTATTTTTTCAGGAAGTTTTCCTGACTGACGCCCGAGCGGGATGCCTCTGCATCAGACCCTATGAGGTGGTTGAATTCAGGGGGAAAAAATTCTTCCACATACCCCCCCATGAGCTTCCTTGCATGGTAAGTCAATCGGCGGGCCTCCCCCCTTTTCCCCTGTCTCATTTCGATTCCGGCGATTTCCAGAACCGTCTTGGCCAATTGAATGGGGTCTCCGGATTGTTCGAGAAGATGTCTGCTTTCATTTAAATCAGATAAAGCAGCGTTTATATCGGGGGTATTGCCCGCCAGATCCATCTTTGCTTTAAGCCTCAGGGCAACACCCCTAAGATGGATGTTGACACCGTTTAATATGTTGTTTAACGCGTCTGGAAATTCGATTTCGGAAAAGGATTGATAGCCCATGCGGTGCAATTCGCAAAACATTTCCAGAAACCAGGGAGATGCGAACTGGCGAACAAGACCCGCCCGGCGCCCTTCCTTTGTGGACAGCTTCAGGTACTTGACTGCTTCATCAGACCGTCCGGCCATGAAATGCTGCAAGGCAACGCCGCCAAGTGCAAAATAAAGCCCGAATGCATTATCACATCCAGCAGCTTCGTTTATGGCGTGATGCAGGTGAGCCGATGCCTCACGATCTTTTTTTAAGAGTACCAGGATGGTTCCCAGGACCGCCCGGATGCTGGAAGACAGGGCATAATCCGAGCGTTCCACGGCAAGCCGCCAGTTAAAATCCAGGCTGCCGATGGCCCTGTGAAACTGGCCGAGGTAAGACGCGCAATATCCCAGGAACAAGGGTGTCGTGGGATTAATCAGGATTCCTTTCTTGTCGGATTCATAGACCTGCTCGGCTTTATCAAAATACTTGACCGCATCTTTGAAAAGGCCCTTGATAAAATAAAAAATCCCAATGAATACGGCAGATTGGGCCAGGATATCGTCATCTCCCAGCTCTTCAATATGGTTTATGCCGTGTGACAGGGATGCCAACGCCTCTTTACGGCGGTCTGAAAAATAAAACAGGCGTCCGAGGTGGAGATTGATCATGGCGTGAAGCCGCAGGTTTCCCGATTGTTGGGCAATTTTTTCAGCGGTGATTAAATACGGTTCAGTGTCTTTAAAACCCTGTCCCATGGCAAAACAGACATTGCTCAAGTCCAGGGTTGCGGTTATGAACGTTTCATTCAAATCGTCCGTGTGGCGGTTTTCATGAAGCCTGGCCACGGCACTGGAGAGGAGTTTTCTGCTGCGTTCCAGATCGCCGTCGTCATAGGCGCGATGGGCCAGGCGGATTTCCGTTTCACATGCTGTTTGAATACGTCCCGCCTTGTTGAGCAGATTCAGCAGTTCAACGTCTCCAATGTTATGATCCATGTTTTTTTCATAAACCTGGTCGCAAAGTCCTTTTAAATACCTGGCGGTGTTGATGGCGGTCAACCTTTGACGGACCGCTTTTGGCAACATATTCGACAGGCAGAAATGGCGGTCATCAATTTTTCTGATAATGCCGTGCTTTTTGCATTTATCCAGCAGGTCAAAAAGAGGACCGGGCAGGAGGGGTGCAAGGGTCCCGGCCACATCAATGGGAATTGGTCCGTCAAAGGCGTCCAAAACAGACAAGAACATCCATTGTTCAGTGGACAGATTCGGCAATGGGGCGTCCATACGGTTACCTTGAAAGCGAAATCAGATTTAATATTCGTTTTTTTCCAACCCGGCGCGTGAGAACGGGAAATACGGAAAAGCGTTTCGGGAATATTTACGGCCAAGCTTGATTGTAATGGGCAAGATAACCGGCGAGGAAAAGGAAGTCAATGAAAATGTTTTTATTAAGACACATTTTCTGTCTCAATAAAAACATAAATGATAATAACGAAATAAAAATACCCCGGGAACCCGGATGGCGTGATCGGGGGTTCCCGGGGTAAAATGAAATGACACGGGCATAAGTCGATACTGCCCTTAAGAGGTATTTTTAGAATATTTTAGAATGTACCAATCGCTCCCGGTTGAAATAATGCCGGATCAGCGCCCATGTTCATCTGCAATACGCCGGTAATCGTAATGACCCAGAAACTGGTTTTAAAATCCGATATACCGCTTCCGGCCTGGATGCTGTATGATTCTTCTCCGTAAAGCGTTTTCAGCGGCCTGGTCTGGGAGGAATTCCAGAATCCCTTCCAGAAATTGCCATTTTTGTCATACATCTGGGCATACAAGACCCAATACCTTGTCTTATCGATCCATGCAGTTTTTCGAGACTGAGGGTATCGCGGATCTTTGGGCGTGATATCGATAATCCAACAGTCTGCTGTTTCGAATTCCTCGTTGTAATGGGTAACGGGATGAAAGGGATAGTTTTTCCGGTCCACCTCTTCTGCTACTATTTTCTGGCTGTTCAAAACCAGTACGGTTTGCTCGCCCACCATTTTGTAGGTAAAAAGGGGAATTTTCCCGTCAAATCCGAAAATATCGTCCCAGGTATAGGGGCTTCCCCGAATGGGATTGGCTCTCTCCGATGATACCATTCTCAGGGTACGCCTCAGGGTGGGGACATAGGTCCACATATCATCATACTTCAGGGGGTCCTTGTACCGCCAGGTCAGGGTGGTCATGTCTTTATTGGGCGGGGTCATGGAATTCAATTTATTGGCATAGTACAGTTGTTTGGGGTTGTCCAGTTCCGGTATGGGTTCTTTCATGGTACGGCCGGTAAACATTAACTGTTCATAGGTGTTGTCTGAAATGGTGACGCGGTTGCTTCCTTTTCTTTTTTGGATGGATAGATATGATGTGGGGATCAACCAGTCATCGGGATAAGGTTTGTAAAATTGGTTCCACATGCATTTCAAGGCCATATCCGGCTCTTTGGGTTCTAAAAACGGCATTCCCACACCACTGAAACCCTCCAGCAGGCCATCTGATGTCAGCTTACAGGTCTTCATATTTTCTTTTGAGGCTTCCATGTAGGCTTTTGTTAAGGGTACGGGTTCCGGCGCTTTGACCTTGATGACCACGGGCTTTGCAAATCCCCAGCCGTCCTGGATGTATCGTTGCATAAACATCGGGAAATAATCTTTGTATTGGTCAATGTTGCTGGAATCAATGACGTCTCCGGCTTTGGGTTCGGCTCCGAATGAAAAGCCCGGGATACCCGGCAACAATCCGATGGTTAAGACCAAAACTAAAACAAGGTGGATTCTGTTTCTCAGTAGCTTCATTTTTTTTGACTCCTTATCGTTTTAAAGATTAAATTTCCGAAACATGTGGATTATAAGCACGTCAGACATTGTTTTTTAAACAAAGATTTATCGGCTTTTGCGTAAATACGTGCCGAACATCATATCAGCAGTGATTACAATCGTCGGATATGCTGACGCTTCCGCCTTTTCTTTTGCTGGTGGTCTTCATGTTTTTTTTCGATGCTTCTAAAAAGGCTTGTGTAAAAGGTACGGGCCCTGCCGCTTTGACCTTGATAACCACCGGCGTTTCAAACCCCCAGCCATCCTTGATGAATCGCTGCACAAAGGGTGGAAAATAATCCTTGTATTGATCGATATTGCCGGAATCAATGACGTCTCCAGGTTGGGGTTCCGCAGCTAACTGAAAAGTCCGGTAATCCTAAAAAACAATCCGACAGACAGCATCACAATTGCAACCAAGAATTTTTTGCTTCTGATTTCGAACATTCTGTGATGGTCTCCTTGGAATTTGAAAGTTCAATTCTCTGTTCTGCTATTTCCGGCCGAAAAATTTCGGATTTCAAAGCTGTATCGAAACATTGGGATATGATTGCCTGACAAGTTGTGAAAAATTCGAAAATGGTGGCATGCACAAATTTTTGCGAAATTTATAAAAGGGCCGCACAAAAAATCCGGCTCCAGTCTAAAATGGTTTAAATCACGCAAGCGGGAACAATTAAAAAATATAATTCATAAAATGTCAATGATATATTTAATATAAAAAAATTAAACACCTGTTTATCTATCATTAAATCAATCATAATGCAATAAATAATTAAAATTAAATGATATAGACAGGAAGATTTCTGGGGTTTTACGGCATGTCCAGATGTATGCGCCACCCATTGACGTGAATGATATCACAAAAGCGCTTAGTATCTGGAAGGTCGAAGACAAGACAGAATTCTTCTTATGTTGGGAAAAATTGACAACTGGAGATTGTGTTTGGGCGGTTCCCATCGACTGGCCCATAGCTTGTGGCGGAAAATGCGACGATACAACGTAACACTGAGGATGGCTTCACCAGTGCAGAAGATATTGGTGGAAAACGGAAAGGCGATTGGTGTTAGAACTAAGGTATGTAAAACCAGTTGAGTCTTTGTCCGTTTGCCTGTCGTCCAACCGACGGTTCTCGGCTTCCAGATTTCTCAGGGTCACACCGTGTTCGCCGATATCCTCCTGGTCTTGGTGGTAAAGTCGCACCCACCAAGTAACATTCGAGCTTACGATACCGAGGCACCGGGTTACTTCACGGCATGTGTAGCCTTAACGTTGGTCACTTTCGGGGAAGGCTGTGAAATGATCGCAAACCAGTGATCTATGCCCCGTATTTTTCAGCAGCCGCCATGAACGCTTTAAGGTTATTCAAGGTCGTCTGGGGCGGGACGGCACATCCCGACCCCAGTATATAATTTTTGCTGTTTACCGCGGTTTTTAGGCATTTTATCACGGCGTCCTCGATCTCTTTTTCCGTTCCGTTTGCAAACAGGGCAGGGGACACGTTGCCGATTACCACGGTTTTATTTTGTGATACCGCCAGCATTTTTTCAAGAGAGGATTGCTCGTCAATGCTGATGCCGTCTATGCCGGTTGACACCACCTGTTCCATAATGGGATCGAGATAACCGCATATGTGAAATGTAACCGACGTATGCGATTTATGAAAAAAATCCACGATTTCTTCATGATAGGGCTTTACAAATTCGGCATAAAGCTTTGGGGAGATGACACTGCAGCCGGCTGAAGGGTCTGTGGCGTATAAACCGATGGTGTTGTCTCCCATGGCGTTTAATACGGCCGTTCCGACAATCTTCGTATAATCGGTGCAAAAGCGCATTGCGTCATGGACGAATGCCGGGTCGTCCACCGTATCGAAGATGAGCTTTTCCATTCCCCTCATTTGGACGGCAACAGTCCACGGCAGGCTGACAACGCCCCTTACCGCTGCATCCGAACCAAGGGCCGTTCCCACCCGGCGGCATACCGCCAGGAGATCGGGCAGGGGAAAATCCCGGTCCGGATCAGGGATGGTCATTTTTGCTAATGCCGCTTTTTCTTCCAGGGCATATTTTTTTGAAAAAAGCGTACCTTGTTCGTCAAGATCGCATTCATTTCCCGCCGCCATGGCCATGTAAAGGCTGAGCACACCAAAGGTGATGATATCGGGGCGTATCATTTCCCATGATGAGATAAGGACATCCCCGAGTTTTTCAGGATCGGCGGCCATTTCAGGGGCGGAATACCCCAGCTTTTCCCTTGCCACCAGCAAACCCTGGATATCGATGGGGATTCTGTCCGGATCGGTTCCCTGGTAAACAGCAAGAACCCTTTCCCTGGAAGTCATATGATGCATCACGTCGCCCTCCACTCGATTTTTAACCGGCAGGTTGTCAGTCCGCCGGGACATGCGCCACCGGTCTTATTTCTTTCATCTGGATTGCGTCCTCCGGACAGGTAACCTCACACAGTCCGCAGCCCATGCATTTTTCATCATCGACTGCTGCCGTGTCATCCGGACCCTCCATACCGATGGCGTCGAAAAAACACCTGTCGATGCAGGTTTCACAGGATGAGCAGGCTTCGGTATCCACCACCGCAATAAAACGGCTGGGTGCGGTAAAACTTTTGGCATGTTTTTTATCGGGCCAGTTGCCGCAGGCCTCGCTGTCGCAATTGCAGATCATGGTGCCCAGCCCCCGGGTGTTGGCGGCCGTGTGTACCAGTCCTTTTTCTTCGCACATTTTCAACACATCCAGGGCTTCCTGCTTTGTCAGTTCTCTACCGGTGCCCCGATCTATAGCGTATGTGGCGGCCTTGTCAATCTGCATACAGACTTCTAAGGGGACATCCGGTCGTGGGTGTATGGTCCGGCAGGAACAGTTGGTGACGGCGATTACCTTTGCATTATCGATCATTTTGGTGACATCGTCCATGGCCAGAATTTGCGGCTTGGCCTCCACAGCCACATTGACCGGCACAACCCGCATAAACGGCTTAGATCCCATTTTTATCATCATTTCATGATACGCGGGCATTTCTTTTTCCTCAAACTCCTTCCACATAGCCAGGTATTCCTGTGAAACACCCGGTGTCAGAACGGTGCCGTCATGGAACTGAACAAAGTTACGGAGTTTGTAATATTGCTGGGGACCGGGTTTTTTGGATTTGAAAATCAACCCCTTTTTAAATAAAGTGCCCACCATTTTTTCGGCCTTTTCAGGGGAAAGGCCTGCGCGTTTTGCGATTTCTTCCACCGTTGCCGGTGGTGCAGCCGCGAGAACAAATTTTGCTTCGTCTTCATCTGCAATCATGGCGAACATTTTGGGAACCATTTTTGATTGACCAAAGCCGATGCTTTCAGCCAGTTGCTGGTATAAATCTATATCTGTCATAAAAATCCCCCGGATATTATTGGTTTCTAAAATGCCGGCATTGGCAACCGGACAAACGAATTTCGGGTTTTTAACATGCCTGATTTAATCATCAGAGATGCAAAAAAAACCGCTCCAAATTAGAAAGGTTATAGTTGATTTGCAGAAAACAAACTGGTATTGAGACCCAATTGGATTAAATTCTAGATTGAATTCAAAATAAATGTCAAGGTAATTTTTTTTGAGCTTGATTCATATCAGGATTCTTTTAAATCCCACGTTAAATACATTTCGGGAATTAGAGACGATAAGTATATGCATGACCCTTGAATGAAGAAAGGAGGAAAAATGCGTTCCACCATAGAGAAATTACATTACAGGCAGGACTGGGAAGCGGATTTTAAACGAAAGCTGGTTACACCGGAGGAAGCGGTCCGGGTCGTTAAATCCGGCGACTACGTGGTCACACCATTGCCTGATCAGCCGGCCATTCTCATGGAAGCCCTTGCCGCCCGAGGTCCCGAATTGAAAAATGTTACTGTCCAGATCTCCGCATCTTCCATCGATCCCGGCTGGGCAGAACCCCACATGAAAGACTCGTTTAACATTGTGGCCGAGCTGTTTATCGGTTCAAGGTTACGGCCGGCCATGGATGAGAACCGGATCACCTACCTGCCCGACCTGTTTTCCCTTCGGTACAAGGGCATTGACGAAGGACGGAAGGCAAGCGCAAAACTCAAGGATTTTATATTGTTCACACCGGTATCCCCTCCTGATGAGAACGGCTTTTGCAGCTTCGGGGCCACCATGTGGAACAAGCGAAGCTATGCAAAACGGGCCAGGTGCGTGGTGGGTGAAATCCACCAAAATGCGATCCGGACCTATGGGACGAATTATATCCACGTATCAGAGATCGATTATTTTGTGGAGCCGGAGTCACAACCCGACCTTAGCGAAGAAGAATGGGCAGACATTTTCAAGATGTTTCACAAAAAGTCGAAGGAGGAGGTACTCTCAAAATTCAGGTTGAACGAGCCCCGGGTGATGCGGCTCATCCTGGAGGTGGGCATGGCCATGGGACTCGAAGCAGCCGGTGATTTCATGGCTCCGCATTTCGGCCTGGACGAGCCGTCTGAAGCGGCCATCGGTATTGCCAAAAACTTAAAAGGGCTGATTCGCGACGGGCACACCATACAGGTGGGGGTAGGGCGTCCCAGTGTTTTTATGGTAAAACTGGGCGTGTTTGACGACCGAAACGACCTGGGCATCCATACGGAGATGGGAGCCCCCGGAATTGCCGATCTGGTGAAACGGGGAATCATCAACGGCAAATACAAGACGCTGCATCCCGGAAAAGCGGTATTTTCCACCCTGGCCGGATGTGATGCCGAGGATATCGAGTTCGCCCACAATAACCCGGCTTTCGAGTTGTACGACTCCGATTATGTGGCCAACATCATTACCACGGCAAAGCATGACAACATGATCAGCGTCAACAACTGCCTTCAGATCGATCTGACCGGGCAGATCAATTCGGAGTCCCAATTCGGAAACCGCATGATCAACGGACAGGGCGGCCAGACCGAGCTTCACATCGGAGCCTGTCTTTCAAAGGGCGGGCGGGCCATCTCGCTGTTGCCGTCAACCGCCATGGGCGGGGTTTCCACCATCGTTCCCCAGCTTGACGAGGGCGCCCTTGTCACGATTCCCCGCCAGTTCGCCGATACCATCGTGTCCGAATACGGTGTGGCGCGTCTTCTGGACAAGACACACCGTGAACGGGCCGAGGAACTCATTAATATCGCCCATCCGGACCACCGGGACTTTTTACGGGAGGAGGCGAAAAGGCTGTTTGGGTAAGGGCTGTCGTGGGGAGACCGGGTCTGAAAGAGAAAAAAACTTCCGTTCCCACGCTCAGGCATGGGAACGGGAGAATATTTAAAATTGTTAGAAGCAGGTTTAAAATCTCCCCTCCGGCTCAACCGTTCCGGTTACTCTGTTTGACCGAGGTAATGTGCCAGGTTATTGCCGGGATGGAAGAATATTGATAGGGGGGGGAGGTTACGGGTTATGAGTGATGCGTGGGGCGTGACGAGTAATTATATAAGGAGACTTTTTGATGAAACAGATTTGCAGCGATTTGAAAGCCGAGCATGAGGCCCTTGAGGCGGTTTTGCTTGATCTGGATGAGAAACAATGGATGACCATGACCCCGTCACCGGGATGGAACATCAAAGACCAGGTATGCCACATAGCTTATTTCGATGGACGTGTGGCCCTTTCAGTCGTGGATCCCGAGGCTTTTAAGCGGCATTTGGAGGAGATCATGGCAGATATGGACGGGTTCATGCGGATGCTTAACGACCTGGGTAAGGATCTGTCGATTTCCGAATTGCTGGAATGGTGGCGACAGGAGCGGGAGAAAATGCTTAAGGCGTATGCAGGAGTCAGCCCTAAAGACCGACTGGTCTGGTACGGCCCGCCCATGAGCGCGTTGTCCAGTGCTACGGCCCGGCTGATGGAGACCTGGGCCCACGGCCAGGACATTTTTGACGCACTGAGATTAAAACGGACGAACACGGATCGCCTGCGCCACATCGCCCATCTTGGTGTCAAGACGTTCGGATGGAGCTACATCAATCGGGGCATGGAAGTTCCCCAAAAACAGGTACTGGTGGAACTGACCGCGCCGTCCGGTGATTTATGGACATGGGGTCCGGAAGGGGTTGATGACAAGATCACCGGGCCGGCCGAGGATTTCTGCCTGGTTGTGACCCAGCGGCGACATTTGGACGACACCCGGCTTGAAGTCACCGGCGACGTGGCCAGGGACTGGATGGAGAAGGCCCAGTGCTTTGCAGGACCCGCCACGATGGGACCGAAGTCCGGAGAACGTATATGAGCCCTATCGGTGGTTAATTTCCTTGATTTCCGATCGAAGATGTTTGAAATTGTTTGTCTGCTTCGTTTTTTCCAAAATACCTGAAGTAAAATGGTTTAAGGATAATTCACCCTCCCCATAACTCCTTCCGGGGGTGAAGGGGGGGTGTTCATGTTCAGCGATAGTTATCCATTAATCGGGTTGATACAAAAACAACCCGATTTGTTAATTCAGCAACGATTCCGGTATTTCAACATTTTTCACCCGTAGATATTCCCCCAGGGTTTTGGCCTGTGGATCCATGCGCAATGATGCTGATACCCCGTCGCCCAGGATGCCCTTTATGTAGAAATTCAGTGCAAAAAGATTGGGCATTTCATACCGTTCGATATCATATTCAGCCACATCCGCCAGGAGTTCCTTCAACTTTTCGATGGTTAGAAATTCTTTTAGGAAAGCATAGGACTCCGGAGTTTTTCCCCAAATGCCGAGATTGGCGTTCCCCCCTTTATCGCCGGAGCGTGTAGCATAAACACGGCCCAATGGAGCGATAACCGTGGGTCCGGATGGAACGGGTGGAATTTCAACCACAGCCGGTTCGGGTGGTGCAGGCAGTGGTTTGGTGTCAACCGGGTCAATTGTGAATTCTTTGGCCCCGATGACGATCTTTTGCTTTACTCTGGCCATGGACACCAGGGCCGGCCAGTGCTGAATCACCGGTCTTCCCTTGGCAGGGGGCGAAGTGCCTGCAAATCCGGGGATATTGCAAAGGGCCAGCTCGATGAGCTTTGATGAAAACAAGGCCACTTTCTTGGGATCGGGATCCATGACGGACAGACGCAGATAGGCAAAGGCTTCTTCATTTGTGGACGGATTTTCCTTGTCCGAGCGAATCAGTTGAACCTCTGCTTTCCGGAAAATTTCTTTTCCGCCGATGCTTTCAAAAAGCGTGTCTTCCACAATCCGGGCCTTTTTATCAATGTCCAGTCCGGCCAGGAGAACGGTAAACGAGTTGCTGTACCCGCCGTGGTTGTTGATGCAGACCTTGGTCGTTTTCGGAGGGGGTTCGCCGAATACGCCTTTTACTTCAACGCGATCCGGCCCCTGCTGGGAGATTTGGATGGTGTCGAACCGCGCTGCAACATCCGGTGTGAGGTATCGGGGCTCCCGCACTTCGTAGAGAAGCTGGGCGGTTACCGTGCCCACGGACACCAGCCCGCCGGTCCCGGGATGCTTGGTAATGACAAAAGACCCGTCTTCATGCATTTCGGCAATGGGAAAACCGACATTATGATAGGAAGGAATTTCATCGACAAATGAATAATTCCCGCCGGTGGCCTGTCCGCTGCATTCAATGATATGACCGGCAACCGCCGCACCGGCCAGCCGGTCCCAGTCGGTTTTCTGCCAGCCGAAATACCACGCGGAAGGGCCCATGACAACGGCCGCATCGGCGATCCGCCCGCCTACAACGATGTCGGCACCTTCTTCAAGGGCCTTTGCGATTCCCCATCCGCCGAAATAGGCATTTGCGGTGATGGGCTGGGCCTTTGCCGCTTTAAGGGTTATCCCCGTGTCCAGATGGGTGAATGTCTCCCCCTGTTCCTGGAGTTCGGCCAGACGCGGTATGAGGTTGTCGCCTTCGATATAGGCGATTTTGGGGTGCAACCCCAGCTTTTCAGCCGTTTTTTCCAGTTCCATGGCCAAGCCCCTGGGATTCAATCCTCCGGCGTTTGAAACCACGCGGATCTTTTTATCCAGGCATTGTCCCATGATCTCTTCCATTTGTTTTAAGAAGGTGTAGGCATATCCCTTGTCAGGATCCCTGAGCGTTTGTTTGAAAAGAATGGCCATGGTCAGTTCCGCCAGGTAATCTCCAACCAGAACGTCTATGGGTCCTCCCTCCACCATCTCTTTTGCAGCGGTAAACCGATCTCCGAAAAAACCGCTGCAGTTGGCGATGATCAATTTTTCTTTTTTAGGGTGCTGGTTATTTTCCATGGGGTTCTCCTCAATCATCAGGTTGTTTCGGCTGCAGCCTGTTCACCTGGTGTTTTTATTTTCCCTTAAATTGCGGTTTTCGCTTCTCCAGAAAAGCGGTGAGTCCTTCTTTCGCGTCCTCGGTTGAGGCGACTTCCACCAGCTTGCCGCTTAAATAATCCAGGGCTTCTTCAAAATTCATCGTATCCATGGCATAGAAGGCTTCCTTTCCCAGCCGCATGCCGACAGGGCTTTTTTCAGACAGGATGCTCAAAATTCTGTTGACCTCTTCATCAAGTTTTTCGGACGGGACGACACGCGTCACCATCCCCATGTTTTCCGCTTCTTTTGCGCTTAATTTCTGTCCCAAAAGCACCATCTCCATAGCCTTTTTCTTCATGGCGTTTCTGAATATCAGTGCGCCGATCATCATGGGCCACAGGCCCACATTGACCTCCGGAGTCCCGAATTCGGCTTCCTCTTTGGCAATAACGATGTCGCACGCCAGCATGAATCCGGTGCCGCCGGCCAGGCAGTAGCCGTTTACCCTGGCCACAGTGGGCTTGGGGAAGCTTGCAACCCGTTTCATCAATTGCGCGTAGTTTCGGGCGGGGCTGTTTTCTGAAACGTCTTCGGCCGCCATATTGCCCAGGTCTGCACCGGAGCAGAACGCTTTGTCGCCGGCGCCGGTAATGCAGACGGCCCTGACCGAAGGATCATTTTCCGCCTGATCCAGGTATTCAAAGAAGAGCGTTACCACATTGCTGCTGATGGAATTGCGTTTTTCCTTACGGTTAATTGTGATCCAGGCCGTATTTCCGTCCAGCCGGTACAAAAGATCTTTCGCGTTCATGGATTCTCCTCCTTTTAATCTTCATCGTCCTCGTCGTCCTCATCTCCATCCCGGACAAATTTTTTAATATAGTCCGTATGAATGTCACCTGCCTGGAAATCCGGATCATCCATAATCTTGCAATAAAGCGGAATGGTCGTTTTGAGGGGATCCAGGCGAAATTCACCCAGGGCCCGTCGCATGACGGCGATGGCTTCGGCACGGTTGGAACCGTATGCAATCAGTTTCGCCACCAGGGAATCATAGTATATCGGCAGTTCATACCCGTGGTAGAGATGGGAATCCAGGCGAATCCCGGGTCCTCCCGGCGGTTGGAAAATGTCGACCTTTCCAGGCACCGGAAAAAACCCCCGCTCCGGATCCTCGGCATTGATGCGGCATTCAATGGCCCATCCCCGCGGTCTTAATCCGTTGACGAGATTTTCCAGTTTTTCTTCGGCAGCCAGTCGAATCTGGGCTTTGACCAGATCGACTCCGGCAACGATTTCGGTAACCGGGTGTTCCACCTGAATCCGGGCATTGATCTCGATGAAATAAAACCTGCCCTCACGGTCCACCAGAAATTCAACGGTTCCGGCGTTGCGGTATTTCACCGCCTTGGCCGCCTTAACGGCTGCTTCACCCATGACATCGCGCATGCCTTGCGACAGGTAGGGCGACGGTGCTTCTTCGATGAGTTTTTGATACCGGCGCTGGACACTGCACTCCCGTTCACCCAAGTGGACGACATTGCCGTATTGATCGGCCAGCACCTGGAATTCAATATGCCGGGGACAAACCAGGTATTTTTCAATAAAGACCTCATTGTTGCCGAATGCGGCCTGGGCTTCGGATTTGGCCACCATGAAATCTTCCATGAGTTCAGCCTCATCCCGGCAGATCCGTATTCCACGGCCCCCGCCCCCGCCCGATGCCTTCACCATCACCGGGTAACCGATGTCCGAAGCGATCCGGACGGCATCTTCGATTCCGGATACGCCCCCCGGGCTGCTGGGAATTACCGGAACACCCGCGTTGATCATGATTTGTTTGGCCGTGATCTTGTCTCCGGCCAGGCGCATGGTTTCGGCGGAAGGGCCGATGAAAACCATTCCCCGTTCCTCGCATGCCGTTGCAAAATCGGGGTTTTCCGCCAGGTATCCGTATCCCGGGTGAATGGCCTCGGCCCCGGTATTTTCGGCGGCATCCAGAATGGTTTCCATATGGAGATAACTTTTGGCGGAAGGGGGAGGGCCGATACAGATGCTTTCATCTGCTGATTTTACATGCAGTGATGATTCATCCGCTTCTGAAAATACGGCAATGCTTTTTATCCCCAGTTCTTTGAGTGCGCGAATCACCCGGAGGGCTATTTCACCACGGTTTGCCACCATAATTTTCGAAAACATACCGTCTCCTTTGGATCACCCGGCTTGAATGATGAACATGAGATCACCGTCTTTTACGGGCTGTTCGCTTTCAGCCACAATTTCAATTATTTGTCCTTTGACCGGCGACTTGATTTTCTGGAATACTTTCATGGTTTCCAGCAGGGCCAGAACCTGTTTTTTCTTTACCGTATCACCCACTTCCACATATGGCGGCTGATCCGGAGCGGGTTTGCGATAAAACACACCGGCCATGGGCGCACGAACTTCGATTTTTTTGCCTTCTTTTTGAGTATTCATTGATTTTTTCTCCCCAAATTTTTGTTATGTCGGACCTGCCCCATGCATCTTGGCCCGGGCCGGCAGTTTTTCCTGCTTGTTCCGGGTAATGTCGAGGGCCTCGATGATCCTTTTCCGCGTATCCTTTGGCTCAATAATTTCATCAACCACCTGGGCCGAACTGCTGTAGGCAGCATCAAACACATCCACTTTCTCCCGGGACCGATACAGGTATTTCTCATAGGCGTTATCCTCGATGCCCCGTCCGTAGACCTGCCGATAATCAACGGTTGAAGCTTCTACACCAAATCGGCCAATAGGCCAGGCAAAGGTGTAATCCGCGCCAAGGCCTTTTTGACCGCCCATGATCAGGCTGCCGGCATCTGCATAGGCCTCGCGGAGAACGATACCGATTTTCGGAACCGTTGCCGTGGCATAGACTTCGGTGATTTTTCCGATATGGCGAATAAGGCCTACTGTTTCCTGGGATTCGCCCGGCACCACAGGCGGGGTGTCCACCAGGTTGACCAGGGGAATGTTATAGGCGTCCAGTGTCTGGAGAAAACGGTAATACTTGTCGCAGGGGTTTATTTCAAGAATGCTTCCCGGATACCCGGGATTGTTCGCGACGATACCCACAACTTTACCGTTGAAACGGGCAAAGCAGGTAATGAGCTGCCGGGCGTATTTATCCTTTATCTCCAGGAAGTCCCCGTCATCAACGATGCTGCGGATAACGTCATGCATGTCGTACGTGCGGTTAAAGTCATCCGGAACCATTTTTTCGAGTTCAGGCGTCTCCCGGTTCAAATCATCCGTTGTCTCCCAATCGGGCGGCTTTTCCCGGCAGTTTTGCGGCAGGTATCTTAACAGTTCCCGGCATTTGAGAATGGCGTCTTCATCGTCTTTTCCCACATAATCGCAGGTACCGCTTATCTCCATGTGATAGTCCGCACTTCCGATCTCGCGATCGATTTTTTCCTTGGTGGCGGTTTCACCTTGGCGGGGTCCGGCGATCCACAGGTTTGCTGAAACCCGGCTCATGAACAGAAAATCGCACAAGGTGGGCAGATACGCCCCGCCGGCGATGCAGGGCCCCATGAGAACGGTGATTTGGGGAATAAGACCGGAATAAAGGGATTCCAGCCGAAACATCCAGTCAACACCGGCATAGTGAACATCCTGGTAGCCCAGGCGGCCTCCTGATGAGTCCAGCAGGTTGACTACGGGGATGCCCCACCTTGCCGCCTGTTTAAGACCGTGAACGAATTTTAACAGATGCTGATGACCGGTGGATCCCCCCAGGACGGTGAAATCCGGTGCATAGAGCATGATCGGCCGTCCATTAACCTTTCCCGTTCCCACGACGGCGCCGTCGCAGGGCGCGTCCACCCGGCGTCCGTCAACACGGACAGATGTAGCCCCCACGCAGGAACCGATTTCCCTGAAGCTGCCGGGATCCAGCAGGATGTCCACCCGTTCCCGTGCGGTGAGTTTCCCCCGGCCGTGCTGACGGTCGATATGTTTCTGGCCGCCGCCCAGAAGGTTTTTTGCCTGAATATCCCTGTATTTTTGTATGGCTTCTTGCATTTTGTTTCCCATGATTTGTCTCCTGGTTTCAAAATCTGCATTCAGTCGCTACCTGCGGCGGATGTGTCGTCGGCTCCCCGATTTACCGTAATGTACACCTGTGTCGCTTTCCCCTTGCCGTCGTGGCATCATCCTGAATGCAACATGGAATATGCCTGGTGCTTATGCAGGTTTAATATACCTTCGCTTGTCCGGTACTTCTTCATGTTTGTTGGCCGAGGCATGCAGGGCGTTGATGATTCGCAAACGGGTTTCCCTGGGATCGATGACCTCGTGCACGGTATACCAGTCTGTATAGGATTTGCCCAATGTCATGACGCTGTACATGTCCCTTATCTTACCCACCAGGAAATTGTACATTTCCTCGAAATTACCGTCTTCCCTGGCCTTTGCCAGTTCTTTGTGAAACACGGCGTTGACCATCATTTCCGGTCCGGTAGGGGCGAATTCGGCGGTGGGCCATCCATAGAGAAAATCCGGTCCCATGCCGCTGCACCCCATGACAATATTCGAACCGCCGTAGGATCGGCGCAAAACAATGGTTACTTTGGGGCAGGTCAGGTGGGAGTAACCATGGAGATTCTTGGCACCGTGCCGGATAACACCCATGCGTTCCCACCGGTCTCCCGGGGGAAACGCCGTTGTGTCGGACATGGTGATCAGAGGAATATTAAACGCATCCAAAAACATGATGAACCGGTCATACTTGTCAGAGGAATCCGGCTCCATGATGCCGCTGAGTTCCTCCGGGTTGCTGGCCGCGATGCCTGCGACCATTCCGTTGAAGCGGGCGAATCCCGTAAACATGTTTGGGGCATAATCTTCCTGGAGTTCGAAGAACTCACCGTTATCCGCAATCAGGGTAATGATGTCGTGAATGTCGTAAGTGAATTTGACATCGTCGGGCATGACGTCGATGAGGGACTCTTCATACCGCCGGGGATCATCCGTGGGTGCTATGGCGGCTGGTTTTTCCCAGCAATTCTGAGGAATAAACTGCAGGAGTGATTTGACTTTATCAATGGCATCTTCGTCGCTTTCGGCGATCAGGTGGCACTGCCCGGATTTTACCATGTGAAAGTCGGAACCGCCGGCATCTTCCGTCTGTTTATCACCACCCCACCACAGAAAGCCGGTATTTTCGTTCATAATGAGAAAGTCGGACAGTACCGGCACCTGGGCCCAAGGCCCTGTGCAGGGGCCTAATACCAGAGATATCCGGGGAATGACACCGGAATAGTGGCAGTAGTTTTGTACCAGCCGCGCCAGTCCGTGCTGGCCGATGGAACCGTCCTTTATACCGATACGTGAGCCGGCCGAATCCCAGATGCCGATGATGGGCACCTGCTCTTGGCCGGCCATCTTCACCAGTTCGGCCATCTTCCAGGCCCCCTGGTCTCCGATGGCGCCGGACATCACCGTGAAGTCCGTTGCATAGATCATGACCTGGCGGTTGTTTATCCGGGCAAGTCCCATGACGACCCCGTCTCCCGGACTGGGGAGGTCGCCGCCTTCCTGGCCGTGGAGAGTGTTCTCCCGAACCAGGGTTCCGAGTTCTTCAAAGGAACCCGGATCAGCCAGCAGATCGATCCGCTCCCGGGCCGTCAGTTTTCCCAGGTCATGTTGGACCTGGATACGTTTTTCTCCACCGCCTTCCAGGCCTTCCTGACGAACTTTTTCCAGTTTTTTCAAATATCCATCCATCCATTGGCCCATTTTGGGAACCTCCTTTTACATTATCAGTGATCCGTAACCGGTACTTGCAGCAGATTTTTAGTTCTTCACCATTCACCCATAACCCAAACTCATAACCTCCTCACTTTTTGTCTTTTAAAAGCCTTCCAATTTTGCAATCACATCCCTCATGACCTCATCTGCACCGCCGCCGATACTCAGGCCGATGGAGTCCCTGTAGTACCTTGATATGAGCATTTCCTTCATGAATCCCATCCCGCCGTGCATCCTGAGACATCCGGCTACGATTTTGCTGAAAATCCGGCCGGCATACAGCTTGCCCATCGAGATCTGTTTGGTGGCATCCAGGCCGGCCATTTTGATACGAACGATTGCATAGGTGAGCTGCCGCAGGCACTCGATTTCGGTCAGCCAATCAACCAGTTGATGCTGCAGCGCCTGTTTTTTGATCAGCGGTCGGCCGAACACCACCCGTTCTTTAAGGTAAGCAACCGTCATGTCGATAATGTTGTAAGCGGAGATGTAGGTAGGTGGCAGCAGGGAAAACCGCTCATGCTGGAATTGTTTCATCTGGTAGATAAAGCCTTCCCCTTCCTCGCCGATAAGGTTCTCCGCTGGAATTTTTACGTTGTCAAAAAAAATTTCCGCTGTATCACTGCACCAGACCCCCAATTTTTCCAGCTTGCGGCTGATCTGAATACCCGGCAAATCCCCGGGAACGACGAAAAGGCTGAAGGAATGAGCGCCGGGGGCATCGCTGGTTCGGGCCAACAAGGTATAAAAATCAGCCTGTGTGCCATTGGTGATGAAGATCTTTGAACCATTGAGGATGTAGTAATCCCCTTCTTTTTTGGCCCTACTCTGAAGTGCCGCCACATCCGAACCCGCGCACGGTTCCGTCACGGCGATTGCACCGACCAGTTCTCCGGAGATGGCGCCCCGGAGGTATTTATCCTTTAAATATTCACTTCCGAACTCATCTATGGCCGGGGTGGCCATGTTGGTCTGAACGGATATCGCGATCCAAAGACCTGCAGCACGAATGTGTCCCAGTTCTTCCAGAAAAACCGTTTCATACCAGTAATCCAGTCCCTGACCACCGTACTTCGGATCGTAGCGGATGCCGAGAAAACCGAGATCCCCCATCTTTTTAAACAGTTTCTTGAGGGGAACGATTCCGGCTTCTTCCCATTCATCCACATAAGGGTTGATTTCCTTATTCACAAAATCTCTGACGGATTTTCTTACAAGCTCATGGTCCTTGTTAAAATGTATGTCACTTCTCATTTTTTCCTCGCTTTCCGCGGGTCCGGCCGCAGCCGGGTTTCATTCCCGTCTGATCTTTTTTTGTCCGGGTCACCGATTTTTGTTCGCATTTCCATCCTCAGGAATTCGGACATGCCGTCCAGGACGACCTTATCCTGATATTGCCTGAGAAAATGTATTCCATTTCGGTCACAGTGAATGATGCCGGACAGTTGAAGGCGGACTTTTTTTTTGTCCGACAGTTTTTTTTCAATGATTTTTCTTAATGTCGGCAGAGACGAAGCATTCAGAATTCCGTCAACCTTCAGATCCGTAAATCCCTTTTTAAGACTTTTATCTTCAATATGAAGCATTCTTTCGTTTTCCTGGAAGAGGTTTTGAAACCGTTTCTGATGTTGTTGCGTTATTTGCCCGGACACGCAGAAAACCGCGCATGAACCGGGCCGGCATGTAATTTTACCGGTCCGTGAATCTGCATAAATTATCATCTGCAAGCAGTGTGCCATTATGAATAAATGGTAAGAACAGATTTAAAAACAATACGTTATAGCGATCCCGGATTAAGCTGGAGATGATAAAGGCCACTTTATAATGTTGACATGACGATATTCAGTGGTTAATAATGCCGGAAAAACTGACGGCGATCGCCGACAAATTTCTTGTAACGCTGTTCTTATTTCCGGAGTCAGCCATGCCAGACCATGCGACCCTCAATATTAAAAATTCAGATTATATCCTGGCAGTTGCCGCGCTTTTTGAAGGGTGGATTTCCATTGACTGGCTTCTTGAATTGACAGGTGCAAGGGTTGAAAAGATCCTGTTGTCCGTCGAGCAGGGGGTTGACCAGGGGATTTTGATGAAAGAAGGGGTTGCCCGGTACATCTTCAAGGACAATGGAAAACGAATTGCATTTCAATCCATGCTGGCGACGGATGAAAAAAAGCGTTTAAAAAAACGCCTGGTGGATATCTTCTTAAAAGAATCGGTTGAAGAAGCCGATGTCATGGAGACCATGACAAATCATCTGTTGAAAGCGGAAAATAATATGGACGGATGCCGGTGGCTGTTAAAAGCCGGCGATCACTATCGCAGAAACAATCATCATAAAAAAGCCATCCAGTGCTACCGGAAGGTCATCAAGGATCTGAATAAAAACAAGAGCGAAGAAGCGGACCGGCTTGTTTTCGACGCTGCCATGGGATATTCGCGGGTTTCCGATGCCGAGCCCGATCTCAGATCCGTCACATCGGCATTGAATGAGGCCATCACAAGGGCACAAAAGCGCGATAACCATGTACTCTTGGCGATGCTGGAAATGCATTTGGCCATGACGGACTGGATGCTGTTTAATTTTAAAAGTGCGTTTCGTCATTTCAATCGGGGATGGACCATTGCCAAGAATTTGAATGATCCCTTGCTGAGGCAGTCGGCCAACGCGTTTACCTCTCTTTTTCTTTTCTACCAGGGCAGATTCAGGGAGGTGGTCCAAAATTATGAAGAAATCGCGCCAGAGGTGGCAAAATACCCCAAAACGAGAACATCGATTCATGCCGCGTTTGTTACCGGATGCGCTTACGGTTACACGGGGGACTTAACCCAGGGCATGGGAATGCTGGATGCGTTATACAACGATAATAAGAACAAAGGGGACCTTTACGTGGAAAGCACGCTGTCCCTTGCCATCGGATGGATGCTGCTTGAAGTCAATCAGATGGATAAGGCACTGGAATATTTGGTCGAAGCACGGGAAAAGGCTGCTACCGCTCCCCATTATATAACATTGGTCTTGTGCCTTGATGCCATGGCGGTTGCCTACATCCGGAAGGGCGAGGTGAAAAAAGCAGCGGACAGCCTGACAGCATGCCTGCAATTGTGCAAAGAAATCAATTTTGAAACCTACCAGCTTTTTAATCTTCTCGAACTTTACTGGCGCATGCAGCAGGACGGGACGACCTGCCTTGCAGATTTTTCCTTTGACAAGGAAATTCGGCGTGCCATCGTCAGCCGGGACATTCGAAACAGGGGGACGGCGTACCGTTACCAGGCACTTTTTCTCCGTCAGGAAGGGCGACCCCATGAAAACATTATCAAATCCCTGATGTTGTCGGTCAAGTGGCTAACCGAAGCCGGTTACAGAACGCAGCTTGCGAAAACCCGGGTTGAGCTTGCAAGAGAATATCTTCTGATCGGAAATGAAAAGAAGGCAAGAAGAGCTATTGCAAAGATTGCGACGGATGTTGAAATTTACGGGGATTATTTGATTCCCGAAGATTTGCGATTTTTATGCAGGAACCGGCGCGACGAAAAAAACCTTTTTAAAGAAATGATAAAGCTCGGGCAGGAACTGGTGATGATCCGGGATAACAGGGAATTGGCGCGGCATATTATTTCAACAGCCAATCGCATTACCGGTGCTGAACGCGGCGCCATATTTCTTTTGGAAAAGGAAATATCTCCTTCCAGACCGGTTCTTCGGGCGGCAACCAATTTAAATGAAGGCGATGTCAGGCATCCGGGTTTTAGGGAATCCATGAAGATGATCACCAAAACATTTACCACGGAGAAAGGGCTGATTCTGAACCGTGATCCGACAGGTGA
Organism: uncultured Desulfobacteraceae bacterium; assembly: GCA_964386565.1. Lineage (GTDB taxonomy): Bacteria > Desulfobacterota > Desulfobacteria > Desulfobacterales > UBA5616 > CAYLRU01. The sequence continues at coordinate 52,928 of CAYLRU010000011.1, read as the reverse complement.
TACCGATGCCCGTCGGCGACATGCCATCCGGAATTGTATCTGCGTTCCCATGAAAATCCGTGGTAACGTCGTGGGGGTGCTGTACCATGACAACCGGTTTTTCAACAGCCGGTTCAAGGAAACGGATCTTGAAATTCTTTCCTATTTTGCGGCTCAGGCCGCCATTGCCATGGACAATGCCAGGGCCTATGAAGAAATTCGTTCTCTCAATGAAACGCTCAGACAGGAAAATCAGTATTATGAAGAACAGCAAATTGAAGTTCATCATTTCGAGGAAATCGTCGGGGAAAGTCTGGCCGTCAAAGAGGTGATTTCAAAGGTCATACAGGTCGCCGACACGGATTCCAATATCCTTATTTCAGGTGAAACCGGTGTGGGCAAGGAACTGGTGGCCAGGGCGATACATCGCCGGAGCAGACGGAAAGATAAACCGTTTATCCGCGTCAATTGCAGTGCATTTCCCGAAACGTTGATTGCCAGCGAATTGTTCGGACATGAAAAAGGGGCCTTTACCGGTGCAATCCAACAGCGTATCGGAAGATTCGAACTGGCCAATAAAGGCACCATCTTTCTTGACGAAATCGGTGAAATTTCAATGGATGTTCAGGTCCGTCTGTTAAGGGTATTGCAGAGCAAGGAATTCGAGCGCCTGGGGGGAAGAAAGACGATTCATTCCGACTTCCGCCTGATAGCGGCGACAAATCGGGATTTGCTCAATGATGTAAACGGTAATAGGTTCAGGGAAGATCTGTACTACCGGCTGAATGTTTTTCCCATTCATGTTCCGCCCCTGAGAGAGAGAAAAGAGGATATCCCTCTGCTTGCGTATTACTTCCTCAAAATCTATGAAAAAAAACTGAAAAGACCGGACATGAGAATATCTGAAACGGATATGAAAAAACTGGTCACTTATAACTGGCCGGGAAATGTGCGGGAACTGGAAAATGTGATCGAAAGGGGTGCCATATTGAGTTCCGGATCGCGATTTAAAATGCCGGAGCTGAAAAAAGCGGATATTGAGGAAAAGACGAAAATCCAAATCGTGTCTCTGGAAGAGAATGAGCGTCGGCATATCATCCGTGCACTGAAGAAAACCTCGGGTGTCATTCATGGCAAGGGCGGCGCTGCCGAGTTTTTAAACGTCCATCCCAATACCCTGTACTCAAAGATGAAAAAACTCGGGATTAAGAAGCAGTTGTTGTTTGATTAGAAGCGGTTTCAAAACCTTCTCTCGGGATCAATTTTTGTGATGGATGGTTTGTTATCCTTTTTTTCCGGGATGGGGATTTTTATGAATATTTTTGTGCCCTTCATCGGTTGGGACTGGATCTTCATCGTACCCCCAAGGAGGCCGACCCGTTCATTCATACTCCGAAGACCCATTCGTTTCTCATTGGATAACTGACCGGCCCGCTGTTGAACATCAAATCCAATGCCGTCATCTTCTATCCGGAGAATAAGGTTCGGATGGGCGGCAACCACGGTGACGAACCCGGTACGGGCCTGTGCATGTTTTTTTATATTGTTCAGTCCTTCCTGGATCAGGCGGTAGAGATTGATCCGCATGTCATAATCCAGTGGTAACTGATCCACGGCCGTACAAGAGAAGTTGACGGTTAATCCGGTTCTTTTTGAAAAGTCTTCACAAAAGGAATTAACCGTTTGGGAAAACCCGAATTCCTTCAGGCCGGGGGGTGTTAATTCATAGGACATATCCCGAACGGTAATGATAATCCTGTGCAGAATTTTTGATAATTCCGAAACCCTGTTTTTAATTTCAATGGAGGCTTCCGGAATATCGTCGAAAAGCGTATCGCAGGAAATTTTCAGCAATGAGAGATCCTGGGCAACACGATCATGGAGTTCCAGGGAGAGCATCCTCCGCTCTCTTTCCTGGGCTTCCAGCAATTGCCGGGAGAGTTGTCGGATTTGTTCTTCAGATTGCTGCAGGGATTGACGAAGAGCCTTTTCCCGGGACACTTTTTTAATAACCATCGGCAGCAAGGAAAAAAAGTCGCCGGATTTAACCAGGTAATCCCTGGCCCCGAATTTCATGGCCTGCACGGCGGTATATTCATCCCCATGGGCCGTTGTCATGATAATGGGTATATTAAGATTTTCGCTATTCAAATATTCCAGAAATTCGATGCCGTTCATTCCCGGCATCAGATAATCCGTGATGATAACGTCCGGCATGATTTCATTTAAGCGCTTCAAACAGGATTTGGGTTCCTGGAAATGATGAACCGATGCGGTGGGCAGTTCTTTTAAAATGGCGCGTCGCATGAGAACAAAATGCGAATCGTCATCTTCGATGATAATGAGTCTTAGCACGTCCATGGGAATGCCGTCCTTAAGATTTTGCCATAATACAATAGGTTAATCCAGCACAGGTGGTTTGTTGTCGATACTGTCAATTCGATTTGTCTTCCGGGTCGCATGTTTTGTCAGCTCGGCGTGCGCCTCTTCATCTTCCACGATCAATATATTCGACGGATCAAATATCATCCGTATACTCCGTCCTGGCTTTCAGTTTGAAGAAAAAGGTGGTTCCTTTCAAGGGATTGGATTCCAGCCAAATTTTTCCGCCATGCTGTTCGATGATCCGCTTGACGATTGCAAGTCCGACACCCGTTCCTCCGCCTAATTTTTTTGCAGCGGGCAGCCGCTGAAAAACCTGAAAAATTTTTTCATGATAATGTTTCGGAATGCCAATGCCGTTATCCCGGACAAAAAAGACCGGGTGTCCTTGTTGCTGTGTGATACCTATGTCAATTCGGGGAGACGTGTTATTCCTGCCCATATATTTTATCGAATTGGACAAAAGGTTTTCCATAACTTGCCCCAGTCGCTTTTTTTCTCCATAAACCAACGGCAGATCTCCCGTGATATTAACTTGGATCGATTTTTCAGCAATACGGGGTTGAAGCCCCGTGATCACCTCCTCCAGGAGATCGCCAAAAGGGAAATCTTCCTTTTTCCCCTCTGTGCGTCCGATGCGGGAAAGCTCCAGCAGATCCTGGATTAAATGCTCCATCTTTTTAAGGGCATCGCTGATATAGTCCAGGTATTTATCTCCCTCATGGGAGATCCGGTCTCCGAAATCTTCGCGGAGGGCGCTGATGAATCCTTCAATGGTAACGATCGGTGATTTTAAGTCATGGGATACCGTGTACACAAATGCTTCAAGTTCCGAGCTTTTCCGGACCAGCTCATCCAGTAATTCTTGCAGTTTTTTTTCGTTTTCTTTCAGTGCATTTTCAGAACGTTTTCGCTCATTAACTTCATGGAGGGCCAAATCCCTTGCCTGGCCGTACATTTCCATCCGTTTGATCAGAAAGAAAAGAAGCAGGGAAAAACCCAGTGAGGTGATTAATCCGAAAATCAGGATGGGAAGTGCATGTCTTTTCAGGGATGACAAAAGGGCGGAATTCGGTGTGATTTCCAGTTGCCAGGTTTTTCCGGTAAATTGAATCTCTCTGGTAACCGTCAGCTCATTTCTTTCTAAATTTTTAATGTGTTCCGATTCGTTTGAATAAATAAGACGGCCGTTTTCATAAAGGTTTAAATAAAAGGAGCCGGAAATATCGGGGCCCAGACAGATATCCATAATCCGGTCGACCATGAACACCCCGCTTAGAACACCTTGAATATTTTTATCATGGACCAGGGGATAAAATACTTCAAACCCCATTCCACCCTGAAAGAGATCTGTACACGGAGAGACCCTGTTCCGTCGGCTTTTCATGGCCAGGGAAAAACTGTCCCGAAACCCCGGATCCGGATGCCTGAAGATATTCCGGTTGACGGCCTTTTGGTTGGTGCTGTCCATGGGAAAAACCCACCGGACAACCCCCTGGGGATCGATCCAATTGATCCCGGTGAATCCCTGGAAATGCATGTAAAGATCATCCGCAAACCCCATGAATCGATTTTTGCTGAAGTCGGGCGGGGTTCTTTCAACCCATCTTTGGGCCAATAATTTGAGGGCAGCGAAACGGGCATTCATCAGGCCTTCAATACGGATTCGCATCTGCTCCGAAGAAGTTGCAGTACTTTTTTGAAGAAGTTCTCTTCTATGCGCATTTTCATTTTTCCACAGCGTTATCGAGATGGTCACAAAGAGCAGAAACACAATTATCGGCACCGATTTTTTTATGTAAGACATCATAATAAAAAAATATCATCACTATTCAATATGATATGTCAAACGCTGAAGGGATTTCCTTCAACGTCTGTCATATACATAACGTGTGAGCGTAAAATTATATATCTATTATGTTTGAATCGTAAAATCAATAAATTATGGGTTGAATCAATAATGGCCTTTGGTCCTGTCCCCTTGATATCGGAACGGGGGGGCATTTTCCGTATGCCCATCCTTTAAAAGAGAGGAAAAGTTCGATTTTTCTTAAATGATTTGTTCCGGCCTGTTCGGATCAGGGAGAAAGGCGCAGAATGGCCTGAATGATTTTAATTCGTTTTTCCTTCAAATTTTTCATTAAATTTATGGCCATCAATTGGAAATCCGGTCCCAGCAGGATGCCTGGATTCAGCGGAGGGAATCCCCTTTGCCTAACCACCTGAATGACTTTTTCCTGGATCCGGCGGGTTTTTTCCGTAATGTCCTCCCAGATTTGTGTATGGAAACCCGCTGATTCCAGGTCTTTGATGAATTTCGTTTCATTTTGCAAAAAACTTAAGGATGCATCGGAGGCAAAGGGAACGGGAAAATGAAGAATAGGGCGGGAGGCGGAGAGGATTTCATAGAGAGCAAGTACACCGTTGGGTTTTAACACCCTGGCGACTTCCGAAAAAAGCCTTGCCTTGTCCGGAATATTCATGGAGGCATGCTGCATCCAGGCTGCGTCGAACATGTCGTTTTCAAAAGGCATATCAAGGGCGTTTGCGAGCCGGATGTTTACCCTATGCCCGAGCCCCATTTTTTGGGTCAGGATTTCCGCGGCAGTGCAGAATTCTTCCGTAAGGTCGATGCCTGTGACGTGGCATCCGAAATGATGGGCAATGGTTCTGGCCGGTCCTCCGATGCCGCATCCAACATCCAGCACATGCATGTCACCGTTTAGCCCGGCGATCCGGCCGAGGTTTAATGTGGCTTCTCGGCCGGCGATATGGAGTTCTTCCATTGGACCCAGGCTGTCGACGGCCAGGGTATTTATATCCATTCCCGTCTTTTCAAGCGCATCAAATATTCGCTGAATCAGGTTTTGTCTCCCGTAATGCTTGTTGAGAGAACCGGCGTAATCGGACATTAAAGGCCCCCGCTTGGTAAAAGTGTTAAGTTTTTATGAGGGTCGGGGAAAGTTTTTTCTTTTCAGCGATAATTATCCATGGTGCGTGCTGAAGCAAAAAATCCTGACCCCTCAAGTTGTATAAAACAAGGGAAAGAGATCGCTGTATTTTGCACTCGGCACTTCATCGACCCCATTCCCGGAAAAAACTTGACTTCTATAGACGACCGGTCTACTAAATAGTCGTGCGATTAAACAAATTGATGATAAAACAAATTATTAACTGATCATAAAATGAAAGCAAATACAAAAGAAAAAATTCTGGCAACAGGTGCGGATATTGTTCTTAAGAAAGGCTTCAACCATACAGGAATCCAGGAGTTATTAAAGGCGGCCGGTATTCCAAAAGGGTCTTTTTATTTTTATTTTGACAGCAAAGAGTCATTCGGTATCGAGCTTATCGATTATTACAACAGATACATATCCGACAATATGGCTGAATATGTTCGACAGCAGGGTGCGACTACCGCCCTGGAAAGGCTGAGACTCACACTTGAATGGTCGTTTAAGGTTCTTGTAATGAACGACTTTAAAGGCGGATGCCCCATCGGCAACCTCTCGATGGAAATGGCCGACATCAATGAAAGCTTTCGCATCAAGCTCAATGAGGCCATAAGCGGGATCAAACGACACATTGCGATCCTGCTTGAAAAAGCAAAGGCTGAAAAGGAGATCGAAGCATCTGCAGATATCGATGCACTTTCGGAATTTCTATTTTCCAGTTGGGAAGGAACCCTGCTGTTAATGAAGGTAACGAAAAGCGCCACACCCCAGGATGCTTTTTTTGATATGATTTTCAACAAAGTCCTGAAATAGCCGACATCCATAATGAAAAAACGAAGATTACCCGGCTGCTCTCAACCCGGATTTGGTCAGAGGCGGTTTCAAAACCTCATCTAAGGTCCAACAGCGGTGCCAGGTGGAGGATTTTAAAGGAGCAGGAACACAGGACTGGGCCAAAAGATGCCATTTTCCGGATGGACACCGGTTAGGGTTACCATGCAGATAAAAACCAATATCTCTTCCGCAGTCACCATATGCGGGCTCACATTTGATCAATATATTAAGAAAATCAATGAGTTCCACGGGCACGTGGCTCCCGGCATGGTGCTGGGCGGGTTCATGGTGGATTTGGCCTGTCAGAATTTACCGGATGGGGAATTTTTTGATGCCGTGTGTGAAACCCGGGCATGCCTTCCCGATGCCATACAGATATTAACCCCCTGCACCATAGGAAACGGCTGGCTGAAAATCGTGAACCTGGGCCGATTTGCCCTGTCGTTTTTCGAGAAGCATTCGGGTAAAGGCCTTCGCGTATACGTGGACCGGGAAAAGCTGTTAAGCTGGCCGGAGCTCAACACTTTCTTTTTTAAATTAAAGCCTAAAAAAGAACAGGATTTCAATGTATTGATGGAAGAAATCGGGCGGGCGCACACATCGATCTTCAGTGTTGAAAACGTCATGGTGGACATGGATTTTGCCCGGTCTCACAGTCGTGGTGTTTTTGCCGTGTGCCCCCTGTGCGGCGAAGGGTATCCGGCGGATGACGGAAAAATTTGCCTGGGGTGCCAGGGTGATGCACCTTACCTGCCGACCGGGCGATCAAAAGATATTTCAATGCGGTTGTTGAACGCCATTCCTGTTGAACAGGCCCAGGGACGGCATGTACTTCATGACATGACCCGGATCATCCCCGGAAAGGAAAAAGGGCCGGTATTCAGGAGACATCAGGAAATCGGTGCCGGTGACATATGCCGACTTCAAAAACTCGGACGGCAGTATGTCTACGCCATCGAAGACAATCCGGATCATCCGGACTGGGTTCACGAGGATGAGGCAGCCAAAGCCTTTGTTTCCGCCATGGCCGGAACCGGTGTCGACTATACGGAAAATCCGAGCGAAGGCAAGGCCGAACTCTTCGCCCAATATGACGGCATGCTGGTGGTGGACAAAGGGTTGCTGGAAGTCTTCAACTCTATTCCCGGGGTGAGTTGCGCTGGTCGTCACGGATATACCCTGGTGAAGAAAGGGGACAAAATCGCCGGAACCCGGGCGCTTCCGTTGTTTTTGCCGAAAAATGATTTTCACAAGTCCATGTCCGTGCTGGAAAGCGGGCCGTTGTTCCGGGTGCTTCCCTTGAGAAAAGCAAAAACGGGCATTCTGGTGACCGGAACCGAGGTTTTTAAAGGACTTGTGGCGGATCGGTTTGTCCCGATAATTCGTAATAAAGTTGAAGCTTATGATTGCAAAGTCATCTCCTTCGCAATTGTTCCCGACGACCGCAAGGCAATTTCCGATGAAGTTGCGCGCATGATGGGCGTGGGTGTGAATCTCCTGGTTACCACTGCCGGGCTTTCAGTTGATCCGGATGATGTCACCCGACAGGGGTTACTGGATGCAGGCGTAACCGATATGCTTTACGGTTGCCCGATTTTGCCGGGAAATATGACCCTTATCGCACATATCGGAGACGTCCAGGTTATTGGTGTTCCGGCCTGCAGTTTGTATCACAAGATCACCAGTTTCGACCTGCTGTTGCCCCGATTGCTCGCAGGCCTCAGCATCACCCGAAAAGACATGGCGGTCATGGGACACGGGGGAATGTGCCTGGATTGTGATCCGTGCAGGTTCCCACACTGTGGATTCGGAAAATAAGTAAAAACAATGAATCGATGTCCTGGGGATTACGCCGATTTTGAAGGAAAACCCGCCGAAGAACTGCTGAAGAACATTCATGACGACCGAATGGCCCATCGATGCATGGCCCTTGCGTTGATCAATGCCTTGAACTATAGCTTCAGCGCAACAAGATGGGGATTTAAGTAAGTCTGCTGTTTCAGATACGGCTTGTCGTATTTCCTGGCATAGTGGTTCATCAGTGTGATCGGCATAATCAGGGGGATTTGCCCTCTGCGGTATTGATCGAAAATTTCCAGGAGTTCCTTTTTTTCATCCGGGGGAAGGTCCTTTTTTAAATAGCCCATCATGTGCATCAGGACGTTGGTGTTTTTCTTTTCCGTGGACTTCAGCCTCAATGCTTCAACCAGAAATTTCTCATATGCCGGGTACAATTTTTCCAGGGGCATGGAGTTTGCGGCTGCAACCAGTTTTGCCATCTGCCGGTAGTGTTGCCGGCTGTGGGAAAGTATGAGCAGCTTGTTTTGTGTATGAAAATTAACGATGTTGTCCGCGCTTTTCTCTTCAGCCAATACAGCACGCCATTGCTCCATGGTGAAGATCTGATCGATGAAGTTCTTCCTGATCTTGGGGTCGTTCAACCGCTCTTCTTCTTCAACCGGGACCAGGGGAAAACGCTCGGTAAATGCCCGGGCAAAAAGACCCATTCCCACTCGACCGGGTATTCCGGTTTCGGTATACACACGAACTTTAAAGAGGCCGTCGCTCGGTGAGTTTTTTTTGAAAATAAACCCGCAGAGATTTTCTTTTTCCAGTTCATCCAGACGACGGCTGCACCAAGTGGCCATTTGATCGGTAAAATCCTTTTTCGTTTTCAGGGTCATCAGACGAGGATGATCCGGATCCCCCACAAGCCGCATGCTTTCGCGGGGAACCGGCAGGCCGCATTCCACTTCGGGACAGACCGGTACATAGGAAACATAAAGACCCAGGGTGTTCACCAGGAAATGATCTTTCTTATGCGTGCCGTCGTATCGTACCCTGTCTCCCAACAAACACCTGCTGATACCGATTTTAATGGGATCGTTCATCATTTTAATGGCTTTTTAATGATAGCTGAACAGGTCGATCTGTTTTGTTGATTATACACGTTTTTACGTTGTTTTCCTTCCCTATACAAGGAAATTTTTTAGGAAAATACAGCTCATCTTGTGGCTTGCATTAACTTTCAGAATGCTGACGGAGATGGTAATTATAAGACAGATCACCTTACTATCCCAATATGAACCTTGACAAGTCTGTTGTTTAACATTATTTGTTTTATAATCAAAATTTTGGGTTTTTGGTGTTACGTTCCGTTTTGCCGTTTTTTACTTGAAAATCATTATGCCACTCAACGGTCTGTTATTCGCATGGCGCCGATTAATGGAATTGACAGCCCGGAAGGCCAAAATTTACGACGCCGTTGCTTTTTATATTATTGGGCCATACCGGGTAAGATGTCTTCCGGAGGATAACAGATGAAAATATTTATAACCGGCGGAACCGGTTTTGTGGGAAGGCACCTGACCCGGAAACTGCTGGATCAGGGAAACGATGTGGCCTGTGTGGGCAGGTCTGCCGGGTGCGATGTTGATCATCCGAATTTTCATTACATATCCGCGGATACAACCCGGCCGGGAAGCTGGCAGGAGGCCTTGAATGATGTGGATGCGGTTGTCAATTTGGCTGGGGAAAGTATTTTTAAACACTGGAATGGTCCGTATAAAAAACTGCTGGTTGACAGCCGGATTCTTACCACTCGAAATGTCGTGGATGCATTACCCGTAAAGGATTCAATTGTTTTCATCAGCACCTCCGCGGTCGGGTATTACGGTCACAGGAAAGATGATATCCTCATGGAGAATGATCCGCCGGGGGAAGATTTCTTGGCAACCCTCTGCAGGGACTGGGAAGAAGCAGCGTATCGTGCCGAGGCAAAAGGCGTCCGGACGATAACCGCGAGGTTCGGCGTTGTCATGGGCAGGGGAGGAGGTGCATTGGCAACCATGGTTCCGCTGTTCAAGTGGTTTTTGGGTGGGCCGTTGGGAATGGGAAGACACTGGTTCCCCTGGATTCATATGGATGATCTCTGTTCGGCGATATGTTACATAATGGAAAATCGACAGGTAAAAGGACCGGTAAACTTCGCCACCCCCATTCCCATTCGTCAAAAGGATTTTGCAAAAGCCCTTGGCCGTCAATTGGGACGTCCCGCCCTGGTACCTGCACCGTCGTTTATGATCCGCCTGATCATGGGTGAGTTGGGCAGGTCCATGATGTACAGCCAGAAAGTGATTCCGGACCAGCTCATCAAGCATGGGTATAAATTCAAGTACATGGAAATTCAACCGGCGCTGGAAGATCTTCTGGCGGAGTCGAGGTGAAAAAGGAGAAATTAATGGCCTATCTGGTATTGGATACGTTTCTGGACAAAAGCGCTGCCGAGGAAAAAGCGGATGCGTATAGAAAAGCAGGCAGGGATAATGTTGAGGTCATGGCGGTCAACGGCATCACGGTAAATGACTGCAGTTGTTTTCCCTGTGAAGCCAAATTCGTTCAGGACGGCTCGCCGTTGTATGTACTGATCACCCAGGGATGAAGCCAAGTCCGGGAGAGAAAATCAAGAGGACATGTCTATCCGGGTCGAAAGCTTTTCAGGGCGCATGCTAAAGTTTTGAGAGCACGGCCTCCAGCCGTTTTGCATCATATGATTCGGATATCAGCGGTTTGTCTTTCAAAATTTCGATCCTGTCGGTGAACGATGGTTTTTCTTTCCGGAAAAGAATACCCAGGGGTATTTTGGCTCCCCATTCCAGCACCTTGTTCATGGCCCGGTCAAAGGACTCCGGGGAGTGCCCCTCCTTGTTGGCGTCATAAACGCGATCCTTATACCATATGAAACTGTTGATGTGATTAAAGGATACGCAGGGCTGAAGAATATCGATGAGGCTGAACCCTTTATGCCTGATTCCTTCCCGGATCAACCCGCTCAAATGTTCGGGATTGCCTGAAAAACCCCGGGCGACAAACCCTGCGCCCAGAACCAGGGCGACGGACAGGGGGTTGAAGGTTTCGCTGATGACACCGTGATGTTGTATCCTGGTCACCATGCCCATGTCCGAAGTCGGTGATGCCTGCCCTTTTGTGAGGCCATAGATCTTGTTGTTGTGTACCAGCAGTGTGATATCAATATTCCGTCTGACGGCGTGGAGAAAATGATTTCCGCCTTCGCCGTAACAGTCGCCGTCCCCCGAGTTGACGATGATGGTCAGTTCATGGTTGGCGATTTTTGCTCCCGTGGCAACGGGAAGTGCCCGACCGTGAAGTCCGTGAAACATATTGCAGTTTAAAAAATGCGGCGTCTTGGCTGCCTGGCCGATACCGGATACGAGGAGAAGTTTTTCAGGTGCAATGTCCAGTTCAACCAGGGCTTGTTTTAAGGCGGACAATATGCTGAAATTTCCGCATCCCGGGCACCACTTGTTTTCATAGGAGGATTCATAATCTTTGATGTCGGCCATTGCTGTTTCTCCATTTCACAAGGGCAGAATAATAATTTCTTGCCCTTTATAGATTTAATACACTGTCAGCAATTTCCTGCGGATAAAACGGCCTGCCGTCGTACTTGAGCACTTTTCCGGAATAATTCAGCCCGGTTTGCTCCCTGATCAGGGTCCCGAGCTGAGCGGTGCTGTTTTGCTCAACCGTGATAAACCGTTTTGCCCGGCCCAATGCGTTTCTGACCGCTTCTTTGGGGAACGGCCATAAATCGGAAAAAATGACGGTTCCGATATCCATTCCTTTGGCCCTCAAATAATCGACCCCTTCTTTGATCGCTCCCTGCGTGGACCCCCATCCCACCAGAAGGATCTCGGCATCACCGAAATAGGGTTTGGGAGGGTCTATCTCGTTAAGCATTGTTTTTATCTTTCGATTCCGCTTATCCACCATGGCGGCCCGGTTCGAATCAGCCTCGCTGATATGACCATCTTCACGATGTTCGTTTCCGGAAACAAGGACCAGGGCCTTTCCTTGGCAGGGAAGGGCTCTTGGCGAAATTCCCGAATCGGTTACGGCATATCGCCTGTAATCCTCCGGTATTGTCATGTCCTTTTCATGGGCGGTGAAATGGGGGATATGTTCGGGAGCCTTGAACCGGTCGATGGTGAACAGGGAATCGGTCAGGTATTTGTCCATGAGGATAATGGCAGGGACCTGGTATTTGTCTGCCAGGTGAAAGGCCCTGGCCGTTATGTCATAGATTTCGTAAGGTGTAGACGGTGCAAAAACGAATCTGGGAAATTCGTCCTGGGCCGCGCGAATACAAAACAGCAAATCCCCCTGGGCCGTGCGGGTTGGAAGTCCCGTAGCCGGACCCGGCCTTTGGGCGTTCACAATGACCACCGGTGTTTCTGTAATACCCGCAAGGCCCAGTGCTTCGGTCATAAGGCAGAAACCGCCGCCGGATGTGGCGGTAAAAGCACGGACACCGGCAAAAGATGCGCCGATGGCCATGTTGATGGCGGCAATTTCATCTTCCGCCTGTTCCACGACCAGTGGAAACGCATCGGACAAGGCACTTAAATGGGCTAAAATTCCGGTGGCCGGAGACATGGGATAAAAGGCCGCCATCCGGCAATCCCCGGCCAGTGCGCCCAGTGCCGCGGCTTTTGCGCCGTCGATGAGGATCCCTTTGACAGGCCCCGGCTTCCATTCAAAGGCATATTTAAAGTGCCGGTCTGTTACAGCGTTATAGCCTGCTTCCGCAGCGTTTATATTTCGTTTGAGAATTTCCGATCCTTTCCCCCTGAACAGATCATCAACCGTGTTTTTAAGAGGTTCAACAGGTGCACCCAAAAGGGAAAGACAGGCCCCGGCGGCAACCGCATTAGCCGTTATTTTATCTCCGGACTTTTTCGCAAGATCGGTGAACGGTACCTGCAAAACAGCCTTTTCATCCCATAATTGCTCGTCTTCCGTAAGAACGATGCTGTCGGCCGCCAAACGGTGTTTATGAATGTCAATGGTTTCAGGATCCAGGGCCACCAGCAGGTGAACCGTGTTGGTGGGTGCCTCGATAGGCCTGTTGCTGATCCGGATTTGGGAAAAACTGTGCCCGCCACGGATTCTTGATTCAAATTCATTGTTGGAAAACAGATAATACCCGGAGCGAAGCCCGGTCAGCGTGATCAGTTCCCCGACGGTAAGGATGCCCTGTCCGGCTTTTCCACCGATAACGATAGTGACGTCGATTGGCATGGGATATGACCTTTCATGCGGCAATGGTAAAATCGTGTTCATCCGTAAATGGTATATTTCGCCCCGGGGTCCCTGTGGTTTCAAAGTCGCTGCGGCCTCGACCTTACCAGAAGTCCACCATTTCCGGATGGACATGGAATGGTTTCGGATTATGGGCTGTCGGTAACGGGTTGGTTGTTGATTTTATGTTTGATATTGAAATTTAATAATTTCCGCATATATTGTATATAACAGATTTGAAAATGATGGCAATACTATTTTACTTAGCGTGCCCGGGGGCGTATAATAAAAAAGCAGAGATATATGGTAAATGTCGAAAGATTCTTGGAATCGATTCGGTGGTATCCGACAGTTTGTATCTGTTCCGGGCGGAAATGAAGAAGTGATGGTTTTGGGTATTAGGTGATGGACGATGGGCGAGACCGGATATCCAGATAATTTAAAAAACCGGGTGACTCTTTTGCAGGAAGAGGTGCGAAGACGAATCCGGGCCGAAGACAGGATCCGGCATTTAAATGCAGTGTTGCGGGCTGTTCGCAATGTCAATCGGTTGATTATGAAGGAAAAAGACATTAAACGGCTGATACACGGCGCATGTGAAAATCTCGTCGGGACTCGGGGGTATTATAATGCCTGGATCGCCCTTTTTAATACTCATGAAACCCTGCAGGCAAGTGCGGAAGCCGGACTGAACAAAGCCTTTTCATCCATCATCACGACATTTCAAAGCCGGAAAGACATCCATTGTTTCCGGCATGTAAAAAAAACCGGCGACCTTATCGTTATTGATGACCCGCTGTCGTTTTGTACGGGGTGTCCGGTGTCTCATCTCTACCATGGCCGTGGCGCCCTGGTAAAAAGACTGGAATATGGTGGAAACATCTACGGCATGCTGACGGTCTCCATTCCCGGAGAGTATTGCAAGGACCTGGAAGAACACCGGCTGTTCACCGATGTGGCAGGAGAAATCGCCTTCGGGTTATACAGCATTGAAGTGGAAAACCGGCGCAAGCGCTCGGAAGATGCCCTGCTGAAAGCCAGGGATGAATTGGAAAAGCGGGTGAAAGACCGAACCCGGGATTTGGAAATGCTGTCGGCCATGCTGTTGAATATCCAGGAAGATGAAAGAAAACGAATCGCGGCAGACCTCCATGACGGCATCGGTCAGTCCTTATCCGCCATCAAGTTCAGCGTGGAGACCATTCTTGAACAGGCCGGTGAGGATTCCGGCAATCCCCATATTCAGTCCCTCCATCAGTTGTTGCCCATGCTCAAGCAGGCATCCGAAGAGGTTCGGACCATCGTCATGAATCTTCGTCCTTCCATCCTGGACGATCTGGGTATCATTGCCACAATTCACTGGTTTTGTCGGCAATTTAAGGAAATTTATAACGATATGGAGATTGAAAAAACAATTGAAATCCAGGAAAAGCAGATTCCCCACCATTTGAAAACGATTATCTACCGGGTGCTCCAGGAAGCCATGAACAACATCGCCAAGCACAGCAACGCGGATCGCGTTGAACTCTCTTTGCTTCAGAAGGATAACCAGGTGCGATTGATCGTCAAAGACAACGGCAGCGGGTTCGATACCCGGCTGCAGGCATCAAAACGGGTTTCCGAAAAAGGATTCGGCATTACCGGCATGAAAGAGCGTACCGAACTCTTCCGCGGCACATTTGATATCCAATCCGACCCGTCCACCGGCACACGCATCTGCGCGTCTTGGGATATTTATTCATAGCATAGCTTCGCAAACCGGCAATTTTGATTATATTTATGCCGAAATAAGATGGTATCCCAATCTCAAATTTAAATAAGGTGTTGGTTCATCAGGTGTTTGAGACCCATCCCTTTTGTATGGCATAAGCAGTGATTTCGGCGGCGTTGTGAAGATTCAGTTTTTTCATGAGGTTGGACCGGTGTTTATCAACGGTTTTTTCGCTGATATGCAGAAAAACGGCGATGTCTTTATTCTTCTGCCCTTCGGCAATGAGTTTCAGGATCTGCCTTTCCCGTCGGGTCAGCTGATCCCATGACGAAGAGGCTTTGTCCGGCATTTTCCCTTTCAGGTATCCGTCGACGATATTTTTAGAAATTCCGGGACTTAAGAAGGTCTTGCCGGATAATACATTTTCCATGGCCAGCATCAGTTCCGAGGCATCCGCATCTTTGAGCAGGTATCCATCAGCGCCGGACTGCAGGGATTCAAACACGTACTCTTCAGCCTTGTGAACCGTCAGCACCAGGATTTTTGTGCCCGGACTGAGTTGCTTAATCTCCCGGATCGCTTCAAGGCCGTTCATTTTCGGCATGGTAAGGTCGATGAGCATCAGGTCCGGTTTGACTTTTTCGGCAATTTTCAGGGCTTGGTATCCATCTTCGGCTTCATCGATGATTTGAAACCTGGGGTTTGTGGAAATCAGGGATTTCAGCCCTTCACGAAGAATGGTGTGATCTTCGGCGATGATGATGCGATAGGGGTTGGTCATATTTTTGTTTTCCGTTGCCATTTGCCTGTAACATTTAAAAATACAGTTGCCGTGTGAAAAAAATACAGTGTTTACTGTATTTACCACCTATCGAAATTATTGTAAAGAATCTCAAATATCCGGCAATATCCGTTAAACAGGTCCGGATGCATTGCACGAGACTCTCCAAACCATGAGAAAGATCCTCATCATAGAAGATAACGATACCTTCAGGAACACCTTTAACAATGCCCTGCGCTTTCGGTTTCCGGACATGCTGGTGGAAGAGGCGATAAACGGCGAGCAGGCCATCGAAAAAATCAATGCATCCAAACCGGACATTATTTTCATGGACATTCGCATGCCTGGTGAAAGCGGCCTGGATTTGACCGAAAGAATAAAAGCCTGTTTTCCGGAAATCCTGGTTATCATTCTGACCGAATACGACTTGCCCGAGTACCGGCAGGCGGCCATGGACAACAAGGCGGATGGTTTCATCCCCAAGGGATCGTTGAAAATGAGTCGGATTGTCTCCATGATCCAATCGTTTCTTGAAAAAAAATCGGACGGCGCTTACGGGGCATGAAGCGGGCTATGAACTGACATTATAGAATCTATACACTGAAACCCTTACGAGTTACACGGGATGAATCTTATGAAGTCAGCAAGGACGATGTCGGGATGGATGGGTATGGCGGTACTGGCAATATCTTGTTGTGTCATCGGTATTAAGGGATGGGCAAAGATCGATAAAAAAAGGTTTATCCCCATATCCGGTGCCGTCCTTATTCAATCCGCAAGGCAGTTCGCTCCTCTGGAAAGATCGGCGGTTGTTTTCCTTCATGACCGTCATACCGACGCGTTAAAGGCATACGAAAAAGATTGTACAACCTGCCACTTGGCGGATGAACATAAAATTTCCTTTAAATTCAAACGGTTGAAAGATATTGACCGGCGGTTCCTCATGGAGACCTATCACGAAAACTGCATCGGCTGCCACCGGGAAATGTCTGAAAAACGCCAGAACAGCGGGCCGACGATCTGCGGGGAATGCCACCGGGAATTCCCCTCGTCCGTCTTTGATATGGATCCCATGGGATTTGATCATTCCCTGCATTATCGACATGTCAAGGCGGCCGATAATAAATGCGGGGCATGCCACCATGAATATGACAAAGCTTCCGGGAAAATCGTTTATGTCAAGGGAAAAGAAAGAACCTGCCGCTATTGCCACCAGCAGGATGACGGGGACACGGGCATGCGGTTTCAGACGGCCGCCCATCTTTCCTGCATCCCCTGCCACATGAAAAAGGCGGAAGAAAAAAAGACCGCCGGCCCGGTCCAATGCCGGGGATGTCACGATGCGGCAGAACGGCAGGGCATCATAAAACTGGATGAAATTCCCAGGATAAAGCGGAATCAGCCGGATATTGTTTTTGTCAAAAGATATGATGATAATCTCAAGGTGCCTGCTTCCGACTATCGAATGAAGCTGGTGCCCTTTGATCATCAACAACACGAAGGACAGGAGACGACCTGCCGTGTCTGTCACCATGCAGACCTTGAATCCTGCAACAAATGCCACTGTACGGAAGGATCGGAAAAAGGGAACTGGGTTAAGTTGGAGCAGGCCATGCATCAGCCCGATGAGAAGATGAGCTGTACGGGCTGCCACAGGGCATTGACCAATAAGAAACAATGCGCCGGATGCCATGGGCTGATGGCTGAAGACAGGAAAAAAGATGACGACTATTGCCGACGGTGCCATCTGGGTTCCATCGAAGAAAATCAGGATCCGGCAACGGTGATTTCCGATAAGGCGTTGGCAGGACGTCTGCTTGACAGCAGGAAAGAACAGGCCGTGGTCTTAAATCCCGAAAAAACACCTGAAACCGTGACCATCAAAATACTTGAAGATACATATCAACCGGTTGAATTCCCCCATGGTAAAATTGTACGAGCCTTATGGGCCGGTATGAAAGACAGCAGGTTGGCGGGATATTTTCACAACGGGGCCGAGCAGATGTGTCGGGGATGCCATCACAACAGTCCGGTAAGCGAAAAACCGCCGCGATGCGGAAGCTGCCACGGGAAACCGTTTGATGAAAGCAAACCCCTTGTCCCGGGGTTGATGGGCGCCTATCACCAGCAGTGCATGGGGTGCCATCAGAAAATGGAAATGGCAAAGCCGTCTGCAACGGATTGCGAGGCTTGTCATGAGGAAAAAATTAAATAAGGGATTTAAAGGGCCGAAGGGGAGAGGATAATAGTTGGGTTTTATTAAATCCTTGACCATTGATACACGCGAGGTGCATTCATGTCCATATCACGGAGAAGGTTTTTGGGATGGCTCGGTGCCGTCGGTTCGGCAACGGCACTGAAAAAATCCGCTTATGGGGCTTCAAACAGGCATTTCAGGGGATACCCGGACAGTCTGGGAATCTTGCACGACATTACCCTGTGTATCGGGTGCCGCAGGTGCGAAGCCGCCTGCAACCGGGTTAACGAACTGCCGGCGCCTGAAGAGCCTTTTACGGACCTGTCTGTCTTGAAAGAATATCGCCGGACCACGGCAAAAGCCTATACCGTTGTAAATCAGTTCGATGGAAAGGGAGGCGACGGCCCGGTATTTGTAAAAAAGCAGTGCAATCATTGCCTGGAACCGGCCTGTGCATCGGCCTGTTTCGTAAAAGCGTTCAGAAAAACCAGGCAGGGCCCGGTTGTCTATGATGCATCCATATGCGTTGGATGCCGGTACTGCATGATTGCCTGCCCATTTGAAATTCCGTCATATGAATACGACGAGGCTTTTACCCCCCGGGTCATGAAATGTACCATGTGTTATCCCAGGATTCAGGAAAACCGGTTGCCCGGCTGCGTGGAGGCCTGCCCCAGGGAGGCGCTGATTTTTGGGAAGCGAAAAGACCTGATCAACATGGCGAGAAAAAAGATTCAGATGTATCCCGGTCGATATGTGGAACATATATACGGCGAACACGAGATGGGTGGCACCAGTTGGATGTATATTTCCGGCGCTCCATTTTCCGGTTTGGGCATGCGGGAGGACCTGGGAAATGTGCCGGCCCCATCGTTGACCTCTGGCGCATTGAGTGCGGTTCCCATTATTGCGGGGTTGTGGCCCGTATTGCTGGTGGGAATTTACGCCATATCCAGGAGAAACGAACGGATCGCCGAAGCGGAGAAAGACTCGGCCGTGGCCGCGGCACTTGAAAAAGCCGAATCAGCGGCTGCAAAAAATCTAGAGAAAGCATTGGAAAAGGCTGAACAGGAAAAACAGGCTGTTGTTGAAAGAGAAGTCAAAAAGGCCCTTGAGCAGGCGCAACAGAACGAGTCCTAAAGGAGATTTACAACCGATGCCCGAGAATATTGAAAATACCGTAAAAAGATGGTTTTCGCCTTTTAACGTTGTTGCCGGCATAATTATCATCATGGGTCTGATTCTGACGATTCTTCGTTTTACGTTGGGGCTTGGCGCCGTGACCAACCTGTCGGATTATAACCCGTGGGGAATCTGGATCGGATTTGACCTCCTGGTGGGTGTGGCCTTGGCTGCAGGCGGCTATGTCACATCTGCCGCTGTTTATATTTTTGGTTTAAAGCGGTATCATTCCGCTGTCAGACCCGCCGTGTTGACGGGATTCCTGGGATATGCCCTGGTAGTAGCGGCGCTGACGTACGACGTGGGCAGGGGGTGGCGGCTGCCGTACCCGTTCATCATCCAGCAGGGAACCACCTCGGTGCTGTTTGAGGTGGCGGCGTGCGTGGCCTTGTACCTGACCGTGCTGTTTTTGGAATTCTCCCCGGCAGCCTTGGAATGGCTGGGTTTGAAAAAAGTCAGAAATCTGGTCGTGAAACTCACCCTGATCCTGACCATTTTCGGGGTTATCCTGTCGACGCTGCATCAGTCGTCTCTGGGTGCTCTGTTTCTCATTACACCTTCCAAACTTCATCCCCTGTGGTATTCTCCCTACCTGCCGGTTTACTTTTTTGTGTCCAGCATCATTGCGGGGCTTTCAATGGTCATTGTAGAGAGTACTTTGACCGGAAGATTTTTTTCCCACAAGATGGACAAGACCCACCGGATGGAAAAGGAGCACGTCATCCTCGGCTTTGGAAAAGCGGCTTCCTTTATTCTTGCCGGATATTTTTTCGTTAAACTCATCGGCATTTCCGCAAGCAATAACTGGCACCTGCTGGCAACCCCTTACGGCGCATGGTTTCTGGTCGAACTGATCGGTTTTGTGGCGCTTCCGTCTTATGCATATGCCATCGGCACCAGGGAGAAAAATCTGAAAATTATCAAGATCGCGGCCGTATGGTCCGTGCTGGGAATCGTATTGAATCGGTTTAATGTTTGCCTGATCGCTTTCAATTGGCACCTGCCGGCAAGTGAGAGATATTTCCCCCACTGGATGGAGATCGGCATATCCGTATTTCTGGTAACGGCCGGCATTGTGGTTTTCCGGTTTATCGTTTCGCGAATGCCTGTTTTGTTTGAGCATCCGGAGTATTCAGAATTGGGTAATGAGTATTGAGTGACGGGTAATGGAGAACGCAAGGTTTAGAGAGGAAAACATGGATACGGTTTTTTATACGCTACAGGATTTTTTGACCCATACCGAGGGCGTTACCTATGTTCTGGTTGTAGCGGCGCTCATCGGGATTGCGGGATACTGGTATTTTTTAACTGAAAGAGATGAAGACCAATAGGGTGGGAGTATGGGATTGAACATGTATGAATTCCTCACAGGACCCATGGCTTGGATTACGTTTGGGGTCTTTTTTATCGGGATTGTCATCCGCATTTTACTCTATGTCAGGGGGTTGGACTGGCGTCTGGACCGGGTCACATATACCCGAAACATTTTTTACGGCATAAAGGGCGCTACCAGGTCCGTGGTGTTTTGGCTGGTGCCTTTCGGAACAAGATCCTGGCGTAACAATCCTGTTTTTTCGTGCATAGTGTTCGTATTTCACATATTACTGATGATGACGCCGGTTTTTCTTGCCGCACATCAGATTTTGTTAAAGGAAAGATGGGGAGTGAGTTTTTATATGCTTCCCGAAACCGTCGCCGATATATTTACCATATTGGTTATTGCAGCGGCTGTCTTTTTTATTCTGCGCCGCATCAGTATGCCGGAGGTCAGGATTTTGACAGATGTTTATGATATCCTGGTTATTATGATCGCCGTCATGCCGTTCATTACCGGGTTTTTTGCCCAGCACCAGGTGACGCCGTATCGATTCTGGTTATATGCCCACATTATCAGCGGTGAAATCATGCTCATGGCCATACCGTTTACCAAGCTTTCCCATTTCGTTCTTTTTTTCCTGTCCCGCATACAACTGGGAATGGATTTCGGAATCAAACGCGGCGGTATGAAGGGAAAGGGATTGGCGTGGTGAAATTTTGTCACAGCCGTACAACCGATAACTGAAATTTGGCAGGGATTATATTATGGCTCAGGGGAAACTCTGCAATAAAAAGCCGGTCACTACGGAAGAAGAACTCCGGGAACTGCTGGCGGACAAGGGTGGAAAGACTTACTACGAAGAAATGACCGATCTTGACGTGGATGCTTCCGAAATTCAGGATCTTTTAAAAAAAACATTCAAATCCCGTATGAGGACCTGGCTTGAAATTTGTGCCCATTGCGGCTTGTGCGCGGACAGTTGTTTTTTTTATCTGGCAAACAAAAAAAACCCGAAACAGGTTCCGTCATATAAGATTCAATCCACCCTGGGGGAACTGGTCAAACGAAAAGGACGTGTGGACAATGCATTCATGCGGATGGTCATGGACACGGCCTGGTCCAAATGCACCTGCTGCAACCGCTGCGGGATGTATTGCCCCTTCGGTATCGACATGGGGGTGATGTTCAGTTATTTGCGCGGCATCTGCTTTTCCCAGGGATTTGTTCCATGGGAATTGAAGATCGGATCCGGCATGCACAGAATATACCGGGCCCAGATGGACATCACTACGGAGGACTGGGTGGACACCTGCCAATGGATGGTCGAGGAGTACGAAGACGAATGGCCGGGGCTGGAAATTCCCGTAGACAAAGAAAACGCCGACATTCTCTACACGGTGAATGCCAGGGAGCCCAAGCACTACCCGGAAGACCTGGCCGAGGCCGCCATTCTTTTTCATATTGCCGGAGAAAACTGGACCGTGCCCAGCGAAGGATGGGAGGAAACAAGTCTTGCCATGTTTGCCGGAGACTGGGAAGGCTGCCGTCTTCAGGTCCAGTCCGTGTACGACGCCATGCAGCGGTTGAACGCAAAACGAATGGTAGTGACCGAATGCGGTCACGCTTACCGGGCAACAGTCATTGAGGGGCCTTACTGGGCCGGACTCTCCACCGGGAAGCCCCCTATTGAAAGCTTTCATTACGTGGAATGGGTGGCCGAGGCATTACGCACCGGGAAACTGAAAATTGATCCGGCCAAAAAAATAAAAGAGCCGGTGACATACCAGGATTCCTGCAATTATGTGAGAAATGCGGGCTTGGGGGATACGGCCAGGGAGGTCATGAGTTATATTGCCGAAGATTTTCGTGAAATGTCACCGTGCCGGGAGCACAATTTTTGCTGCGGCGGCGGCGGCGGGTTGAACGGAATCGGTCGGTACAGGGAGCAGCGGAATATCGGTCTCAAGGTCAAGCGGGATCAAATTCTGGCCACCGGCGCAAAACTTGTTGTATCGCCGTGTCACAACTGTTGGGATGCCATAAGGGATCTGGAAGAGGTGTATCGTATCGGCATCCGGTGGTCTTTTTTAAAGCCTATTCTGTTGAGTATGGTGGAAGTACCGGAGCATTTGTTGCCGAAAGAATGACAAAATGGTGAACGGGAAAGGGGTAATTGATGCAAAAAATTTCAAATCATGGTACCATTCTTACCGGTGGTTATCGAAGTGGCATGCATGAACCCGGACCTGTTGACCTGAAGCGATACGATGCAGCCCAATTACCGGGTGTTCCCGTTCGTCTCGGATAACTGAAACACATCGTTTCCGGCGACAGTGTGGATCAAGTTCGAATTTGAGGCGATTTTTACTTTTTTTGAGTTTATCGGCGGCATTTTATGGGAGCTGGATTTTCAGACCGGTTCCCCGCTGTGCGACATTCGGAGGTCATAGATGTTTAAAAAAATACTGTTTGCAACAACCGGAACACCGGCATGCGACAATGCAGCGCATGTGGCATTTGACATCGCCGGGAAATACAATGCCAAGCTTCTGTTGTTTCATGTTCTGGGGCTGCCCACCCGCGGTTTCAGCCCGTTTGTGAGAGATGTGAGAACCGGTGAAGAAGAATATTATGATACGGATTACATCCAATGGGTTTGCGAGGAAATGAAAAATACTTACGCCAGTCATCTTGAAGAACATGAGAATGTGGAAATCATCTCTCTTGCCGGCATTCCCCATACAGAAATTCTGCGAACCGCCCGGAAAGAGAATGTAGACCTGATTATCATGGGAGCACATTCAAGACAGGAAGAAACCGGCGCCATACGATACCGGAACATCGTGGGAAGCAACATGCAGAAAGTTGCACGTGGGGCCAGATGCCCGGTACTGATTGTCAGACGGCCGTGTACGACGTGTCTCTGGTACTTTTCCAACATCATTTTTGGAACGGATTTCAGCAGGGCATCGTATTCCGCATTTCTTTTTGCCCACAAGCTTGCCAGGGAAATCGGAAGCAAGCTTTACATTTTCCATGCGTTGGATGTAAGTTCGATGCATGCCGGGAAAGTGATGGATCAGGATGAGATAGAGTCGAATATAGAAGCGGCAAAAGAGAAAATCAGGACGACCTACTTAAAAGAACTGGGAGATTACGACAATGTTGAAATAGATGTCTGGGAGGGGGTGCCGTATATTGAAATTCTGAAATATGCCAGGGAAAAAAAAGGAGACCTCATCGTCATGGCCCATCACACCAGGGAAACGGATCCGGAAGAAGCCCTGCTCGGCAGCACCGTGGAACAGGTGGTCTTGCGGGCATCCTGTCCTGTTGCCAGCGTAAACCGGCCGGACAAGATTTAACCCACCGGGTATCAGCCCCGCCTCGTCGTCGGCCCTTTTTCTCCAAAACAATACAGGTTCGGTCATAAAGCGGATGTCCCTTTTCGTAGGAAATTTATCGGCATGTTTTCAGTTAGACGTTTTTTGTAAAAACGAGAGTGGCGGGTTGTTGGTTATGGTGCTTGGTTTTGAGACGAACAGGCTTTCGGATATAGCAATGCATGAATATATGACCCGGATGGCGGGTAAAATAAAAGACTTGATTTTCATCGGCTTTTAGTCAAGTATGGTTATCATTTTCCTTGTTTCTGCATCATGATGTTTTCCCGTGTGCTGGGCTGGCAAGTAGCAGTCAATCCATTTTAATTCATAGGAGAATCCGTTATGTCGCCTCAACCCTGTGGATGGTGCGGTAAAATTCTTGACGTGAATTTAACCAGCGGCAAAACAAGCGAACTGGCCACATGGATTTACGCGGAACGTTTCCTGGGCGGTCGCGGCATTGCGACAAAAATTTATTTTGACCGGGTAAAACCGGAAACAGGAGCCTTTGATCCTGAAAACTGTGTGATCCTGATGAACGGTCCCCTTACAGCCACGGGAGCCCAGGGGTCATCCCGCTTCGAGGCCGTGGGCAAGTCTCCCATGACCCTACCGGAAAGATTTTGCTACGGGAATATGGGAGGATTTTTCGGACCGGCCTTAAAACGGGCCGGGTATGACGGTATCGTTGTTTCCGGACGTGCGCAACATCCGGTTTACCTGTGGATTCGCAACGACAAGGTTGAAATCCGGGATGCCGGGTTATTGTGGGGAAAGGGCACCTATGCTGTTCGGGAAAAGCTCAAGGCGATGCATGGAAAAAGTTTGCGTTCGGTATGTATCGGGCCCGCCGGTGAAAACATGTGCCGTACGGCGGCGTTGATCACCGACCACGAGGGGGCCGCCACCGGGGGTTTCGGGGCGGTGCTGGGGTCGAAGAATTTAAAAGCCATTGCTGTGACGGGTACTCAAACTCCTGCGGTAGCCAGAAAGGATGAGCTGAAGTCCCTCAACCAATACACCATCAACTTAAGCCGGCGCGGCACCTTGCGAATGCCGGTTCCCAGACAGCATCTTAAATATGTAAAAACAGCCTCCTGCTATCAATGCGGCCTGGATTGTTTCAGGGGGCTTTACCGGACCGCGGACGGAAGAGAAGAAGTCCGCAAGTGCCAGTCCCTTGTTTTTTATATTCCCGAAGCCCTGATGCGGGAGGACGGTTCCATCGATACGGCCCTGGATGCCACGGCCCTGTGCAATGACTACGGTATTTGCACCATGGAAGTTGGTAACATCCTTGCCTGGCTGCAGGATTGTTACCGGTCGGGTTGTCTTTCAGACAAAGATACCGGGCTTGAAATGGCGAAAATGGGAACCCGGGAGTTTTTTGAACAATTGATGAAAATGATTATCAGAAAAGAAGGCTTCGGCGCACTGCTGGCCGAAGGGCTTTTAAGGGCCGGCCAAAAGCTCGGAGATGAAGCAAAGGCGCATTTTGGTGAACGCGTAGGCGGCGTGGGTGTCAACGGCGGTTATACACCCCGTGAATATATCGGTACGGCCCTGTTATGGGCACTGGATTCCCGCCAGCCCATTGCCCAGCTTCATGAAATCAGTTATCCCATTGCCCGTTGGCTTCTTCATCTGATCAGACCGGAACTCTCTCCCACCACATCAGAAGTATTCAGGGCGCAGATGACCCGGTTTTTGGGCAGCGATAAGGCATGGGATCAGACCAGTTACGAAGGGAAAGCCCTGGCCGCCAAGATCATCCAGGAACGCGTCATGGTCAAGGACAGCCTCTTGTTGTGCGAGGCGGCCTGGCCCATTATGGATTCGTTCAACACGCCGGATCATGTGGGCGACCCGTCCCTGGAGAGTAAAATATTTTCGGCGGTTACAGGAATCGATACGGACGAGGTCGGACTGCTGTTGTACGGTGAACGGATTTTTAATCTCCAGCGGGCCATTTTACTCCGGGAAGGGTGGAAACCTCTTGTCGACGATTACCCCCAGGAATATAATTTCACCGATCCCGTGGAGACGTCTTCCATTAACCCCCGCATGATCGTTCCCGGCCCGGGTGATGAACCGGTGTCTTTTCGGGGAAATGTTCTGGATCGAAAGAAATATGAGGATATGCGTGAGGAGTATTATATGCTTCGGGGATGGGATACGGCCGCCGCGCTGCAGAAGGAATCGACGTTAAAAGGGTTGGATATGGAGGATTTGGCAGAGGTGCTGAAGAAGGATGGATTGCTGGCGGTTGGAGAGTGAACGGTGAATTGGGAATCGTAAATCGTGAATAGTGAACAGTAAACGGTGAGAGAGGATTGAAAATTGCCATGGAAGAAGATAGAAAGATACATCATGCGTCGTGTGCTTTATGTAAAAACGAAATGTTTAACAGGATCTGTGTAAACAAAAATGGGGCGGCGTCTGGGGGCTGTCCGACGGTTTTAAAAAGCAAGGTTCTGGAAGAGACGGCAAAAATATATAAAGATCCTGAAATTCTGGAATTCGCCCGTCAGGCGTCCATTCAGGAAGGAGAGTGTTATATAAACCGCAAGGAAAATCCCTTTGTACTGGAGCCGACAAAAACCCGGATCGTGGAAATTTATGAGTTTGCCGAGAAGATGGGGTACCGGCGTCTCGGACTGGCGTTTTGCGCCGGACTCATCCGTGAGGCCGCCGTTGTCGATGAAATATTCCGGCATCACGGTTTTGATGTGGTATCGGTGATGTGCAAGGCCGGAGGTATATTAAAGGATGCAATAGACATCAGGGACGACGAAAAAATCATGCCGGGTATTGACGAGACCATGTGCAATCCGATTTTCCAGGCCAAGGTTCTGAATGCGGAAAAAACCGATTTCAATATCTTACTGGGTCTCTGTGTGGGGCATGATTCCCTGTTTTTCAAATATACGGATGCCTATACCACTGTTCTGGCGGTAAAAGACCGTGTCACGGGCCATAATCCCCTGGCCGCGGTGTATCTTTCCGATTCGTATTATATGAAAATTAAAATCTGATGAATGCGATAAACATCGGCATCACGGTCGAAATCCAAAACCGCACCCTCCCAAACCCGGCAACCCGTTCATTTCGCATTGCGTTTTTCGATCAACGCCTTTAACACCTTCGCATCAACGATCTTTCCATGGGCCGGATAGATGGTTTCCACTCCCTCGTCGATGATTTTCTGCCAGCTCTTATAAACCTGGTCCATGTCATGGGCCACGATGGGTTCATAGGACCGGCGGGAGAGAAGGGGAAATTTCATGGCAATATCTCCCACGATGGCGTTTTTCCGGTCAACGATTACCGTCAGCGATCCGGCTGTGTGACCCGGCGTCGGGATGACTTTGCCCGGGATACCGTATTCATCCAGCGGATATTCCTCGGAGATGGTGATATCCGGATTTACCGGTTCCACGTCAACGCCGTTTTCCATTTTGGCGATTTTTGCCAGCCATTTTTTGGTGAATTTCACACCCGGCGTTCTACCGGATGCCAGCAAAGGGCCTTCTGATTCATGGATCAGAACCGGGGCGCCGGTTTTTTCCTTTATTGGCTTTAAGCTGCCGACATGGTCGATGTGTCCGTGGGTGATGATGATCAGTTTAATATCGCCGGGATCGATTTGCTTTTTCTGTAAGAATTTCCACAGCAGGGCTTCTTTTTTAGGGTATCCGGCATCCACCAGGATGTATTGGTTGCCGGACGCCAGCAGGTAACAGGTGATAAAACCAAGCTTGATGGGATGTATCTGTGTCATGGCGGGACCTCCTTAAAAAAGTTGTTTAAGGGTGGACAATGTCAAAAAATACGGATTTAATCCAATATCTTCCGTTTTCAGTTTATCGAAAACCGTAGAATTTTTCAAACGTTAAATGATAAATTGGACAGATCTTGCGAATGAGTCCGCTCTGAATATCGATAGAAAGGAGGGGCTTTATCAAATTCGATTTGATAACTGTGGATTTAGTAAAACTTGACATTTATATACAGGGAATCCATAGTTTCTTTCCAAATAAACAATGAACCGGTTTGAAAACGACGGATCGGATAATGACTGCTGACGCTCTTCAAAACATTTCGGTAATCGACTTGTCGGAATATATTTCCGGTCCTTATTGCACCAAGCTTCTGGGAGCTTATGGGGCAGATGTCGTCAAGGTGGAATCACCTGGTACGGGGGACCGGGCAAGGTGGGCGTGCTTTACGCCGGAAACCCCGGCGGATCCCGAGAAGAGTCCCCTTTTTCTATATTTGAATACGAACAAGAAGAGCATTACCTTAAATCTGAATACCGAAGACGGGAAACGTATTTTTTTGGAGCTGGTCAAAGATGCTGATGTTCTGGTGGAAAATGGTATGCCAGGCACCATGGGCAAGTTGGGTCTCGGGTACGAGGTTTTGGAACGGATCAATCCGGGCCTTGTGATGGCATCGGTTACGGATTTCGGGCAAACCGGGCTGTATCGGGATTATACGGGCGGAAGGCTTGCAGGGTATGCCCTGGGCGGGCATATGTTCATCACCGGGGACCCGAAACGGGAGCCCCTTGCCGGTGGAGGGAATCAGCCCGCCTACCAGGGGGGATTGCATGCCTATATCGGCATTATTGCCGCTCTGATGAAGCGGGAAAGCACCGGGAAGGGAGATTATATCGATATTTCCATCATGGAATGCATGGCCGGGATACACCAGTACACCCTTAATCGATATGCCTATTCCGGCAGGATTCAGAAACGAACCGGCAATCGGCATATGTGGTCCCATCCGGTGACGATTTATCCCTGTCGTGACGGGTACGTCGCCGTCAGCGCGGTAACCGACGATCAGGCCGAGCGTCTGTGCTTATTGATGGATATACCGGGATTGTTGTCGGATCCGAGATTTAAAACCGGTCGGGACAGGATATCCAATGCAGATGCCTTTGATGAGAAAGTTCTTCCCTGGTTCAAGTCGAAAAAAAGCAGGGATATTCTTGAGGCTTGCATGGAGTGGCGGGTTCCTGCAGCCCGGGTCAATACACTGGAAGATCTTTTGTCCGATCCCCATTACCGGTCCAGACAATTCTGGAAGGAAATGGTACATCCGGCAGCCGGTCAGATGACGATTCCGGGAGTACCGTTCAAGATGTCCCAGACTCCGGCCCGGTTGGAACGGGCCCCTCTCTTGGGGGAGCACAACCGCGAGATATACATGGAACGTCTGAAGATGACGAAGAAAAGGTTTTTGGAATTGAAGGGGAAGGGCGTGATATAATGGCGTTTGCGCTTGACGGTATACGGGTGATTGATTTTACACATGTCTGGTCCGGTCCCCTGGCCGGGCGGATGCTGGCCGATCTCGGGGCTCAGGTGATTCATATTCAAAGCCGGGCCCTTGTGGATGCAGCACCTGTGGATAAGGAAACAGCCGTGTTTTTGGGCACGTTTCCGGATGATGACCCCGGGGACCGGCCATGGGACCGTCATGCCCTTGCAAACGACCTCAACCGGAATAAGCTGGGACTTGCCCTTGAACTCAATACGCTTTCGGGCGTTGAAATCTTTAAACGGCTGGTAAAGATCAGCGATGTGGTGCTGGAAAATTTCAGCCCCCGGGTCATGGAGAATTTCGGACTGACGTATGCCGTTTTAAAGGAAGAAAACCCGGGCATCATCATGTGCTCCATGCCGGGCTACGGTTTGACCGGCCCCTGTCGCGACCACGTGGCATTCGGCACCACCATTGAACCGGCTTGCGGCCTTACCAATATAACCGGCTATCCCGGTGGAGGCCCCCGGTTGTCCGGCAACCCCTATCCGGATGCCGCTGCCGCCATGCACGGGGTCGCCGCCATTCTGACGGCGCTATTGTATCGAACCAAAACCGGTATGGGCCAGCAGATCGATCTGTCCCAGTGCGAATCCGCCACATGCCTCATGGGAGAGTTTTTTACGGATTATTTTATTTATGGGGCAATGCCAAAGCGAATGGGAAACCGGCATCCCTGTTATGCGCCGTATGGGTGTTATCCCTGTAAGGGAGAAGACAAATGGGTCACCATTGAAATAGAAACCGAAGAGAAATGGCGGGTACTGGTCGGTATCATGGGACATCCCGTGTGGTCTGATGATGAAAAATTTTCAGATATGAGCGGACGCCGTAACCATTGTGACGAACTCGATGAACTGATTTCGCAATGGACATCGGGTTTCAGCCCTAACGATCTCATGCAGATGCTTCAGGAAAAAGGGATACCGGCAGGGGCCGTACTGAATGCCGGGGAGCTGATGAATGATCCCCATCTTGACCATCGACGGTTTTTCCGGAAGATCGATCACCATGAAACAGGGCCGCGCGTATACCCGGGCTGTTCCGTACGGTTTAAACGTGATCCGGACTGTCTCCGGAACCCGGCCCCCATGCTGGGACAGCATAATGAATATGTGTTAAAGGAAATTCTGGGACTGTCGCCCGGGGAAATCACCCGTTTGCAACAGGAAGGTGTCATCGGAAAGGAGCCGATTTAGTTCGAAGACCTGATCATGCCCGATCTGATTGTTATAAATGCCGACATCATTACCATGGATCCGGCCCTGGCGAGAGCGTCGGCCCTGGCCGTAAAAGAAGGGAAAATATGCCATGTCGGCAATGCATCTTCTGTTTCGGCATTCATGGACCGGCATGCCCAAATTCTGGATTTGAAGGGCAAAACCCTTTGTCCCGGTTTTATTGACGCACACCTTCATTTCCGGGCCATGGCGGAAAGTTTTGTGGATATTGATTTAAAGCCTGATGCAGGGATCCATTCCATATCGGATATTCAGGAAAGCGTTTACGCTGCGGTGCAAAACACACCTCCGGGTGAATGGATCAGGGGTGCGGGATATCATGAAACCTGCTTGAAAGAGCAGCGGCATCCGAATCGCCGGGATCTGGATGTTGTATCATTGCAGCACCCCATAAAACTGACCCATCGATCCGGATACGCCCATGCGCTGAATACTCTGGCGCTGAGGAAGGCCGGTATTTTTCGCCATACCCCCGACCCGGACGACGGAATTATCGACCGGGACCTGGATACCGGGGATCCGACCGGTATTCTATACAACATGGGCCAATATCTGAACCGAAAAATTCCGCCGGTTGATGAAAAAAAACTCCAGGAAGGCGTGAGACAGGCCAACCTGAAATTGCTGTCATGCGGGGTGACTGCTTTTCAGGATGCCTCATACCGGAACGACAAAGACAGGCGGGCCTGGTTTGAGGGATTGAAAAAAAGCGGTGAACTGGCTCCTGCCGTCGTATTCATCACGGGTTTCCCGGCGTTTCAAAAGGAACGGGAAACATTTTTTTCATGGGAAAAGGAAAATCACAATATTTTTCCGGGGGGTGTCAAGATCGTTGTTGATGAAACCACGGGCAGACCCACGCCGGATCAGGATGACCTCAATGAGCGGGTGCGGCTGATTCATGAATCCGGAAAACAGGCAGTTATCCATGCAATTGAAGTCGGCGCAATACAGGCTGCGGTTTCCGCCATTGAGAATGCACTGAACCGGTACCCGAAATCGGACCATCGCCACCGAATCGAGCATTGTTCTGTTTGTCCGCCGGATTTAATCGGGCGGATCGGGGCTTTGCAGATATCGGTGGTGACCCATCCTGCATTTATTTATTATAACGGTGATCGCTATCTGAAAACCGTTTTGCAGGAACATCAACCGTTTCTTTACCCCATTGCCTCAATGTTGAAGTCAGGTGTGAGGGTTTCAGCCGCATCAGACGGGCCCATGGTATCACCGGATCCGATTTTTGGGATATACGGCGGTGTCTCCCGGATGACGAAAACGGGAAGCGTGCTTTTGTCCGAAGAAGGCGTCACAGCTTATGATGCCCTGGACATGTATACCAGATCAGCCGCCGAAGCAGGTTTCCTGGAGAAATCAAAGGGGACGATTTCAGTGGGAAAAGATGCGGATTTTGTGATATTGTCCACCAATCCCCTTGATGTCCATCCGGCTGAAATAAAGGACATCAACGTCCTGATGACGGTGATCGGCGGAAAAATCTCGTGGCATGAGGAAAATTCAGGGATCAGCGGGTGTGTTCCGAAAGATCCGGGCGCATAAAGTTATGCCTATACAAAAGGGGTGGCATGAATTATAAGATGGTCAAAGTCGACTTGGCGGATGAGTTCAAGAAGTGCCTGTCATGCCACGCGGTGTTTGATATCGGGTTTACCCTTCCTCCGGGGCAGGGTCAGGAGGGGAAAATTCAGGAATTTATTTTTTATTTTTACGAACAGGAGATATTATGGAAACAGGCAGCAACAAGGGATCTTACCAGAAATACTTTACAAAAGAGCACGACCTGCTTCGGAAAGCGGTTCGGGAATTCGTAAAAAAAGAAATCGTCCCCTATGTCGAGGAATGGGAAGAGGCGGGTGAAACGCCAATGGAACTCTATAAAAAGGCGGCTGAGCTCGGATACCTGGGGATCGGGTATCCCGTGGAATACGGGGGTGTGGAAGGCGATATCTTTGACGGGATCGTGGTTACCGAAGAGCTTTGCCGGTGCGGCTCCATCGGTATACCGGCAAGCCTGAGCACTTACGGCATTGCCCTGCCGCCCATCGTTGCCCACGGAACCCATGAGCAAAAAGAAAAGTTCGTAAGGCCCGTCCTTGAAGGAAAAAGAAAAGCCGCGTTGGCCGTCACCGAACCCAGTGGAGGGTCTGACGTGGCCCGCCTTAAAACGACTGCCGTGAGAAAAGGAGACTTTTATATCGTCAACGGCAGCAAGACGTTTATTACCACCGGCGTCCATGCGGGACAGATTACATGTGCCGTTCGCACAGGCGGGGAGGGGGCCCATGGGATCAGCCTGCTGGTCATTGAAGCGGATTCACCGGGGTATTCGGTTTCCAAAAAGCTGAAAAAAATGGGCTGGTGGGCTTCTGATACAGCCGAGATTTATTTTGACGACTGCAAGGTCCCGGTTGAAAACCTTATCGGAGAGGAGAACAAGGGCTTCTATTATCAAATGGAAAATTTCCAGAACGAACGGTTGATGATGGCGGTGGAGACAAACATGATATCCGAGATGTGCCTGGATGAATGCCTCAGGTATGTCAAGGAACGGGAGGCCTTTGGCAGGCCCCTGTCCGGGTTCCAGGTGACCCGGCATAAACTGGCCGATATGGCAACGCTCCTGGAGGCCAGCCGGGAGTTTACCTACCGGGTTGCGGCCAAGATCAACGCCGGGGAAAACATGGTCAAGGAAGTCTCCATGGCCAAAAACTTTGCCTGCATGGTGAGCGACAGGGTAACATTCGATGCCACCCAGATTTTCGGGGGATATGGATACATGCGGGGATACACGGTGGAACGACTCTACCGGGACAACCGGATCATGTCCATAGGCGGCGGAACCAGCGAGATCATGAAAGAAATTATTTCAAAGTTGATACTGGGAAATTGAACCGCGGAGGATCAACAACCCATTAAACTTTAATTGATTTTTCCCAATTGAATGAAAAGGACGGAGGAGAGAATGATTTCATTTGACTTGACCAAAGAGCAGGAACTGGTTCTCAAGAGTGCAAAAGAATTTGCAGCCGGAGAACTCAGGGACATCTCAAGGGAATGCGACGAGACCGGAAGCATCCCGGAAAAAGTGCTGAACAAGGCCTGGGAGATCGGTCTGGCAAACGCCGCGGTTCCGGAAGCCTATGGGGGGATCGGAATGGATCGCTCTCCCGTTACCAATGTGTTGGTATGCGAGGAACTGGCCTATGGATGTGCCGCCCTGGCTGCGGCGATATTGGGTCCCACCACGTTTATTCATCCCCTGATCGATTTCGGCACGGAAAAGCAGAAAAAAAAGTATCTCCCCCTTTATTCGGAAGAAAAATTTAAACCGGCTTCCATGGCCCTGCATGAACCCCAATTTACGTTTGATCCCACTGACATGAAAACAACTGCCGTGAAAAAGGGAAATGAATGGATCATCAACGGGACAAAGCGGCTGGTTCCATTTGGATGTTCCGCCCGTCACTTTCTGGTTATCGCCAGAACCGGCGAGAAAACCGGGCTTTCCCACATCGGGGCGTTTATCGTGCAACGGGATGCAGCAGGGTTAACCGTGAGCGAGGGGAAAGAAAAGACCATGGGATTGCGATCCCTTCCCTGTTCTACATTAACACTTGAAGATTGTGTTGTTCCGGCGGATGATTGCCTGGGAGAAGACAATGGAATTGACGGCCGGCGCTTGATCAATTCCATTCGTATCGCCAACAGCGCCCTGTGTATCGGTCTGTCCCGGGCCGTGATGGATTACACCATTCCCTATGCCAAGGAACGGATCGCTTTCGGGGAACCCATTGCCAAAAAGCAGATCATTGCATTCTACCTCGCCGACATGTGTATCGAAACGGACGCCATGCGGTGGATGGTATGGAAAGCGGCCAGCCAACTGGAACAGGGAGCCGATGCGGTCAAATCCACAACTTTGGCCAAGCACTATGTGGATCAAAAATCCGTGAAGATCGCCGACGACGGGGTCCAGATTTTCGGAGGGCACGGCTATATCCGGGATTTTCCCGTGGAAATGTGGTTGAGAAACGCCAGAACCCTGACGGTTCTGGAAGGTGTAGTTGCAGCCTAGCCCGGGGGATTGACCAAAACCCAATACCTAATTTATCCCATCAACAGGAGAAAAAGAATGGTTGATTTCAGTTTAAATGAAAAAGATCGGGAAATACTGGAAGAGATCCGCAAACAGGGTCTCGTGGTCCGTAAATATACCCGTTACTATGATGATCATGAGGATGAACTGCCCCCGTCGGAATTTCCAGAGGCCAAGGATTTCGCCCATATCCCCATGATGATGCTGGAACGTCCCAAGGCCGAAGGAGCCTGCAGCCCGACGGTGTTCGGCATTCTTGTGGATCTTTATCAGTCCTGGGGCGATTCAATGATGACCCTGAAGGCTTACAACTTCGGCCTGGGCAATGCGTCCCTTGCCGCCGCCGGAACCGAGGAACAGAAGAAAAAATGGGGAAACAAACTGCTGGCCATGGCCAACACCGAACCCGGATGCGGATCCGATTCCAAGGCTATCGAAACCACGGCGGTGCTGGACGGGGATGAATGGGTGTTGAACGGTGAAAAGATTTTCGTCACCAGCGGGATAAAATGCCAGGGGGTCGTGGTGTGGGCCACGCTTGACAAGTCCAAGGGAAGGGGGGCCATCAAGGCATTTCTCGTTGAAAAGGGGACGCCGGGTTTTGATATTTCTGCAAAGGAAAAAAAGATGGGAATCCGGGCCAGCGATACGGCGGCCTTTGTGCTGAAGGACTGCCGCGTGCCTAGGGAAAATCTGCTGGGCATGGACGAAGAAATCAAGACCGGTGGCGGCGGTTTCAAGGGACTGATGAAGACATTCAACATTACCCGGCCCCTGGTGGCCGCAACCGGTACCGGTGCTGTTCTGGCCTGCTATGAATCCGCATCGGAGGCATTAAAAGATGAGGGTGTCGAGGTGGACTGGGAGGCCGGACCCCACCGGCGCAGTGCGGTCCAGCAGAAGATGATTGAAATCGAATCCCAGCTTGAAGCGTCCGTATTGACCACCCTGCGGGCGGCATGGCTCATGGACAAGGGAAAACCCAACAACCTGGAATCCTCCATATCCAAGGCCAAGGGCGGCGATGTAAGCAGAAGCGGTGCCAAGCTGGCCCTGGAGCTTTTAGGGGCCGTGGGCATCACCCATGACTTGCTGGTGGAAAAATGGTACAGGGACGCCCGGATCACTGACATCTATGAGGGGACCGGAGAAATAAACCGCCTGGTGATCGCCAGGGCGATATTGAATTATTCCTCCTCAGACCTGATGTAGTATGAAAAAGAAAGTATTCAAAGTATTCTACGGTTGGTGGATTGTATGGTCCACCAACCTCATTTGCATGTTCGGATTCGGTCCGTGGCTTTACCCTTTCGGCAATAAATATCAAAATCCGTAACATCGGCTTACTGGGAGCAGCCGCGGCCCTTGATGGGCCATATGTCTTCAACCCTGTTTTTGCGCAGGACATGGATGCGATCGTAAAGATTGACCGTGGTGCAGATGTGGGAAGGGTAAAGCTCGACTTTATCCCCGACGGCCAGGTTTGGTTTTTTCCCGTCCGCATAAAGGTGGCCATGTTCTTCGCTGAGCAATACCAGCCTGGTGTCAGGGACGCCGATGAGTTCCGGCAGACCGAAGTCATTGGTCATGGCTTTTACGCCGGAGTCGATGATGGCCCATCCGTCCAAGGCTGTGGATTGGACCGTGGACAGGATGGTGACGGCTTTTTCAAATCCCAGGCCGAGTTTATCGTACGATGTGTCCATCATGACGTAGGAACCGGCCTGGACTTCTGTGATGCCGGGAAAGACGCCGGTGATGTTGTAGGTGCCGGTGCCGCCGGCACTCACCATGTCGCATGCAAGACCGCATTTTCGGATGGATTCCGCCGCGGTTACAAGCAGTTCCATGGATTTTTGCGTTTCCGGGACACGCCTGTTCTGATCATCAAGGAGAACAAGATGTCCCTCATATCCCATGACGCCCCGCAGTACCAAGCCCGGCGATTTGTCTACGAGCCGGGCCAGTTCGGATGCCTTTTCAGGTGCAACGCCACACCTCGGAAGTCCGACATTGACTTCGATCAATACGCCCTGTGTAACGCCTGCCGCTTTTGCGGCGGTTGAAAGGGCGGAAATGTGAACCGGGTCATCCACGGCGACCTTGACGTCCGCTTTTTTCTGAAGGGCCATAAGACGGGTCAATTTGTCTTCTCCCACCACCTGGTTGGCGATGAGGATGTCTTGAATCCCGCTGTCAACCAGGACCTCCGCTTCACTCAGCTTGGCGCAGGTGATTCCCCGTGCTCCGGCTTCGAGTTGACGAAGGGCAATGGGAACCAGTTTATGGGTTTTGAACATCGGGCGTACGTTGGCGGATGTTTGCGAAAAGAAATCTGCCATTTTCCCGATGTTGTATTCCAGTTTGTCCAGATCCAGAAGAAGGGCCGGGGTGGTGATATTTTTTTTCGTTTTTGGCATCATCTTTCTCTTTCACCGAAAGAATGATCTTCAGACGGATGCCAGTTTGTTTTTCCCGTCCGTTGCGTAGAAAATTATTCCGTCGATCATTTCCCGGCGGATGTAATTCTTGTTTTCAAGATACCGCAGATGGGCGATGGCTTCTCCGGTGGCAAACCATTTTTGCATAACGGGGAAATCATCCCAGGATTTGGCCACAATATCCCATGTCATCTTCGAGGCTGTTTGATAGGCATTTCGTGGTTTCTTTTCCAGAATAGAGATGACTTCATTTGCCCGAACCCGGTGGTGTTCCATCAATTCGGAAACCCGCTTTTTCAAATCCGGGATAAAGGAGCGATGGGCCGGATAACAGATCGTTACATTCAGGTCATAAATCTTTTTAAGACTGCTGATGTAGAGATCCAGTGGATCGTAATGATCGGTCCATGCCTGGATGTTCGGGGTGATGTCTCCCAGGACGTGGTCTCCGGAAAAGAAAATTTTCTGATTGGGCTCATACAGGCAAATATGACCTTCGGTGTGGCCCGGAGTTTCAATGACGTTTAAGGTATAGGCCCCCACCTGAAAGGTTTTTCCCTCCTTGACACCGATATAATTGACAGGCGACTGGGGGCCGTATTTAAATCCCGGGTGATTCTTTTGCGCCTTCAGGAGTTCTTCTTCCGGAAAACCGTTCAATGCGGCGTAATCGCCCATGGGCATTTTCCGGGCATGGGTGGTGGAACCCAGGTTCATGACGACTGCATCCTTTTCTCCCATGTAGGCGCTTGATCCGTTCTTTAAGAAAGTGGCCACCAGGCCCTGGTGATCGGCATGATAATGGGTAGCGATGATATCCGTTTTTTCCAGGTCGATTCCGATTTCTTCAAGGCCCGCTTCCAATACTTCCTGGCATTCCGGCCGATTCATGCCGGTATCGATGATCAGGTTGCGATCATTTGAGGTCAGGATATAGGAATTGACTTCCTTTAAAGGATTTTTGGGAAGGGGGACCACGATGCGATAGAGATGAGGTAAAATTTCTTCCATGATATTAAACTCCAAAAAAAGCTGCAGATCTACGCAGCTTCAATAATGATGATTCGAGCGGCACTGCCCGTTCAGAACCGCCCTTATGGTTATTTAAGATAATCATTCTTTATGACTACAAGGACAAGAGCCTTAAAATTTTTTCACGGTGATAGTCCGGGTCTCCCATGATCACTTCATTGGCCTTGGCCCGTTTCAGGTAGTAATGCACTTCATTCTCCCAGATAAATCCTGCGCCGCCCATGACCTGGACGGTCCCGCAGACCACGTTTTTATAGGCCTCCGTGCAATAGGCCTTGGCTGCTGAAGCCGCTATGGCCGCGGTTGTCGTGTCTTCGTTGTCCTGGGCCCATGCGGCATAATACAAAAGAGAACGGGAGCTTTCCACGTCCGCAAACATCTGGGCGCACCGGTGTTTGATCGCCTGAAACGCGCCAATGGGTTGATCGAACTGAACCCTCATTTTGGCGTAATCGGTGGCCGTCTCCATGGCCCACTGGGCGCCGCCGATGCTTTCCGCGGCAATTCCCACGTTGGCCCGCTGCACGGCCTTAAAAAACGGTGCCCATCCTTTGTCGACATCTCCCAGAACGGCCTCCGCACCGACTTTTACGTCTTTGAATTCCACCACGCCGTATTTTCTGACGGCATCCATGGTAGGCAGCAGGGATACCGTGACGCCGTCGGCCTTGGGATCGATGATGAAGAGGGTTATGCCGTTTTCCGGGTTTTCCCCTGCCGTGGTGCGCGCAGCGCAGATAATAAAATCCGATACATGGGCATCGGAGACCAGAACCTTTGTACCGTTTAAAACATATCCGTTGCCGTCGGATTCAGCTTTCATTTGAATATATTCGAGGTCTGATCCGCTGTCCGGGTCGTACACGGCCACCGTTCCCTTGATCTCGCCGTTGGCGATTTTGGGAAGGTATGCTTTTTTCTGGGCCTCGGAACCTGCGGCGTTAATCGTTTCCGCTGCATACAGAACCGTCGAGAAAAAAGGACCTGGCAGCAGGGCGCGGCCGGTTTCTTCCAGAACCATGACCAGGTCCAGCAGGGGCATTCCCATGCCTTCGTATTTTTCCGGGATGCACATGGCCGGCCAGTCAATTTCTACAATTTTGGACCATAACGTATCGGTATACCCGTTTGGGTCTTCATACATTTCCTCTATAAATTCCTTGGGGCATTCCTTTTTTAAAAATCTGCGCGCTTCCTTGGCAATATCCTGCTGTGCCTTGCTTAGTGTAATATCCATGACGTATTCCCTCCTTATTTTCTGACGACTGCCCTGGATGCATCTTTGGGCAGGCCAAGAACGCGTTCCCCGATGATATTACGCTGAATTTCAGAACTGCCGGCCTCGATGGTATTTCCCTTGGCTCTTAAGAAAGCATATTGCCAGGACCCCTCGTTCAGTGCCCATGGAGAGCCTTCCGTCACTTGTCCCAGGGGACCTTCAATCATAACGGCATCGTCAGTAATACCCTGGTTTGGTTCACTCCACAGCAGTTTGCCGATAGAGCCTTCCGGTCCGGGAATGCCGCCTTTCATTGTTTTGCTGAAATTGCGCAATCCGTGATATTTCAGGACCATGACCTCGATATAATGCCGGGCCAGCTTTTGTCTGAAAATGGGGTCTTCGATGGCCGGTTTTCCCGAACGCCTGGCTGTTTTGGCCGTCTCCAGCAAGCCCTTGATGGTCTTTTCATAGGTGGCCGCCATGGTCACATCGCCCAGTGCTCTTTCAAACATCAGGGTGGTGATGGCGATCATCCAGCCGTCCCCTTCCTTGCCCACCAGATTTTCAACCGGGACCTTTACATTATCCATGAAGACTTCGTTGAATTCGGCCTCCCCGGTCATCTGTTTCATGGGTCGGACATCTACGCCGGGCGCTTTCATGTCCAGCAGCAGGTAGCTTAAACCCCTGTGCTTTGTGGTTTCAGGATCGGTTCGAACCAGTAAAATACAGTAGTCCGCCATATGGGCCATGCTGGTCCATACTTTCTGGCCGTTGACAATGTAATGGTCTCCTTCACGGATGGCCATTGTGGAAACGTTGGCCACATCCGAACCGGCGTCGGGCTCGCTGAAACCCTGGCACCAGAGATGCGTACCGTCCATGATCTTGGGGAGATACTTGCGTTTCTGTTCTTCGCTTCCACAAGTGTAAATAGTGGGAACGGCCATTCCGAAGGTAATGACCCCGGGGACTCTCAATTCCATGCATTTTTCCGCGATGGTTCGCAACACGATGGCTTCTTCCATCAGGGTTTTGCCTTGGCCGCCGTATTCCTTGGGATAGTGCATGGCCGTATAACCGCCTTTATAAAGGCGGTTTTGAAATTCCTTATATGCGGCAAGATGTTCTTCGGAGGTTTTGAAATTTCGCTGTTTTGCCGGATCGTATCCATCCGGCAGGTTTTTATCCAGCCACGAGGAAAATTCCTTTCGGAAGGCTTCCTGCTCGGGTGTTAATCGATATTCCATAAATCCCCCCCTTTGTTGTTATAAATGGCGTTGTTGAGTATGAAATGTGAAGTCAAATAGTTGTATGGATTGATGAAATCTGCCGAATGAAAAATCTCATAAATTTGTCTCTGTTACCTATATTGAATGTTTTGTCAACCATCTTTTGACATGACATTCATAATTCAGGCGGCCTTGGCATGCAAAATTGCAGCGATGTGCCGGAACAAGTGTGATTCCGGATTGCCGGTCTTTGAAAAACCATCAATATTTTGATTTATTTTTTTTCAGCGATAGGTTATGGTTTCCGGAATATTTTCCGGTTTTGCAGTGATCCATGGAATTCGGGCACATGAGCCTGGACAGCCCCTGATATTTATTCAGAAACGTCTTTGATGAATTCGTAAGGAACCGGATTTACCAAGTTTTAAGTCCCAAGATTAAAGAATTAATAAAATACCGGATACTTAAAATTCTTACAAAAAAGTTGTTTTACGACTTTTTACAAGGCCATCATTTTTCAGACCGATCTTAAATACCGAACCCTATCAGTAATCTGATTCAAGAGCCGGGAAACGATGTGTGGTCCCCAACACGGTTTCGAATCAACCACCACCAACAGGCTTGAGAATTATGAAAAGGCCAACGCCATAAAACAGACCGGGAAAAAGCTCACGTGAACGACACCGCCGGCAGGGTCGGTGAAATCATGAAGGCCATGGCGGCGGCCAATGGCGTTTCGGGAAATATATGCCGTTTTTTCGCATTCAGATCATATCCAAGGGACTTTTGCGTTAAATATCTACGAGCACGTTTCTTACAATTTTATTAAACCTTTACAGGAAAGGAAGTGAAATGGCAGAAACAGCAATTCAAAAACCCGGTTTTTACGGATGGAAGAATGTCGGCCTGTTGTTTATAATCTACATGTCCGCACTGGGATTGGTATTTTATGGGTTTTCCGTTATTTTTCCCATGATGATCAAAACCCTGGAATGGAATAGGGGAACGGCGTCCATCGCCCATACGCTCTGTACCTTGCTTATGGGGCTTCTCGTTCCCCTGGTGGCGGTTTCAATTAATAAAATAGGCGTCAAGAAGACCATCCTTGCGGGAACTGCCGTTTTATTCATCGGCCTTGTTCTGCTGGGCACCATAACATCCCAGATGTGGCAATGGATCATTTTGTGGGGCATTTTTGTAGCTGTCGGATTTGCTTTTTGCGGTGTTGTTCCCATCCAAACCACCCTGATGTTCTGGTTTAACGTCAATCGGGGCACGGCCATCGGACTTGTTATGACCGGGGCCGCCGTGGGCGGGTTTCTGGCGCAGCCGTTTTACACCTGGTTGATGGCATCGACCGGAACATGGCGGGCAGGATGGCTGACCGGTTCCGGTTTTGCCCTTCTGGCCATGGTATGCAGCCTCCTGTTGATTGGAAAACCCGAGGACGTGGGGCAATACCCGGACGGCTTGAGCCCGGACGAGGCAACAAGGGCAACCCAGGATGGCGGGAAGTCTGCCAAAACCTATCGTACCGATGAAAAATGGGAATTAAAAGAATCCGTCAAGACCCCCATACTATGGTTTTTTATCACGTCAATTGTCGGCCATATCATGGTCCTGTTTCTCATTACCAGCCACGGTGTTCTGCATTTTACCGATAAAGGGTTTTCCGGAATGCAGGCGGCGTCAATTCTCAGCTTTGTCATTCTGGGCAGCGGACTGGCCCGTTTTCCCGTGGGATGGCTGGGGGATCGGGTCGAGGCCCGGTGGATCATTACGATTACCTTGGGGGTCATGCTGGTCATGTTCATCGGTCTGTGGAAATTGACAAGCCTTAAAATGATGATAGCCGCGGGAATGATTTTCGGATTTTGTTATGGTTCACAATTGATCATGTTTCCCACGCTGCTCGGGAATTATTACGGACCCGATGCATTTGCCGCCATCAACGGGATTGTAGGCCCCCTGGTGGTATTTTTCGGGGCCATGGTTCCGGTTGGCGCCGGATATATTTTTGAAAAAGGCGGCAGCTACGACCTGGCGTTTATTATCCTGAGCATTATTTTGAGTGTCGCATTTGCTGCGTCACTCTTTCTTTCTCCGCCGAGAAAGGGATGATTCTCATAACGGGCTTTGTTTGAAGCTTTCCCGGATTTCGGATCCATCGGGTCTTAAATCCGGGAAAGCAGAGGAGAGGAGAGGTAATTCAAACCCTTACCTCGGGTCAACCGGCATCCACACCTCGTGTGGAGGAATCCAGTGTCGGCCCTCCCAGTGGCCCGGTACCATGACCCATCTGCCGGGCGGGGGCTGCCGGTTATCCGTCGGTTCGCCGTTATCGTATTGGCCGTAATACCGGTGATTCGAATATTCGTTCGTCTCATACCGGCTGCGATATTCATCGGCCTGCTGATCAATGCCGTTTCCCACAATAGCACCCAGTAGTGTTCCCACGCCGGTACCGATCAATGTGGCTTCCGTGTTTTTCCCGATAGCCTGACCGGCCAGGGCGCCCAGGCCCGCACCGATGGCGGCCCCTTTTTGTGTATTATAGCGCCCGGTATTGGCACACCCGATGGCTGTAAGCCCTGTAATCAATATCAATACCATCAGTTTTTTCATGGCTGATCCTCCTTGTTTACAATATTCCTTTTGCATGATGGACCATAACGGATTTCCGGCATTGATGGTGCCTGGTTTGACTAAAAAGACGACAACCGTGGTGTTTTTGTCTACAAGTTAATTGGCTGCGGATTTATAAGCGGATATGGGATTTTCAATGCTAATTTTCAGTGTTAAGTATGGAGGCTGGTTATTTTTTGACTTATCAATAACTTAAAACTTGACACGCAAAGCCTGACCGTTTCCCTTTTCATGAAAAAAATATCAGTGCTTGCGAAAACGTCGACTTTATCGGGAATTATACATATTGCCTCAAAGGAAACTTTTTGCCATAATATAAAAGCGTTTAAGCTCAGGGCGAACATCAAAACCGGGTAATGGGTCAAAATGAAACGTTTTTTTGGACAATTCCGTGAATTCGGATGCAATTCTCCAGGCTGGTCCTTGTTGCTGCTGTTCCTGCTGGGTTTTTTAACGGCCGTTCTGGGATTGTCCGGTGATACGCCAAAAGACGGCATTGAAAACGAGTCGTCAGCATCGGTATATACCGGGGATTTATATGTATTTACGCCCGGTACGGAACGGGTCCTGGAATTTGCACGGCTGGTCAGCCGTCCTTCATGTCTTTCCGTTCCGGATGCCTTAAGCCTTCTTGCCCGGCATTTGGAAAAGATGTATTTTTTTAAACAGCCCGACGGGGAA
Organism: uncultured Desulfobacteraceae bacterium; assembly: GCA_964386565.1. Taxonomy (GTDB): domain Bacteria; phylum Desulfobacterota; class Desulfobacteria; order Desulfobacterales; family UBA5616; genus CAYLRU01. The sequence goes on along the minus strand of CAYLRU010000011.1, from coordinate 9,160 downwards.
GAAACCCATATCCGGTTTGTCGTAAAAAATTTTCATTTCATAGGGGTGCCACACAGGCGGTATTGTATCGCCGTCATCGATATGAAGGATGAAGACGAAGTTGCGCGGCGGCATTTTTTCCAGGGCTCTTTCGGCGGTCAAACCACATTTTTCATGATTGCCGCTACCTTTCTGCAGGCCCAGAATGATCCGCCGTTGCTGGACGGGTTGATTCTGCTGTATAATGGAAAATTGTTTCCCCAAATGGATCATATCGATTTTTCCGGTATCGTGACGCCGAAATCGGTCCGGCGGACGGTTTTAAAGGTTATTGCGTCATCTAAGCTGAAATCGGAGTAGAAATATTAAGGAGCGGGGACAGCAGGTCCGACATGAACAAATATACAATACCCGGCATTTTGCTGATTTTATTTGTATTTTTATCCGGATGCAGTCTTCGGGGAATAGTGATAAACGAAGTCGCAGCTGTCGCGGAGGATGGAATCGGGGCGTTTGAGCAAGATGACGACCTGGATCTGGTCAAATCCGCCATTCCGGCCCATATCAAACTGTTGGAAACCTTTCTGGAAAGCCGCCCCCGGAATGATCGCCTGCTGATTCTCCTTTCCCGGCTTTACGGCAGTTACGGGTTTTTATTTTATGAAGCACGCCTCGAAGCCCTGAAACTGGGTGTGGCGTATCCCCGCACTGATGTCGACAATTGCGATCCTTATACCATTGAAACAGTTACAGCGGCATTGGATCGTTATTTTCAAAAAGGCATGGATTATGCGCTGCAGGCACTGGAAACCCGTCATGGGGATTGCCGGGAAAAAATAAACAACATCAGGACGGTAGAGCCGTTTTTTAATTCTTTGACAAAAAAAGATGTTCCGGCACTTTTCTGGTACGGGTTCAATCTGGCTGAATATGTAAACCTTCACAAGGATTCGGTTAAAGCCGTGTCCCGGGCACATCTGGCGGAAAAGGCCATGCTGCGGGTATTGGCGCTGGACCCGGAATATTATCACGGGATGGCGAACCTTGTGTTGATGATCTATTACGGATCCCGTCCTCCCATGACCGGTGGGAATTACGAGGCTGCGGTCAAATATTATGAAAAGTTAAGACAAATCGCTGGAGATGATTTTCTTTTAGCCGATGTTTATTATGCACGGTATTGTCTTTACCAGAAACAGGACAAGAAAAAATTTACGGAAATGTTAAACCGGGTTATCGAAGAACCCGTGTCCGGCAAAAGATACAATTTGTTCAATCAGGCGGCTGTGTTACGGGCAAGGCTGTATCTTGGAGCCGTGGTCCGGCTTTTTTAAAGAAGGGAAGGGGTCAAGGGGTCAAGAGAATTGAGAAGAATACCGGGAGTAAAGGATAAAAGAATTAAATGAATGAAGAGAGCCGGACAGGCATAAATGCATATTTGAAATCGCTCATTTTTTTTGTTGCCGTGTTTTTATCCGGGACCGTGTCTGCTGAACCGGTGACCATCAAAGTCGCCTTGATTACGCCGGAAGGAAGCACCTGGACCAATATGCTTTATAAAATGGCTGACGAAGTGACCGAAAAGAGCGGCGGAGAAGTACGGTTTAAAATTTATGCCGGCGGTGTCAGCGGTGACGAGCTGGACGTCATCCGCAAAATGCAGGCCAATCGTATTCATGCGGCAGGATTTTCAGGGGTCGGTCTCGGCGTGCTGCTGCCGAAAATCCGCATTCTGGAGGCTCCCCTGTTATATGAAAATGAAGGGGAGATTGACTGGGTAAAAGAGCAGCTTTTTATGGAATTTGCAAAAGATCTGGAACAGAACGGTTATGTGCTGCTGGGATTTGCCGAGGCCGGATTCGTCTATATTTTTTCCAAAACCGACATGTCCGACTCCGAATGGCGGAGACGGACACGGATGTGGGCCTGGAAGGGAGATCCGGTGGCCGAGACTTTTTTGAATATTCTGGAAATTAAAACCTATCCCCTGCACTTAACCGATGTGAACACCGGCCTTGAAACCGGAATGATCGATTCATTTTACTGCCCTCCGCTGGGCGCGGTGGCCTTCCAGTGGCACGCAAAAATCAGATACATGCTGAATTATCCCGTGGTCAACTCGACCGGCGCCCTGGTTCTGAAAAAAGAAATTTTCGACCGGCTGTCGCCGGAAAATCAGAACCTGTTGAAAACAACGGCAAAGACCTATTGCGATAAGCTGATTCAGGCGACCCGGGAGGACAACCGGGAAGCCTTGGCCGTGATGCAGGAAACCGGCATTACGTTTGTTTCACCGTCGGCAGAGGAGAAGCGGTTTTTCAAACAGGCTGCGGAAAAATCCCGGCGGAAGAATATCCCCGACCTGTATTCGGAGGACCTGTTGAACCGGGTGGAAGAATTGTTGAAAACCTATCGGGAAAAGTCATCTTCTGACGAATCCCCTTAATGTGGACAAGGACCCCGATGAAACCCATCAGAAAGCTGGATCAGTTGCTGGCCTGCTTTGAAAAAACACTGGCCGTACTCCTTTTTTCAACATTGGCGGCGTCCATTGTTTTCAATATCATTTCAAGAAATCTTTTTCATATCTCTCTGGATAAAATTCCGGAATTTTCACCCACCCTTGTTCTCTGGCTGGCGTTAATCGGATCTTCTCTTGCGCTGAAAGAACAGCGGCACATTAAACTTGAGCTTTTCCTGAAGGTTGCGCCACCCCGTGTGCGATCGGCCGCAAATGCCGTTTCATCGGCTTTCGGAATGGTCGTGATGGGGGTTTTGTGTGTTGCTGCAATTGAATTCGTAAAAAATGAAATCACCATTTTCGGCGGTAAAGGATGGCTGTCAATTATCTTTCCGGTATTTTTCGGTGCGGCTTTTTTCCGGTTTTTCATCCATCTTGCCGACCCTGGGGACAGATAAAAAGCACAGGCCATACCATTCATGAATATACTGTCGATCCTGATTTTTGTCACGCTGTTCATCGCCCTGCTGGAGGCGCCGCTTTTCACGGTGATCGCGGGATTGTCCACGGCCTGTTTTTATTTTGCAGACAATGATTGGCAGGCCGTTCAGATGATTATCATTGAAATGAATCGGCTGGCATCCATGCCGATTTTAATGGCGCTGCCACTGTTTACGTTTGCCGGATGCCTTTTGACGGAAAGCGGTGCACCACGAAGAATCATGAATCTGATGCAGGCTCTGTTCGGCCGCCTTCCCGGTGGTATTGCCGTTGCCGCCCTGTGTTCATGCGCTTTTTTTACGGCGCTGACCGGCGCCAGCGGGGTCACCATCGTGGCGCTGGGGGGTGTTTTATACCCCATTTTACAGGAGAAGAAGTACCCGGAATCTTTTTCATTGGGACTGATGACCACTTCCGGCAGCCTGGGGCTGCTGTTTCCCCCCAGCCTCCCCGTCATCTTATACGGGGTGGTGGCCCGGGTGGAGATCAACACGATTTTTAAGGCGGCAATTATACCGGGAATCCTGCTGGTGGCCGTACTATCCGGTTATGCCGTTATTTATTCCCGGAATCACCCGCTTTTAAAAAATACCGGGCATTCGGAGGGGGACGATTTCAGGCCTTCTTTAAGGCGCGCCGTCATGGAAGCATTGTGGGAATGGCCGTTGATTATTATGATTATCCTGGGAATTTACGGCGGCCTGGTTACCATTGCCGAAGTGTCTGCCGTGGTGGTCCTCTACCTGATTGTCGTGGAATGTATCCTGTTAAAGGAGATCAGTCTGTTCAAACAGCTTCCGGCCATCATCATCGAAAGCGTGAAGCTGTCCGGCGCCATCATCATTATCCTGGCCGTGTCCCTCGGGTTTACAGGATTTTTGGTGGATGAACAGATACCGGATAAGATTTTATCATGGCTGACCGCGCTGACGGATAACCGGCTCGTCTTTCTGGCCGGCCTGAACCTGTTTCTGCTGGCCGTAGGGTGCATGATGGATATATTTTCCGCCATCGTTATTATTGTTCCTGTTATTGTGCCCATAGCGCTTACCTATGGTATTGATCCCATTCATCTGTGCATCATTTTCCTGGTCAACCTGGAGATCGGCTATGCCACGCCGCCAGTGGGTATCAATCTGTTCATCTCAAGCCTGAAATTTGAAAAGCCGGTCACCGCCCTGTATCGCGCCTCCCTGCCTTATCTTGTCCTTCTTTTGCTGTCATTGATTTTAATCACCTATGTTCCTGCATTAAGCCTGTTTTTGGCCCGTTAAATCCGAAATATCGCATCCATGAAATTCCAGTGGCTGTTGTTGCTGTACATGCACATCGTGTACGGTACATATTCGACGGCAAGTGGATCGATGGTCATTGGATATTTTGACAGAAACGGTATATTGCGGTATAATTTACTGTATTGAATGTCGGTAAACTCTCGGAGAACCAAAACGACTGCTGGTGAGAAAATGGAAAATATTCGAAGCGGAAACCGGATGCTCGTTCTGTGTGCGGACGATGACCGGCGGGATCGGGGGAGGATTCGCAATGCCCTGGAAAAAGAAAAAGACTCGTTCGAGGTGATTGAGGCAGCCGACCGGGCCTCTTTTGAAAAACACCTGGAGTGCGGCGGGTTCGACGTTGTCCTGACAGATATCGGCCTGTTCGGGTTGCCGGGCGCCGAGACGGTCCGCGCGGTGAAAACGGCACTTCCCGGTGTGCCGGTGATCGTCGTGACCGGGCAAGGTTCGGAGGAGATCGCCGTGCAGTGCTTCCGGGAAGGCGCGGCAGACTACGTCATCAAGAGCCCCGGCCATATCGCCCGGCTTTCCGATGTCGTCCGGCGGGTGTTTTCCGGACGCGGGGATGCCGGGGGGACGGATTGCGAGAACGGAAAGATGTTTCGCGTGGTCGTCGAATCCGTCCTGGACGCTGTTATCCTCATGGACGAAAAGGGCCGAGTCCAATACTGGAACCCGGCTGCCGAGACGATGTTCGGCTATTCGTCGTCCGAGGCGGTGGGAAGGGATGTGCATGGACTTGTCATGCCGGAAGAGTTTCGGGAGCGCTTTGAAAAAGGATTTTCGGGGTTCGCAAAAACCGGCCGGGGACCTGCAGTGGGCCGGACACTCACCCTCGAAGCCCGCCGAAAATCGGGAAGCGGGTTTCCCGCCGAAATTTCCCTGTCAGTTCTTGAAAAAGAAGATGGCATGTATTGGGCCGCCGCCATTGTCCGGGACATCACCGAAAGAAAACGGTCCGAGAAGCGCATCAGGGACAGCCAAGCGGACGCCGTCCGCCGGCAGAAGGAACTCGACGGCCTGCTGGAGGCCGCGCGGGTCCTTCTCGACCGGCCGGATTTCAAAGGGGCGGCAGCGGCCATCTTCAAGTCGGCCCGGCGACTGCTCAACTGTGCCGCCGGATATGTCGCGCTTTTGTCGGAATCGGGAGATGCCAATGAGGTCGTGTACCTGGATTCCGGCGGAGCCCCCTGCACGGTCGATCCGAACCGTCCCATGCCGATCTGGGGTCTGAGGGAGAAGGTTTGGCGAACCGGCAAGGCGGTGTTCGAAAACGATTACCAAGAAAGCGAGTGGAAGGCGTTGCTTCCGCCGGGGCACATGCGGCTCGACAATGTTCTCATTGCCCCGGTGATGCTGGAGCAAGCGGTCGCCGGTTTCATCGGGCTGGCGAACAAGCCAGGCGGGTTCGACAAAAGGGACGAGGCCCTGGCCGAATCCTTCTCGGATCTCGCCGCCGTCGCGCTCAGGAACGCCAGGGAGATGGAACAGAGGAAGACCGCCGAACAGGCCTTGAAGGAAAGCCTCGACCGGTACGAAACGCTTTTTAACAGCAGAAACGACTTCATTTTCGTCCACTTGCTCGAGGACGGCCGCCTGGGGAAGATCATCGAAGTCAACCAGGCTGCGTGTCGGGCACTCGGCTACAGCCGGGAAGAATTCCTGGAGATGACGCCGGCGGACATCCTCGGTCATGAAATGGACGAATACCGGCGGGAGAAGATCAGAGAGTTGAGGGAAACCGGCCATACCGTGTTCGAACTGCACTGCCTGGCCAAATCCGGGAAACGGATCCCTGTCGAAATTTTCAGCCGCCGGGTCGAGTATGACGAAAGATCCTGCGTCTTGTCCGTGGCCCGGGACATCACCCCGAGGAAAACCGCCGAACAGGCCCTGGCAAAGAGTGAGGCCCTGCTCCGGGAGATCAGCCGGATGGCGAATGTCGGCGGGTTCAAGATCACGATCTATCCTTCCTTCGAAGTCCAATGGACGGAAGAAATCCGGCGGTTTCACGGCGGAGTGCTGGACGATCCACACAACCTGGAGGCGATATACGAATTTGTCTTCCCCGAAGACCGGGACCGGCTGAGAGAAGCGGTCCAGGGGGCGATGGAGCTGGGCGAAGCCTTCGATATCCAGGTGCGGTTTCTCACGCCAAAGGGGAAAAGGCCCATCTGGTGCCGGCTCACCTGCGGGGTCGAAATGGCCAGCGGAAAACCGGTGAGGCTGGTCGGTTTTATCCAGAACATCGACGATCTCAAACGCATGGAGGACGAGCGAATAAAATTGGAAGAGCAGCTTCTCCAGTCCCAGAAACTGGAGTCCGTGGGACGCTTGGCCGGTGGGATCGCGCATGACTTCAACAACATGATGAGCGTCATCAACGGGTATGCCGAACTGATGCTTACCCGGTTGAAACCGGAGGATCCCTTTTACCGGAATGCCAAGGAGATCCTGGAGGCCAGCCAGCGCGCGTCGGGCCTGATCCGCCAGTTGCTGGCCTTCAGCCGGAAGCAGATGCTTGCGCCCCGGATCGTGAACATGAATTGGCTGATTGACAACCTGGCCTCCATGCTTCGACGGTTGATCGGGGAGGACATCGAGCTTACGCTGAAGAAGGCCGGCGAACTTCCTTCCGTGAAAGTCGATCCCGGTCAGATGGAGCAGGTGCTGGTCAATCTTGCGATCAACGCGAGGGACGCCATGCCCAAGGGCGGGCGGCTGCTCATCGAGACCGTGGTCCTGTGCCTCGACCGGCAGTATGTCCACCAGCATAGAGACCTGGTCGTTCCCGGAGAGTATGTTCAAATCTCCGTATCGGACAATGGCTGCGGCATGGAAAAAGAGGTCCTCAGCCAGGTTTTCGAGCCGTTTTTCACGACAAAGGAAAGAGGAAAGGGAACCGGCCTGGGACTTTCCACGGTGTACGGCATCGTGAAGCAGTCCGGAGGATATATCTGGTGTTACTCCGAACCCGGCCGGGGCACCACCTTCAAGATCTACCTGCCGGCCGTTCGGGAGAAGACCCAGGCCGAAACGGATCCGTCCGGGGAAAAACCCGCGCCCAGCGGCGGAGCGGAGCATATCCTGGTGGTAGAGGACGAAGAAAGCGTCCGAAAACTGGCGGAAGTGGTGATTTCCCAGATGGGATACCAGGTGACGCTGGCCGCCGGCGGAAGGGAGGCAGTGGCCTGGGTGGAGGAAAAGGGGTTCGTACCCGACCTGCTTCTCACCGACGTAGTGATGCCGGACATGAGCGGGGTCGAGCTGGCCGAACATCTGAAAGCCGTCCGTCCGGATTTGAAGGTGCTCTACATGTCGGGCTACACGGACAACGCCATCCTTCACCACGGCGTCATCGATCCGGGCGTTTCCTTTATCCAGAAACCCTTCAACATTGGCGACATGGCCGCGAAAATCCGCGAGGTCCTGGACAAAAAGCCGTGACAGACCGGAAGAAGACCTGAATTGCCGGACTAACACATTATTGGGTGGGATGGAGTTGAAAAGGTAATTCAGGCGGGTTGAAAGTCGTGGTCTATAAACGAGTGAGGCCGGTTCGGATTGCCCGATCCGCACCGGCCTCTGATAATGGATTCCGTGGATTTTATTTTTTGTGCAAGATCATCACTCAATTCCTCGAGTTTTTTAAGCTGATATTCAAACAACTCTTTTAAAGCATCTTTTACTATTCCGGAAACCGGCTTTTCAGTAGTAAGCGCACAACCGAAGGACATATAGATGTTATAAATCTTTTTTTGCAGACCAATGTATTGCCATTTTTTTAGCTGTTTTCAGTTGTTCTTGTGACATTGATTCTTCTATTTTTGATTTTAATTCTACGAACTGTGTTTGCCTAAACCAGCGCCCACCAGACCAATCACAGCAGAAAAATATTTGCGGCTTACCATTAGATTTTTCAATTACGTTGTTAATAAGCAGATAAGATAGGATAAGGTCTTGTTCTATTCCCTCACCACCAGAGTAAATATCAGCTAACCTGAACTGTGCTATAAGCGCATCATTTTTCTGTCCGAAGTAACCGTATTTTCCAGTAGCCCCTACAATATAGCCTTCTGCCCATTTTCCCTCAACTAATTGACGTGCCGCCTTTTTGTACCATTTAACTGCTTCTGGAATATCCACTTCAACGCCATAGCCGAAGTTATAATAAATACCAAGCCTGAGTTGCGCCCATGGCATTCCTCGTTCAGCAGCATTACGTACCACCTCTAATGCTTTTGAGTAATTACCGCTCTCCCAGTTTGTATCTGCTGTTCGCTCGCCAGGATTGGGGTTCATGCCAGCGCATCCCGACAGCGCTAAAACAAATACAGCCAAAAAAAGTTTCATGGTGCCCTTCATGATTTATAATGCTGCAAATCAGCGGGCGCGGTTTTTTGCGCTCCGCTGCATTTGCATTGCTATCAATTAATTTTTATTGACACGAAAAAGCCACCAATGCAGTTTTTTATCCGGATTTTCCACATGATTATTTGCAATATTTGATTCAATAGTTACATTTTTAAAAGCCAAATCCGCTTGAGATATTCTATGTTTATAATGACATTTCTCTTCTTCTGACGCATATTTTAAAACTTTATAAAGCTCTGACCTGGCCCAAAGATCGTGATCATATTCTTCGCTGTACCCGATATCGTTCGTGCTTGATTGCTCAATATTTTTTACTGATTCTTCCCACCGAGAGACGTAAGGTTCTAAGCCCTCAATTGCTTTGTCATATGAATCACCTTCTAAAACAAGATGGCGAGTTAAGGAGTTTAATTTTTTCCCACTTTCAATAATTTTTTTCCACCTTTGTTTATTCCGATATTTGGACATATGGATCTTATTCTATTGCTAATACCGAGTTGAGCTGCACCCCCGACTTGGGGAAAATAATGATTACACCTTTCAAATC
>CAYLRU010000010.1:74395-94504 GCA_964386565.1 uncultured Desulfobacteraceae bacterium | reverse complement strand
TCAGGGAAGGTGGTCGTACCGTGGGCGCCGGAGTCGTCAGCGAAATTATCGAGTAAAAAAGAGAGACGAAAATCATGATAATGAATACGAAGATCCGGATCACGTTGAAGGCATACGACCATAAACTATTAGACCAGTCGGCCACGGATATTGTCGATACGGCCAATAAGACAGGTGCAAAAGTCGTCGGTCCCATTCCATTACCGACAAGAATTAACAAGTTCTGTGTGCTGCGCTCTCCCCATATTGATAAAAAATCCCGAGAGCAATTTGAAATGAGGACGCATAAAAGACTTTTGGATATACTAGAGCCCACCCAGCAGACGGTTGATGCATTAATGAAGCTTGACCTGTCACCTGGCGTGGATGTTGAAATAAAGCTGTAAATAGGGACAGTTAGCGATATGTGTGAAGGATTGTTAGGGAAAAAACTGGGCATGACAGGGATGTTTTTGGCAGATGGGACATATGTGCCGGTAACCATTATTCAGGCGGGTCCCTGCGTTGTCACCCAGGTCAAATCAGAAGTGACGGATGGTTACAACGCCTTGCAACTTGGCTTTGGCGAAAAAAAGAAATCTCGTCTCAATAAACCGATACAAGGCCATTTAAGGAAGTGCGGGGATGTTTCCTGCGCGCACCTCCGTGAATTTTCCGTGGACAACCCCGGTGAATACCGCCCGGGACAGAAGATTACCGTTGAGCTGTTTGAGGTCGGAGAAAGGGTTGATGTCCGCGGCACCACCAAGGGACGGGGCTTTTCCGGTGTTATCAAGCGGCATGGATTTCACGGCGGCAAAAAGAGCCACGGCAGCCACAGCCACAGAATCCCGGGCTCCATCGGGTGCAGCGCATGGCCGTCAAAAGTCATAAAGGGCAAGAAGTTGCCCGGCCATTACGGAAATGACCGGAAGACTGTAAAGAACCTTAAAATTGTGGACATACGGCCGGAGGAAAATATCATATTCATTAAGGGCGCCATACCGGGAGCGGTTTCCGGGTTGGTGGAGATTAAAAAGCCAAAAGTCCCGAAGTTGAAAAAAGGCAATTGAACCAGAAAAAGTCTTAAAATAGACGGTTCTTGAGAAAAGCGGCAAGCAACAGGTATGAAAACGCACAAATTGATAATCGCTTTTTTTGGGCACCAACAGCAAAAAATGAGAAAATTATGGCTCTTGTAGACGTTATAAACAGCGAAGCTGAAAAAATTTCACAGGTGGAACTTGCCGACGCCATATTTGACGTTCCGGTGAAGCAGGATATTTTGCATGATGTGGTGGTCATGCAGTTGGCAAGCAGGAGAGCGGGATCAGCCTCCGTAAAGCATCGCTCCGATGTTAAAGGAAGCCGCAGGAAGCTCTTCAGACAGAAAGGTACGGGACGCGCCCGTCGCGGGGATATTAAATCGCCGTTATTGAGAGGCGGCGGCTCCGTATTCGGACCGGATCCGAGATCGTATGCTTACAAAGCGCCGAAAAAAGTCAGGCGGCTGGCATTGAAGATGGCGTTGAGCAGCAAGCTGAAAGAAAACAAGATTATCGTATTGGACCGGTTTGATTTGGAAAGCATAAAGACCAAGGCCTTTGTTCAGATACTGGACCGGATTAATGCACAAAAGCCGTTGATCGTTATTCCTGAAAAGAACGAAACCCTGGAGTTGTCGTCAAGAAATGTTCCCGGCGTTAAAGTCATGAGAACGGAAGGCTTGAACGTCTATGATATTTTAAAATATGACCACCTGGTTTTAATTGAAGCGTCAATTCAGGGCATTGAAGGGAGATTCCATAAATGATGCCGCATGATATTATAAAACGGCCTTTGATTACGGAAAAAACGAGCCTTCAGAAGGAAGTATCCAATCAGGTTTCTTTTGAAGTGGATCGCAAGGCGAATCGAATTGAGATCAAAAAGGCTGTTGAGAAAATATTTAACGTCAATGTTGCTGGTGTCCGTACGATCCAGGTTAAAGGAAAAGTCAAAAGAAGAGGGTTGATCCTCGGCAAACGCAAGGACTGGAAAAAAGCCATTGTAACGTTGAAGCCGGGAGAGCGAATCGATTTCTTCGAAGGTGTATAAGACAGGGAGTTTTTTAAATGGCCGTAAAAAAATTAAATCCCGTAACCCCGGGAAGAAGGTTCCAGACATATTCGACATTTGAGGAAATTACTTCAAATTCGCCTGAAAAGAGCCTTTTGAAAGTCATCAAAAGAACGGGCGGAAGGAATGCAAACGGTCGGATTACGATCCGGCATCGTGGCGGTGGGCATAAACGACACTATCGAATTATCGATTTTAAGCGGGACAAGACAGGAATTCCGGCTAAGGTTGCAACCATTGAATATGACCCCAACCGTAGTGCCCGAATCGCCCTGCTTCATTATGCGGACGGTGAAAAAAGATATATCCTGGCGCCTCTGAATTTAACGGTCGGCGATACGGTGGTATCAGGACCCGACGCTGATATCAAGCCGGGGAATGCGCTTCCGTTGAAAAACATTCCGCTGGGCACACAGATTCATAACATAGAGCTGAAACTCGGCAAGGGAGGACAGATCGTCAGAAGCGCCGGCACTTTCGCACAGTTGATGGCGAAAGAGGATCGGTATGCCCTGGTCAAGCTGCCTTCCGGTGAAGTCCGGATGGTGCTGATCGATTGCAAAGCCACCATCGGCCGTTTGGGAAATGTGGTCCACGAAAATATTTCGCTGGGAAAAGCCGGGCGCAAGCGATGGCTTGGCAGGCGACCGAAAGTCAGGGGCGTTGCCATGAATCCTGTTGACCATCCCATGGGTGGAGGTGAAGGGAGATCCTCAGGCGGCCGACATCCCTGCAGTCCGTGGGGTGTCCCGACAAAGGGATTTAAAACACGCAACAAACGAAAAAGTGACCGTTATATTGTTAAACATCGTTCAAAGAAATAGCAGGATGTGTATAAGATGGAAGTGATGAAGGAGAATATATGCCACGATCGTTAAAAAAAGGGCCATTTGTCGATGAGCATTTGCTGGAAAAAATTGAGGCCGCACAGGAAACCCGAAGCAATAAAGTTATTAAAACGTGGTCGAGACGATCGACGATAATTCCTGAAATGGTTGGACTTACATTGGCGGTTCACAATGGCAGAAAATTTATACCTGTTTTCATTACCGAAGATATGGTTGGACATAAATTGGGAGAATTTTCACCTACCCGAACATTTTATGGCCATGCCGGGGATAAAAAATCAAAACTGAAGAAGTAACTTTAAGAAAAAGGATTATCTGTGATGGAGGTCAAAGCAGTCGCCAAATATATTCGCATTTCTCCTCGGAAGGTTCGAATTCTGGTTGATGGAATAAAAGGGAAACCGGTTGAAAAAGGGCTTGACACCGTCAGGTTTATGCCGCAAAAAGCCGCCGGGATTTTGGAGAAACTGATACGTTCGGCTGTTGCCAACGCCGATCAAGATCCGAGCATTGATGTTGATTCCCTGATTATTCGAAATGTTATTGTGGATGGCGGTCCGACGTTGAAGCGATTCAAAGCCAGGGCCCGGGGAAGGGGTACGCGAATTTTGAAACGAACCTCGCACATTACCGTTATTTTAGCTGAAGAAATATAAAAAGGGGGGTAAACTTGGGTCAGAAAGTAAATCCCATAGGGTTGAGACTGGGTATTGTAAAAACCTGGGAGTCAAGATGGTACGCCGGTAAAAAATATGCCGACTATATTCTGGAAGATTACAAAATCAGGAGGTTTTTGAAAAAAAAGCTTTTTCACGCGGGTGTGTCCAGAATCGAAATAGAAAGATCGGCAAAACGTGTCCGGTTGAGAGTGTTTGCCTCCCGTCCCGGGATTATCATCGGGAAGAAAGGCTCTGAAATCGCCAACCTGAAAAAGGACCTTGAGAGACTCACCTCCCATGAAGTTTTTATTGATATCCAGGAGGTCAGGAAACCTGAAATCGATGCTCAACTCGTTGCGGAAAACGTGGCTTCACAGATTGAACGCAGGGTTGCGTTCCGACGTGCCATGAAACGCGGCATTTCTTCAGCCCTGCGGTTCGGCGCCGAAGGAGTGAAAATTATCTGCTCAGGAAGGCTCGGCGGGGCGGAAATGGCCCGAACAGAACAATACCGGGAAGGACGAATCCCGTTGCACACGTTAAGAGCGGATATCGATTACGGATTTACCGAGGCCAAAACAACATATGGCATCATCGGTGTAAAGGTGTTTATTTTTAAAGGCGAAATATTAAAACGTGATCAGGCCGAGATCGAAGGTTGATTATATCCAATAGGAGATTAGGACGATGCTGAGTCCCAAGAGGGTGAAATATAGAAAGAGGCAAAAGGGGAAAATGCGGGGCCTTGCGAGCAGGGGCTGCGACCTGAACTTTGGAGAGTATGGATTGCAGGCTGTCGAGTGCGGAACCATCAGTAACCGTCAAATAGAAGCTGCACGAATCGCCATGACCCGGCATGTAAAGCGTGGTGGGAAAATGTGGATCAGGGTGTTTCCGGACAAACCGATTACCAAAAAACCTGCCGAAGTCAGAATGGGCAAGGGAAAGGGAGCGCCCGAGGGATGGGTTGCAGTGGTCAAACCGGGGAAAATACTCTATGAGATGGAAGGCGTTTCAAGGGAGTTGGCCAGGGAAGCGCTGCGGCTCGCTTCACACAAGCTTTCGGTAAAGACAAGATTCGTCGAGAGGAGCGAAGTATAATGAAAGCTGCCGAAATAAGAGAAATGAGTCCTGAAGAGCGGGACCTCAAATTAAAAGACTTAAAAGAGGAGTTGTTTAATCTTCGCTTTCAAAATACCATCGGTCAAATTGAGAATAACCGCAGGCTCGTCACCATAAGACGAGATATTGCCAGAATAAAAACCATCATCAACGAATCTGCTGAAGCTGCATCAGCGGAGGTTAACGGAACTTAAAGAGCCATGAAGGAACGAGGAAAAAAGAAGCAGGTCGTTGGAACCATCGTCAGTAATAAAATGGATAAGACCGTGATCGTGTTGGTGGAGAGGATGGTTAAGCATCCCTTGTACCACAAGTACATTAAACGGCGGTCTAAATTCGCGGCCCATGATGAAAACAATGCGTGCAATATAGGCGATAAGGTTAAAATTACAGAATCTAGACCCATCAGTCGGACAAAAAAATGGCGAGTCAGTGAAATAGTTGAAAAAGCGGTCTAGGCTGCAACTCGAACGTACGATTCCCGTGCCGCAAATGCGGGATTGCGGGAGTTTCAACAAATCAGGAAGTCAAGAAGATGATTCAGTCAGAGACACGATTGACAGTGGCGGACAATTCAGGTGCAAAAGTTCTGTATTGCATCAAAGTGTTGGGGGGATCAAAAAGAAGATACGCCAGCATCGGCGATATCATCGTGGTTTCCGTCAAAGAAGCAATTCCCAATGCCAAGGTCAAAAAAGGGGATGTATTAAAGGCGGTTGTGGTCCGTACGAAAAAGGAAATAAGGCGGCCGGACGGTTCTTATATAAGATTTGACGATAATTCAGCGGTTTTGATTACCGCCAGCAACGAGCCGATCGGTACGCGTATATTCGGGCCGGTGGCGAGAGAGTTAAGGGCAAAGCGATTTATGAAAATTATTTCATTGGCGCCCGAGGTGCTTTAACGCTGCTTTGCTAACTGGAGAAGTGAATCATCATGATGAATAGATGCCGTATAAAAAAAGATGACAAAGTAAAGGTGTTAGCCGGAAAGGACAAAGGAAAAATCGGAAAAGTCCTGCAGGTTATCAACAAAAAAAACAGGCTGCTTGTTGAGAATATTAATATGGTTAAAAGACACACCAGACCGAACATGCAAAACCGGCAGGGAGGTATTGTGGAGGGCGAAGCGCCGATCCACTGGTCGAATGTCATGTTGGTCTGCAGCAAATGCATGGCACCCATGCGAATAAAAATGACGCGGCTGGAAGACGGGAAAATCGTTCGTACATGCGGTAAGTGCAATGAAATTATTGACTCATAGGGTGTCTTGCCGGAGGAATTGAATGTCACATCTGAAAAAATACTACGAAGAAAAGGTCGTTCCCAAACTGATGGAGAGCTATCAGTATAAAAATATTATGGAAGTCCCCAGGCTCGTTAAAATCGTCATCAATATGGGACTGGGAGAGGCCATACATAATATTAAAATACTGGATTCCGCTGCCGAGGAATTGAAAATTATATCGGGACAGAAGCCGGTCATTACGAGGGCCAAGAGATCCATCGCCGCTTTTAAATTGCGGGAAGGAATGCCGATCGGTTGCATGGTGACGCTTCGACGAAAACTCATGTATGACTTTTATTATAGACTGGTCAACATCGCTCTTCCCCGTGTTCGGGACTTCAGGGGGACATCCGGAAAAGCATTCGACGGGAACGGGAACTATTCTTTGGGAATCAAGGAGCAGATCATATTTCCGGAAATCGATTATGACAAGATCGACAAAATAAAGGGACTGAATGTTACTGTCGTGACTTCGGCAAAAACCGACGAAGAGGGAAAAGAACTGTTAAAGCTCTTGGGTATGCCGTTTAGAAACTGAAAACGCAATTATAGGGAATATATGGATTTGCATTATCACCGATTGTAAGGAAAAAAAGGAGGACAACTTGGCGAGAACGGCGCTTAAAATGAAAGCAATGCAAAAACCGAAATTCAAGGTCAGAGCCTACAACAGATGCCCCATATGCGGCAGGCCCAGAGGATTTTTACGAAAATTTGGGATTTGCAGGATTTGTTTTAGGACGCTTGCTTCACAAGGCAAACTTCCGGGGGTAATTAAATCGAGCTGGTAATGCATAAAAACAACGGCTCTGATAAAGGGAGGAAGGAGCAAAAAACATTCCTCTCTGAAATGCCGCTGTGTATTTCAATAACCAGACAAATCGTATCGTTTTTATCATTACGGAGAGAAACATGACAATGAGTGATCCGATTGCGGATATGCTGACGAGGATTCGAAATGCGGCGAAAGCCAAGTTTAACAGCATTGATATTCCGGGGTCAAAATTAAAAACCGAATTGGCGAAAGTCCTGTTGGAAGAGGGATTCATCAGGAACTATAAAATTATAAAGGACAGCAAACAGGACGTTCTGAGGGTATACCTGAAATACGATGATAACCGGAAAGACGTTATCATGGGGTTGAAAAGGATCAGCAAGCCGAGCCGGCGGGTATACGTCAAATCAAAGGACATCAAGCCGGTATTAAACGGATTGGGAATTGCCATCCTGTCCACGTCAAAAGGGATAATGACGGATAAAGCCGCCAGAAAAGAAAATATAGGTGGTGAAATTATTTGCAATGTTTGGTAAAAAGGGAGTAACCAATGTCTCGAGTCGGCAATAAACCGATAAATATACCGGAAAAGACCAAAGTAACATATGCGAATGGAATTTTGACGGTTCAGGGGGAAAAGGGAAAACTCGAAAGAGCCATTCCGCCTGGATTGGAAGTTAAAATAGAAGACAATGTGATCAGGTTTGTCACAGGCGTTCAAAGCCGCAATGCCAGGGCGATACAAGGCCTCACCAGAAGTCTTGTGTATAATATGGTTACCGGTGTTTCAAAGGGATTTGAACGGTCACTGGTGATTAACGGAATCGGTTACCGCGCAGAGGCAAAAGGTAATTCCATTGTATTCAACCTGGGTTATTCTCACCCGATCAACTTTGAACTTCCCGATGGTATTTCCGCTTCCGTCGATAAAAACAATGTCGTACTGCTGACCGGGATCGATAAAGAAAAACTGGGTCATACGGCAGCAGCAATCAGGCGGCTGAGACCACCGGAACCCTACAAGGGAAAGGGGATCCGGTACGCCGAAGAGCATATCCGTAAAAAGGCTGGAAAAACAGGAACAAAATAAACAACAAAACCGTCTTTCAAGATGATGGGGTTATAACGTATGTCGGCTTCAGATAAAAAAAGCAAGGCACGTATAAAACGAAAGAAAAGCATTCGGAAAAGGTTGAGCGGAACACCCGAACGACCCCGACTGACAGTATTTCGAAGTGCAAAACACATTTACGCACAGATTATTGATGATGTCACCGGCCGCACACTGGCTTTTGCCTCCAGTGTCGATAAGCAGGTAAAGGGACATATAAACTCCGGCGGCCCGTTAAAGAAAACAGCCGTAGCAAACTACGTCGGCAAAGTGATTGCAGAACGTGCCATGGAAAAAGGGATTAAAAAGGTCGTTTTTGATCGAAACGGGTTCTTATACCATGGACGGGTGAAGGCCGTATCAGACGGCGCCCGTGAGGGTGGGCTGGATTTTTAAATAACGTTCTAAGATGTTAAGGAGGAAAACCCTTGTTAAATCAGGAAACCAGCGATAACCAGTTTATCGATAAAGTGGTTCATATCAATCGCGTGGCAAAGGTCGTTAAAGGCGGTAGAAGATTCAGCTTTAGCGCAATTGTTGTCGTCGGAGACGGAGACGGCCGTGTGGGTTTTGGTCTTGGAAAGGCAGGGGAAGTTCCGGAAGCGATACGAAAAGGTGTTGAAAAAGCAAAAAAGAATATGATCGAAGTGCCGCTCGTAAACGGGACGATACCGTTTGAAATTATCGGCCGATACGGTGCCGGCAGGGTCCTTTTGAAACCGGCTTCCGAAGGAACGGGGCTGATTGCCGGGGGTGCTGTAAGAGCGGTGCTTGAGGCAGTCGGTGTTCAAAACATACTAACCAAGTGCTTGGGATCTCATAACCCGCACAATGTCGTCAAGGCAACCATCGGCGGCCTGAAAAAACTTGAAAGTGTTGATATGGTGGCCAAACGACGCGGGCTCCACCCTGAAGATCTGTAAAAGGGAAGATATATATGGCAAACAAACTGAAAGTAACCCTTGTGAAGAGTATGATCGGAAGACCTGAAAAACACCGCAAGGTTCTTCGCGGAATGGGACTTACAAAACTGAACAGAACGGTCCTGCTTGAGGATACTCCGGCCATTCGGGGTATGGTCGAGGCCGTATCTCATCTGGTTGAAGCTGAGGAAAATATCGATGAAACTAAATGAATTATCACCGCAAATCGGGTCAAAAAAGCCGCGAAAGCGTGTCGGCAGGGGCGTTGCCTCCGGACAGGGAAAAACCGCCGGCAGGGGATCGAAGGGATTGAACAGCCGGTCCGGTGGAGGGGTGAGGCCGGGATATGAAGGCGGTCAGATGCCCATACACCGGCGACTGCCCAAACGCGGATTTACGAATATTTTTAAAAAACAATACGCGATCATCAATATCCGGGATCTGAAAAAGTTTGAAAGCGGTTCCGAGGTGGACGAGGCAGCCCTTGTCGCTAAAGGGTTGGTAAAGGGACCAAGGGACGGCGTAAAATTATTGGGTATCGGAGAAATCGGCTATCCTTTAACGATAAAAGTCAATTCTGCCAGCAAGGGAGCCTGCAGCAAGATCGAGGCAGCCGGTGGCAAGGTAGAGGTCGTATAATATGGCAGGCAGCAGTTTCCAGAATATATTCAAAATTCCCGAGTTGAAAAAGCGTATCTTTTTTACACTGGGATTGCTGATTGTATACCGTGTCGGCGTACATGTTCCGACACCCGGTATCGACAGTATTGCGCTTGCCTCTTTCTTTTCGAGTGCAAAAGGAACGCTGCTCGGATTGTTTGACATGTTTTCCGGGGGCGCCCTTGAACGCCTGTCCGTGTTCGCTCTCGGCATCATGCCGTACATCAGTGCATCGATTATTCTGCAACTGCTGACCGTCACCATCCCTCATCTCGAGCGTTTGTCAAAAGAAGGAGAACAGGGAAGAAAAAAAATCACCCAATATACCCGTTACGGAACGGTGCTGCTGAGCATTATCCAGGGGTTTGGCATCAGTGTCGGGTTGGAGAGCATGACGGCACCGGGAGGTGCGCCCGTAGTTATAAATCCGGGATGGGAATTCCGGCTGTTGACCGTCATTACATTAACCGCCGGTACGGCTTTTATCATGTGGCTGGGTGAGCAGATCACCGAAAGGGGGATCGGCAACGGCATATCACTGATTATTTTCGCCGGTATCGTAACCCGTCTGCCCAAAGCTATCGGAAATACATTCCGGCTGTTGTCCGCCGGTGAAATCGGGATCTTTTTGGTTTTCATCCTGGTCGTTTTCATGGTCGCCGTGGTCGGATTTATCATTTTCGTCGAGCAGGGGCAAAGAAGAATACCGGTTCAATATGCCAAACGCGTGGTGGGACGCAGGATGTACGGGGGGCAAAGCACGCATCTGCCGCTTAAAATCAATACATCGGGCGTGATTCCGCCGATTTTTGCCTCTTCCATCATCATGTTCCCGGCAACACTTGCCAGTTTCATCAACATCCCCTGGGTAAAAAACATTGCCGGGGCCATTCGACCCGGAAACGCAATATACGAACTTTTATATGTCGGCTTCATATTCTTTTTCTGTTACTTTTATACAGCCGTTACATTTAATCCGGCGGACGTCGCCGAAAACATGAAAAAGCAGGGAGGATATATCCCGGGAATTCGGCCCGGAAAACGCACGGCGGATTATATTGATAAAGTATTGACAAGAATAACCCTTGGCGGTGCCATATACGTATCCACTGTTTGTGTGTTGCCGTCTATTCTGATTTCAAAATTCAACGTGCCGTTTTATTTCGGAGGAACGGCGCTTCTCATCGTTGTCGGTGTCGCAATCGATACTATCGCGCAGATCGAGTCCCACATGCTGACGCGTCATTACGAGGGGTTTTTAAGAAAAGGAAGCAGTCGGATAAAAGGGCGACATTAAGGCGAATGAGATAAAAGACGGTTAAATTCGCTGACGAACAAATACTGAATTTTTATGCAATAACGAAATATAATCGTTGATTGCTTTTTATGGAGCCGGATATGCCAAAGGAAGAAGCCATTAAAGTTGAAGGAACGGTACTGGAAACCTTACCGAATGCGATGTTCAAGGTGGAGCTTGAGAATAAACACAAGGTTCTTGCCCACATCTCGGGAAAGATGCGAATGCATTTTATAAAAATTCTGCCGGGCGATAAGGTTACGGTGGAACTTTCACCATATGATCTGACGCGGGGCAGGATTACATACAGGTCAAAATAAAGACGCCGGGCCGTTATAATAATTTGCGGGTTCGTACGGAATTTGCAGGAAGCGAGGGGTTTTATCGATGAAAGTAAGAGCATCTGTAAAGAAAATATGCATCAAGTGTAAAATCATCCGCAGACACGGAATCGTTCGGGTTATCTGCGAGAACAAAAGACATAACCAGCGGCAAGGATAAACGATAAGGAGGGTAAGCTTTGGCAAGAATCGCGGGTGTAGATTTGCCCAGGCGTAAGCGAATAGAAATTGGGCTGACATATATTTATGGAATCGGAAGATCCACGTCCAGGAAAATACTGGACAAACTGGATATCAACCCGGACACCTATACGGATGACCTGACCGATGAACAGATCAACAATATCCGTAAGGTTATCGATGGCGCTTACAAGGTCGAGGGTGAGCTTCGCACACAAGTATCCATGAACGTGAAACGTCTGATGGATCTCGGATCTTACCGGGGTCTTCGGCACAGGAAGTCATTACCTGTGAGGGGGCAGCGGACAAGCACGAATGCACGTACACGGAAGGGCCCCAAACGGTCTGCGGTCAAGAAAAAGGGCGGAGTAAAGAAGAAGTAAATAAATAAAGAAACCGAGGCTTATTCATGGCAAAAAAAGTTCGTACAAAGAAAAAAGAGAAAAAAAATATCCCATCGGGTGTCGTGCATATTCAATCGACGTTTAATAATACCATTGTAACGATCACGGATCCGGCGGGAAATGTCGTCTCCTGGTCAAGTTCAGGTGTTCAGGGATTTAAAGGTTCCCGGAAAAGCACACCTTTTGCCGCTCAGCAGGCTGCGGAAGACGCCGCAAAAAAGGCGATGGACCACGGCATGAAAAATGTTGAGGTATATGTTAAGGGTCCCGGAGCAGGTCGTGAATCGGCGTTGCGTTCCCTGCAGGCGGTTGGTTTTAATGTCTTGATGATAAAAGACGTAACACCCATTCCGCACAATGGGTGCCGCCCGCCCAAAAGAAGAAGGGTTTGACGGGCGGATATGCTTCACAGCCGCAGAGCGCGATAATGTGCCGTTTGCGACGGTAAAAAAATCAAACAGACGGGACAGTGAATGTTTTTGCTTTTTCAATTTATCCGGTGCGAGCAGCCCGGTAAATGGAATCAATACAACGACAAATCGGTGCATGAGGCCAAACGGATTTAAAGGAGGGTGATTTGGCAAGATATACAGGTTCAGTATGCCGGATATGCCGAAGGGAGAATTTAAAACTCTTCCTCAAAGGCGATAGATGCTATTCCGACAAATGTGCTTTTGACAGGCGCACTTATCCGCCGGGGGAACACGGACAGCGACGGGGAAGAAAATATTCGGATTACGGGATTCAGCTTCGTGAGAAACAGAAGGTAAAACGGATGTACGGTCTGTCCGAAAAGCAATTCAGAATATTTTTCAAGCGGGCTGATAAGCAAAAAGGCGTTACGGGTACGAATCTGCTTGTGATGCTTGAGCGACGGTTGGATAATGTTGTTTACCGCCTGGGATTTGCAAACTCGAGAACCCAGGGGCGGCATTTTGTTCTCCATAAGCACTTTTTAGTGAATGGCAAATCGGTTAACATTCCGTCGTATTTGATCAAGATCGGCGATGTCATTGAAATTCGGGAAAAAAGTCGCAATATTCAGGCCATCGGTGATTCACTGGATGCAGTGGTTCGCCGTGGCATTCCACAGTGGCTGGATCTGGAGAAAGAGAACCGAAAGGGGATCGTGAAAAGCTTCCCGATGAGAGAAGACTTGACCATGCCGATTCAGGAACAGCTTGTTGTCGAGCTTTACTCAAAATAATATGAACCGAAACAGATAAAAAATTTACGGTCCCGGTGTGAGGGGGCCGTAAGGCACTTTAAAAAATCCGGAGATCAAAATATGTCATCAAATGAACTTATGTACATGAACTGGCAGGAAATGATTACGCCTGAAAAGGTCAAGGTGTCCAGTACTCCTTTTTACGGAAAGTTCGTTTGTGAGCCGCTTGAAAGAGGGTTCGGAATTACCATCGGAAATTCTTTAAGGCGGATAATTCTGTCATCCCTTTACGGGGCTGCCATTATTTCGGTAAAGTTCGATAATGTGATGCATGAGTTTTCAACAATTCCAGGTGTTTTGGAAGATGTTTCGGAAATAATTCTGAATTTAAAGGAAGTTCGTTTGCGGGTAAGTGATCCCGAGCCCAAGAAGGTATATATCAGTGCAAAAGGTGAGGGGGAAATAACCGCCGGCGATATTATCAGCAAAGACGGGAAATGCGAAGTGCTGAATCCGGATCTTCACATCGCGACCCTGGCGGGAAACGCCGATTTTAACGCCGAGATGACGGTAAAAGTCGGTAAAGGCTATTCACTGGCGGAAGCCAACGTTGATGAAGATGCGCCTATCGGTACGATTGCCATTGATTCCGTTTTTTCGCCGATAAAGAAAGTGGTTTATGTCGTCAATAACGCCCGTGTGGGACAGCGTACCGACTATGATAAACTCACTCTCGAAGTGTGGACTGACGGAAGTATTCTTCCGGAAGACGCCGTGGCGTATGCGGCAAAAATAATGAAAGAACAGATGACGATTTTCATTAATTTTGACGAGGAACTTGAGCCTGAGCCTGAAAAGAAAACTGAAGAAGAAGAAAAACCCAAATTCAATGAAAATCTTTACCGGAGCGTGGAAGAACTTGAACTGTCCGTCCGTAGTGCGAACTGTCTGAAAAATGCTGAAATTCATAAAATATATCAGTTGGTCAGCAAGACCGAAGCTGAAATGTTAAAGACGAAGAACTTCGGCCGAAAGTCGCTTAATGAAATCAAAGAAGTGTTAAGCGAAATGGGGCTCTCTCTCGGGATGAAGCTTGACGGATTTGAATATCCCGAAGAGGAAGAAGAGGTTGAGGAAGGAGAATAATCAGTCCTATGAGACATCGAAAGGCGGGAATTAAATTAAATCGAACGACGAGTCACCGGAACGCTATGTTCAGAAATATGGTGACATCGTTGTTTAAATATGACCGGATCCGGACAACGGATGCCAAGGCAAAGGAACTGCGGCGCCTTGCGGATAACATGATAACGCTTGCCAAGCGGGGGGATCTCCACGCACGGAGACAGGCGCTGGCCGTTATAAGAGAGAAATCGGTTGTTCATAAATTGTTCGAGAATGCAAACGAAAGATTCGGAAATGTAAACGGCGGATATACCCGTGTCATTAAGCTCGGAAGGCGCCCGGGAGATGCTGCCCCGATTTCCATTGTTGAACTGGTTGCAATGGAAAAGGAAAAGAAAAAAAAGAAAAAGAAGAAAGTCGATACCGTTAAAGATACCCCAAAAGCTGCCCCGACGGCGGATGAGAAACCCGATGCGACGCCGCAGGAAAAGACCGGGGTAAAAGAGCCGGAAGCAGCGGCACAACCGGTTGAAGAAGAGGTTTCAGCACCTGAAATTTCAGATGATGAAGCAGCGGAAGAAAGAGCCGAAGATAT
This sequence comes from uncultured Desulfobacteraceae bacterium, assembly GCA_964386565.1. GTDB lineage: Bacteria > Desulfobacterota > Desulfobacteria > Desulfobacterales > UBA5616 > CAYLRU01. The sequence goes on along the minus strand of CAYLRU010000010.1, from coordinate 79,912 downwards.
CCGATCCGCAGAAGCCGGGGAAGATGTCGAAGCGGCAAAAGAAGTCGTCGAGCCGGAATCGGAAACGGCAGAAACCGAAGAAACCAAAAAAGAATAGCACAAAGACACAGATATAGAATCCCGAAACGCCCGTACGTGTTAACGTCCGGGCGTTTTTTTTAAGGTTTTGTCCTGGTCAGGAAAGCGTCATGATTTCAAAAAGGTTATCAATGGGGTTGATGATCAAAAGCCTGTTTCTTAAAGGCGTTCCCTTATTCAGCAACACCTTTGTTACCTCGGCGCATTCGAGCGCGGCCACCATGGACACTGTGTAGGGCAGGGTACCCAGCGATACCTCAACCCCTTTTTCAGGTATTTTTTGGGGATCTCCGTAAATTTGTTTCAACCCGGCATCATCGGGGAAAATCGTTGTCACCTGGCCCGTATTTCCGGCCACTGCCCCGGAGACCATGGGTGAGCCGGCCTTTTTGGAAATTGCTTCCAATATGAACCGCGTTTTAAGGTTGTCCAGGCAGTCGACAAATACATCACAATGATCTATCAGCAGGCGGGCGTTTTTCTCGGTTAAAAATTCCGTATGACAGATGGTCTCGACTGCGGGATTAACCTGCTTTACCCTTTTTACAGCCGTTAATGCTTTTGATGCGCCCAGTGTGTCAACGGTTGACAGCAGTTGCCGGTTCAAATTGCTGTCCTCAAAAACATCTCCATCGATCAGCAACAGCTTGCCGATGCCCATTCGGGCCAGGATTTCCGTAACAGTTCCACCCAACCCGCCGAGACCGACGATGCAGGCGCTTTTTTTCAACAGGGCAATCTGGTCTTCAATGGCAAGGGAATTTCTGTTTCGGGCATAACGTTCCGGGATAATGTTATTTTCAAGTGCACATAACTCAATGTCACGGACAGGGATATGGTTTTCATCAGCGATTCGGGTGACATTCTCGACGGATATGGCCAAAAACGGTGTATTGTCCGGAAATCTTTTTTCAGATACAGCCGGAATGATTAAATCTTTAATATCGATATTCATCGTCATCATCCTCCACCGGCAGGCGGGAAAACGCCGACCTGTTTTTCGCCTTCAGGAAGGGTATCCAGATCTGTTTTTAAGCTGTTTACGAAAAACAAATCAGCCTTTTCCAGGGGAATGTTCAGATGAACCGGTATATCCTTGACCCGTGTCCCTGTTCTGATCGGGCAAGATGCACCGGCGTCGGGCAGACAGGGTTTGCGTGATGCAGACAGGTGCAGATAAATAAAAGGGTTCATGCGACATGTGCCCCGGGTTAAAGCGTACGACAAACGGTTTAAATTTATGTTGATTAATCCATAAAGTCAAGGCATTCATAAAGGCAGGGGTATCCATACCCTGTTCAATAAAGGTTTGAATATGGCATTTTCGGAAAAAGGGGAAATTATGGAAATGGGCATAAAAAAGGTTCTGGTGACCGGTGCGGCGGGATTTATCGGCTATCATTTGTCAGCATATCTTTTGAACAAGGAAATTGAGGTTGTCGGGCTGGATAATTTAAACCCCTATTATGACATGGGCCTGAAAAAAGACCGTGTTGAACGATTGGTTAAACATCGGCTTTTTACTTTTTACAAGGCTGATTTATGCGATAAGGAGTCCATGGACGGATTATTTGAGGGCCATCGATTTGATTGTGTGGTTCATTTGGCGGCACAGGCCGGAGTCCGATATTCAATTGAGAACCCGAGGGCTTATATTGATTCAAATCTGGTGGGATTTATCAATGTCCTTGAAGAATGTCGAAATCATCCTGTCGGCCATCTGGTATTTGCGTCATCAAGTTCTGTTTACGGCGCCAATACCCGTATGCCGTTTTCAGTGCATGACAATGTGGATCATCCGGTTTCCCTGTATGCGGCCACGAAAAAAGCCAATGAACTCATGGCTCATACCTACAGTCATTTATACGGGCTGAGCTGCACCGGGCTTCGGTTTTTTACCGTATACGGGCCCTGGGGACGTCCTGATATGGCGCTGTTTCTGTTTACCGACGCCATACTGAAGGGTAAACCCGTAAAGATATTCAACAACGGTAAAATGAAGCGGGATTTTACCTATATTGATGATATTGTGGAGGGGGTATACCGGGTAATGCTGAAACGCCCCGTTCCGAATCCGGATTGGAACAGCCGAAAACCGGATCCCGGAACCTCATATTGCCGGTATAAACTTTATAATATCGGCAACAACCAGCCTGTGGCGCTGATGACGTTTATCAAAACCCTTGAAGCTGTTTTAGGTAAAAAAGCAAAAAAGGAATATCTCGGCATGCAGCCCGGGGATGTCCCTGAAACGTATGCGGATGTGGATGATTTGATCAATGACGTGGGTTTTAAACCCAGGACCTCCATAGAGACGGGAATTGAACGGTTTGTCGCGTGGTATAGGGATTACTATGGTCTTTAATTTCCGGATTCCTCCCTTCTTTTTCTTTCAAAATCCATTAAAGCATTTTGTGAAAAGGCCGATATCATAACAAAGACAACAAAATGGGATTGACGTTGTATATTGTGGTTCGGCCGTATGGTCATATAACGGCAATTTTCCGGGTAACGTTATATTTCGGTTGTTTTGGAAGAGGAATCCAATGGCTTCAAGTTACGGTACGTTATTTCCGTTCGATAAAGAGGCTGAAATGGATGGTATGCAACGGGAAACAACAGGGTTTGACACGATGATACCGGATGATGAGGATACGATCATGGAAAAGGCCGTCCGTAAGCTGGTGAACCGGCAGAAAGCGGTTATCCAGGAACAGCGTCTGCATACATTGTTTCAGATTTTGGGTCTGACCCTGCACGAATTAAACCAGCCCCTTACATCCCTGTTGGGTAATATTGAACTGGTCGGTCTGTATCGCGGAAAACCTGAAAAATCGGCTGAATTCCTTGAACGAATAGACGAGGCAGGGAAGCGGCTGTCCAATGCGGTCAAAAAGATTCAGGAGATCCGGGCGGAAATGCGTATGCCCCATTATAACTTGATGCGGAAACAGGTATCGGGAAGACCGTTTCATATCCTTGCCATGGTTCGATCCGATGATGTATTTCATAAAATTACGGAGAGCCTAGCGGAAACCCCGGGAATTACAACCCATCGCGCTTTCAGGACCGACAGGGTGTTTCCCGTTTTAAACAACAGTGCCATTGACCTGATGTTTGTTGATGATCCTTTCCTGGGGCATTCAGGGCCCCGGTTTATTAAGGATATCAAGGACCGATATAACGACCTGCCGCTGGTGGTCATTGCAGATGCGCCCAGGGGTCCGGGGTTTTGGTTCGCTCTTCTGGACATAGCTGAGGAATACCTGGTTAAACAGCAGGTGGACCGCCAGGCGCTGCTGCGGGTGATTGACAGCGCCATGGAGACGGCCCTGTTAAAAAAACGCCATGCATTCTCCCTTGAAAAAATCGCTGAAATATCTCAACAGGATCCTGTCACCGGACTTTTCCAGAGACGATTTTTCGTTGATGCGGTGGAACGCGAAATCATCAAGGCCGGGAGGAGTGAAACAGCATTCGTCATTTACAAAATCGGTATCGATGATATGAAAAGCATAATTGAAGCCGGCGGAGAGGAAGCCGCCACGTGCATATTGTCCGATATTTCAGCAGCTCTTAGGCGGTTTGTCGGTAAAAATGACACATTATGCCGGTATGACAATCATTCATTCGCCTTTATCCAGCCCGTTGAAACCGAGTCGGACAGCGACGTGATCCGTGAAAAACTTGAAAAATTATTCAGGAGATACTTTAACGGCCTTGATTCTTTCATGCCGTCCACCGGTGTCAGCATTCGGACGGTCTTTTATACCCCTCAAAACCCGTGTACCGGCAACGATTTGATCAAAAAAATGGTTTGATCAAATGCATGTTTTTTTGATAATGAACATATAATTTTGATTAAAGCCGCTTCCAAGTTCACCAGGCACAAAAATCCATGCCGGAAACTATCAATCCTGTCAACACGGGAGCAGATGAATATGCCCATACCCGGAAATTTGCTGACAACGGCCATGGCGGTGATGCCGCATACGGATGTGAACAGGGCCCTGGACATGGCCGTTTCCCTGGACATTCCCTTCTGGCCCCAGCTTCCCCGTTACAGCTATCATGAAGACATGTATGTTCAGGCATCGGAGCATTTCCCCGGGATCCTGCTGGACCTGGAAAAACAAACCCTCAGGTTTTCCATGGAAAAATTCATCAACGAATTCGAGGAAACCATGGCTTTTTTTGATAATCCGGGTTACTTCGACATCAGCCCCGCTTACTCGGTTGTCTACCACCGGTTTTTGGACATGGACCTGAAGAACCGACCGGCTGTTCACGGACAGTTGGAAGGACCCATCAGCTTCGGGTTTAATATTCTGGACCAGGATGACAGGCCCATTTTGTTTGATGATACGGTCCGGCCGTTTATGTATGAATTCATGGCCAAACGGATCAACGTTCAATTGGATCGGCTGAAAGAAAAAAACGAAAATGCTTTTATGTATGTGGACGAGCCGGGTCTCCAGTTTCTTTTCAGCGCCTTGTCCGGGTATGACGACCGGGCGGCAAAGTCTGACATGGAAATGTTTTTCAGTATGATCCAGAGACCCAGAGGCGTTCATCTGTGCGGGAATCCGGACTGGGATTTCCTGCTGAACCTGGATCTGGATATTTTGTCCCTGGATATTTATACCAACAAGGATGTCTTTTCATCTTATGCCGGATCCATTAAACGGTTTTTGGAAAGGGGCGGGATTTTATCCTGGGGGATTGTTCCCACCAACAAGGAACCCTTTGACAAGGAAAACATCCAATCCCTTGAAGCCCTGTTGGATGATGTCTGGCGTGTTTTGGAAAAAAAAGGCATTGACATGCAATTTTTGATTTCCAGAAGTCTGCTCGCCCCGGCCACCTGCTGCCTGGTGAATCCGGACAAGGAAAAAACCGTTGAAGCGGCATTTTCCAGGATAAAGACCCTGTCGGAAGAACTGAAGGTCAAGTATCATGTTGATGTTTGAGCCGGTTTTTCGCGTATGAACATGTCCTTCAGGTCACGCGCCGGGCCGTGGATGCCAAAGCCTTCTGCGCAGAATTGTATAAACGCGCCCATGTATCACCTCACCCTGCCGAGCTTCTGAAGGATAAAAATCACATCATTGAGGCTGATTTTGCCGTCACTGTCAGGATCTTCCGTCATATCGGGGGTGGAGGATTCCGCCCTGCTCAATATGCGAAGGACCAGGATGACATCTGCCAGGTCAAGTGCGTTGTCATTGTTAAAATCCCCCAGTCCGATGGCATATCCTCCGGGATCGAGGATTTCACCGTTTGAAAGTCCGTCAAGATCCCCTGAATTTCGGTCACCATTATCGGTAAGCGTCAGAATGATCCCGGTATCGTCAATGGATGCATTGGTGGTGAACCTGAAAAAGCCGTTGTCATCCACCTTGTAGTAATCAGCCGCGCCTGATACAGCTCCCGGGAGCG
>CAYLRU010000010.1:70639-74295 GCA_964386565.1 uncultured Desulfobacteraceae bacterium | reverse complement strand
TCATCCGGGTCACAGATGTCTCCCATGTAATCACCGTCCGTATCTGTCTGATCAGCCCCGGCCACGGTGGGGCAGTTGTCTTCGTCATCCATCAACCCGTCTCCGTCCGTGTCGATAAAACCGGTTCTTAAACGAATGACACGGAATCCAAGATCATATCCATAACCGCCTATAGACCTGTAATGACGGTTGTGTGAAGAGCAATCATTTTCGGATATTAGTGTTCTCAGTGCAGGAGTTTTTAAGTCGCCTCCCCGAATAGCGCGCGAAGGTGATGAATCTGGGCCAACCGGATCCCATTGTTCCTGGTCGGTATAGAAGGGCAATTCGTCATGGCACCACTCCATGACATTTCCATGCATATCATATATTCCCCATCTATTGGGAAGTTTTTGCATCACTTCATGGGCATATTTTTTTTCGAGGTCTTTATCATATGAGTTGTCAAGATACCATCCATTTAAGGTCATCAAATCCGGGTTGTTCCCAAAATAGAAAAGTGTATGCTCATCAAATATATCAGCACGGCAGGCATACTCCCATTCGGCCTCGGTCGGCAATCTATAAACCGTTTCCGGCATTCCCTCGTTTAACTTGCTGATGAATGATTGGGCTTCGTTCCAGGTCATATAAATAGCAGGGTATTGGTCTCCCGTTTCGAAAAAATCTTCATTCGGGTTTTTATCCGGATCTTTCCACGGTTCAGTCTCCATGACATCGACCCATTCTTTTTGGGTGATTTCGTGGTTGTATATGAGGAATCCTTTAGTGATATGCACTCTGTGTTCGGGGCATTCGTCCGTGTTTCCGGAATTGTTCCCCATGATAAACGAGCCCGGGGGGATATAGACGAAGTCACTTTCATTCAGGGCAAATACATTAACACGGTTTATGCTTATCAGCAGTAAAGTGACGAATAAAAAATATACAAATGATTTTAATTTCATAAAAGATCCTTTTACATCGAATATGGGTCACTTATATCAACTTGTCGGGCAGCACGGCCGATTCCGTCTTGACCGGCTTTGTTAATTCCAGGTCCCACTGGGCTTTTTCCGTTCCTTGGACAATCAACTGTTTCATCGAATGAATCATGTGGTGGTTCAGGCCGATGTTGATCCCCTTGTTTTCCGGTGTTTTCAAAGAGAGAACCTGCCGGCCGTTCTTGTCTTTTCCGGCCTGGATTCTCGAAATCAAGAGCGGTTCCATGCCCAGGGGCGTATCTTTTTTTTCCGAGGAATAGGGAGTTGAAAAATCCGCTTTTGACAGGGCAGCCTGCTGTTGGAATTCCAGAACCGTTTTTCTGTTTTCCTCCGGGACCCGGGTCAGTAATTGCCCGTCCGTTTCCAGCATTTTATCCAGAATCGGCAACAGCAGTTTTACCAGGCGGCGGGTCAGCCAAAGCCGGAATTCAACAAGGGACTCGCCGGAATCGGTTGCCATTCGCAACAGCAGCCGGTCTTCCACGGGGTTGAATGAAATATTGAACTGGGTTAATGAGCTGGTCATGGCTTTCAGCGGTCCGGTTGGCCGGTTTTCTTTTATCGTCTGCACATTTAATCACCGGTTTCAGGACATGCCTGATAATGTGGCGTTGTTCGATCTCTTTTGACGTTCTTCCGGATTCCACTTCATTCTGATCATTTTTCCGTAACCGATGCCTGCATTGTTATGATATCCTGAATTCATGAATAATTTCCGGAATTATAGTCGTTTAATCCCTGTTGGTCAAGAGTTACACAAAACCGCTGTACCCGGATCCATCGGCAGACTGACCCACCGGCCCGTTAACCCCATTTATCCCTTGACCTGCGGTTCATTTAATGATAAAGAAATTCAAATTATTTAATGGAGTTAATGCAGTTGCTGATAAATCAAAGCTAAAGGAGAAATATCTATGGCACAGGAAGGCATTTATAAAAATCCCATCTTTTTGAACTCTGTTACGCACAAATCTGTAAAAATTGCACCGGTGACGAATTATGCGTTCGCCAAAGGGTTGAATTCGGTGGTGGTCGTGGGCCAGGAATTTTTGGAAGCTGCCAAGTTTTATCCGGTGGTATTCACCAAAACAAAGGATGAGGATATTATTCCTGTCGCCCTGCTGGGTCTGCGCAACAAGGAAAACCTTTTTGTGGATGATGATGGAAATTGGAAAGAAGGCGCCTATGTGCCGGCATTTTTCAGAAGATATCCCTTTATCCTGGCCAGCAACGTGGGGCAGGACGGTTCCTTTGCCGTTTGCGTGGACTCTTCCTATGAAGGTTTCGGGAAAAAGGAGGGAATGAGTCTTTTCGATGACAAGGGCGAGCAGACCAATGAATTCAAGCGTGTAATCGAGTTTTTGAAAAATTACCAGGCCCAGAACCAGGCTACGGAAGAGATGATCAAAATGCTCAAGGAACTCGAACTTTTCCGTGACGTTTCCGCCAACATCACCCTGCCCAAGGGAGAAAAGCTCGGTTTTGCCGGGTTGATGATGGTGGATGAAGCCAAAATGCTGGCCCTGGAAGACGAAAAAGCGTTGGAAATTTTCCGAAAAGGTTACCTGTCGTGGATTTACGCCCACCTGTATTCCCTCTCCAATTTCAGGCCCCTGATGAATATGGCCTCCAAGGTGGAGAAGAAGAAAAAGTAAAAAAACCAAAAAACCCGTATTTAAAAAAAACGTATAAAGAAAGGCCCCGTGGTCGCATCACCAATGCCGCCATGGGGCTGTTTGTTTGTTGAAAAAGATTGCGCGGAAAAAAGGGGCATTAAAGAAGACATTGCGACGAACAAGGGGCGGATTTGGAACCCGTTTCCCCGGATGAAATAAAAGTGGACAATATTTCAGCGGGATGGATGGTTTCATAAGAGGAGTTGTTTACCGGGAGATTCCGGTTCAATTAAGGTAAAATAAAAAGGCGGGATCGGTCAGAATGACCGATCCCGCCTTTTATCTAAGGTTTAATGAAAATAATTAATACTGGATGTAGCAGTTGTCCAGCCAGTCTTTGTAGTCGTCGACATCAATGTCGCCGTCACCGTCACGGTCGGCCTTCACGTGTATGGGATTTCCACCATCATAAGGCGTGCCGATAAGATTCCTTAAGACGATTACGTCGGCAAAACTCACCAGGCTGTCTCCGTTGATATCGCAGTCACAGATGTCACCGTCTATATTGCCATCACAGTCGTTGTCGATACCGTCGCAGATTTCCGTTGCGGCGGGGTTGACAGCTGCAACAGCGTCGTTACAATCGCCGCCTTGCGTTGCTGTATAATCACCAACAGGACCACAGAGGCACCTGCTGTCTGCGGTAACACCATAAGTGTCATCATCCACATCCAGATAGTAGGTTGTGCATCCAATCAGGTCTTCCTCGTTTTCATCGGTGGTTCCGTCACAATCATCATCTTCACCGTTATTGCAGACTTCAGTGGCATCCGGGTTGATGTCATAATCACTATCGTTACAGTCCGTGTTATCGGCAACATAGCCAAAGGGCTGTTCACAGGCCAGCATCATGGCGGTGGGATCGCCGAATCCGTCGTCATCGCTGTCGGCGTACCACGTGGACTGACCGGTTATGCTCGGATCTGCGTCGTCAACGAAGGTGTCGCAGTCGTCATCGATACCATTGCAGACTTCGGTTGCGGCGGGGTTGACAGCG
>CAYLRU010000010.1:37369-70539 GCA_964386565.1 uncultured Desulfobacteraceae bacterium | reverse complement strand
CTTCGTCAATATCGCCGTCGCAGTCGTCATCGATACCATTGCAGACTTCGGTTGCGGCGGGGTTGACAGCGTTCTTGGTATCGTCGCAATCCGTGTTATCGGCGACGTATCCTGAAGGAGCAGAACATGCTTCGGTCGTCACTGCCGGGTTACCATATCCATCACTGTCTGAATCTTGGTAGAATGTTAGAGTCACCCCTTCGTCAATATCGCCGTCGCAGTCGTCATCGATACCATTGCAGACTTCGGTTGCACCGGGATAAATACTGGCATTGTTATCATTACAATCAATATCCATTCCGGTTAAATCTGCCTCCAACTTGTAACCGGTTGGTTGGTCGCATGCATCAACCGTAGTGCCGTCGGAATAGCCGTCATCATCAGTATCCTTGTAATACGTTGCAAAAAAATCACATGGTACCAGAATGTATGCGTGTACCAGCGTGCTGTCTTTCAATCCATGACCGACGATTTCGCCGTTCTCATTGACAGCCGATGCTGTGTAAAGATCCCAATTGTCATCCAACGGAACAAAATCGTTTAAATTCCAGGATGCACCGTCGTAATAGGTGAAAGGATCTGCAGCAAGAGCGCCGACAGCCTGTCCATTTGCATTCAGGTCCACAACCCCGTAAAGCGGGTCATGACTTTGCTCATAAACGGGTCCCATGTCATACATCGTATCCCCGTCATAAACAAATACGCGAACATCGGAATTATCGTTATTGCCGGATTCCCCTACAATGAGTCCGCTGTCGTTGATGGCGAGTGCCCTGCTCCAGGTGTGGGTAAGAGGATCTCCATTCATATCTTGTGTGAGAACTCCGAGATCTATCATATTATTTGTTTCATCCCAGACAAATGCACGAAGGTTTCCATCTGCGTTGTCGGCTTCACCCACAACCTGGCTTTCATTGTTAACGTCAAAAGCCCTGCTGTATGTTCCCCCGATATCGTTACCAATGTCTATTATCCGGTAGGGACCGGGTGCTCCAAAAACAGAGGAGTTGGCCCCGATCAGAACCAATCCCAATACCAGAATCCCTGCTAAAAAGCGATGGGTCTTTTTTCCTTTTTTCATACATTCACCTCCGTCAATTGACTAATTAAATTAAAATTCATATATTTTTATTTGTTTATAAGAACAACGGCATTCCAATACCATTGTTATTCAGAATAAAAAGGCAAGTCGGTTTAACGATGCGGTGCTTTGTATTTTGCTAAAACGATAAATGAAACGTGTTGCTGGTTTCTCCTGAATGCTGTCGGTCAGGGGTATCATGGTATTTTTGTCACTCTGCATTCGGTCCACTTGCGTTTGCCCTCATACCTCATAATAGGAGAAAAATTTAGACAAATGATATAAGAAACGCTGAAATTAAAATCAGAATAATGAAATAAATACCTGAAAGATTAAGAAGTGTCAAGAAATAAGGATACAGGGGCTGATTTATACCACGGATAAAAGAAAAAGCCGCAAGGATCGATGGTCTGATCCTCACGGCTTTTTTCACATTGAAACGAAATGTTATCACCGGTTTACCGGGTTCGCCGCGTATTCGTACCGCACCTCAGGATGATGCTTCGCACCCGGATATCTCTTGCCAGGATCGGTTCAATTTTAACCAGGGCGATGGCGTCCAGACAGGTAATGGCCCCGTCTCCGTTGATGTCGCACAACGGGCAGTTCTCGATGCTGGTGCCCAGGGATGTCAGCAGGTGGTCCATGTCAGCCTTGTTTACAACGCAGTCAGCGTTGGTGTCGCCTTCAGGATATTCATTTTCCTCGTTGTAAATGTCAGGGCAAAGGTCTTCCTCGCATTCATTATCAAAACCGGGATTTCCAAAACCGTCACCGTCCGTGTCGGTGCAGGCGTCGCAGGCATCCCCTTCACCGTCGCCGTCCGTATCTGCCTGGTCCGGGTTGTCAGTACCGGGGCAGTTATCGACGCAGTCCGGGGTGCCATCGGCGTCAGAGTCGGTGTCGGCAATGCCGCAGCCGCAAATACCCGGTTCGGTCTTGTTCGGATCATCCGGGCAATTGTCGCAGGCGTCTCCGGTACCGTCGCCGTCCGTGTCTGCCTGGTCTGGATTTGCATCATCCGGGCAGTTGTCGCAGGCGTCTTCGATGAAATCGCCGGACCAGATGCCCAGGCAAATTCCTTCCGGTGTTATTTCACCGGTACACGTTCCATCGGAATCGTTCACAAACGGATTCCAGTATCCGAATACCGTGGGTATGACAAGGGAATCATCGGTCCACACGATGAACGGGCTGACGCAGGGAAATGCCATGTGGGCGTTGGTCCAGTCTTTTAGTGAAGTTGCAGAGTCGCTGATCTGGTGCTCAGAGCCCGGAACGACATTGCCCTGCTGATCCACGACCATGTGGAACAGGTCGGATTTTATACCGTCGAGATCAAGGGTTTTGTACCACGTGACATGGATGTTGCCGTACATGTCCATTCGTGAAAACGGTTGAACATCTTCCGGGTCACCCAATTCGGTGAGTCGTTTGTCATTGATGGTTTTTGTCGGTGCGGCTGGATTTGCATCGGGATCGATCTGCATGAAATAGACCTCGGTTGTGCCGCAGTTGTCAAGAGATGCCCCCTCGTTTTCCCAGGTGACATGGTCTCTTTTATCCTGCCAGACAATATAGGCGTTGCCCTGGTCGTCCACGGTGATGGACTGGCGGTTGGATGTACACCCGTCGGCGTCGGTCATCCTGAAATATCCCGGGTCGGGAAAATAATCACTTCCGTCCGGATTTAACAGCGTATAGTAAATTTCGTTTACAGGGATTTCCATTTCCCAGGCGCACTCGTTCCAGGCGACATGGATTCTTCCCAGGGAATCTATTGCCAGATCCGGCAGTGCGCGTTTGACCCAATCGTCACCACAGTTGAAAATACCCCCGGGCGGATTCAGAGGCCTTGGCATGTCTGGAGCGGACTGGAAAGAGCCGTTGTTCACGGTGAACTGGGCATACATGATAAAATCGGTTTCCCCCCAGTCCTCCCTTTCTTCTTCCAAGGATTCCTGCCATACGACATGGATATTGTCGGTTGTGTCGATGGCTATCCTGGGAACGCTGCTCCAGTTGGGAGAGATCATCGTGTCGCCAATGGTTTTTGTCACCGTTCCCCCGTCCGGATCCGGTGTCAGCCTGCAGATATAAACTTTGGCCCAATCCCCGTAACGAGTATCCTGCCAGACGATAAACACGTCACCTGCTGAATTGACCGCTATCGTCGGCCGGACGGAAGAAAATCCATCGTCGGATGTAACCTGCCAGTCAGGGATCAGAGTATCACCGTTTGGACTGAACATTTTATAAAAAATTTCAGGTGCTGATACCTGCATCGGCTGGAATTCTTCCATGAGACCTTCCACCCATACCATGTGAATGTTCCCGGCGGAATCCACGGCCACGTCGGGCTGGTCATTCCCCTCACCATTCAACACCAGCGGAATACCCCCGGTCGTCATATCCCATTCAAAGGACCATGCCAGTGCCGGTACGGCAAAGATAACAACAGCTATCATAAAGAGCGGCAATTTTTTCATTTTATCCTCCTTTTCCGGTTTAATGGTGTTAAAATAAAAATTTAATGGTTGTCAATATGTTTTCATTCGGGATCGGTTGCCAAATTTTATCAATCACATGATAACATATCAATCACATGATAGCATACTGAAAATAAAATATCATGAATATAAAAACGAATGGATCGTTTTAAACATGAACAATGGATGATGAAATAAAAAAAGCCGCATGAACCGGCGTTCATACGGCTTTGGTATCACTCACAATCAGGCACAAATCAGAAGGCCTTTATCTTATCAGTCTGCGAAGCCGCCTGTCCCTTGCCAGAAGGGGGTTTTCACTGAGTATTTGCCTTACATCCAGAACTGTAATTGTGCCGTCACCGTTCAGATCGGCACACGGATAGGCTTCAGGGACGGTTTTGTTCAGGTTGGCCAGCAAGATATTGAGGTCGGTTGAATTCACAACACCGTCTCCGTTTACATCACCTGCCAGATCGCAGGATTTAAAATTGATGATGAGAAGGTCATCATTAAAATCACCCTCCTCTAATGCGTCACGACTGTCATAGTCATCTCTGAAAAGAATCTTGCCGCCGGCCGGACTCCACCACATTCGGCCGTCAAAAAATCCTTCAGTCAATTGGACAATTTCCCTGGTTTGGATATTGACGGCAAACAGACTTGAGTAGTCGTTGGACCGCATCTTAAAGGCGATCCAGTTGGAATCCGGGCTCCAGGAATTGGGAGCGCAGACCCAATTCCATCCATCTTCGTCTGCAAGTCCCTGGGCGACAAGGTGGATTACATCGTCGCCGTCGGATCCGGTTGACGGCATGATGCTTAATGTCGAGACTTGCCCATACCGTCCGTGGAATGCAATCCACTGTCCGTCGGGACTCAATGACGGCCAGTTCTCGCATTTCTCACCGGCGTCGAAAGTGCTTCCGTCCGGAAGCGTTACTTCGGTGTTTTCATCGGAAAGTTGAGTGACGCCGGTGCCGTCGGCCTCGCCTCTGAATATCCTGGCACCTTCGCCATTGTTACCTGTAAAAAGAACCCAGGAGTCGTCGTCGCTCCAGCTATGCTTCGTACAGTTGCCGATGTCTCCTGAAACCTTTCTATAATCGGTTCCATCACCATTGATATCCATCACCCATATATCCTGGTCATCCGTATGAAAGGCGATCCTGGTCCCGTCATGGCTGACCACAGGCTTGTTATTGCAGGTCCATTGGTCGGGAACGGGACCGCCGTGCAGCAATGTCAGATTCACCTCGCTGGCCGGTGTGGGATCATCAGCATCTTTCATCCAGATTTCAGCGTAGCCGCTGTCGTTTCTTTGAAAAACGATTTTATCGTTGGCCGGTGGAACAAAGCTGGCATGGGAATCACATGAATCGTTGGTTGTCAGTTGCATGAATCCGGATCCGTCGGCCTTGACCTTGACGATTTCATTGCTTCCGTAATAAACATCTCTTTCATCAGGATATCTTTCCGAGGTATACACAATCCATTCCCCGGTGGTGTCCCAGGGATATGCGCCCCAGCACTGGACCCAGTCTTCGTCTTCCCAGGTGGTGATCTGCAGGATGTTATCCACCCATCCCGCATCTGTTGGCTCGGCGGTCAGATCACCGCCTGCAAAGCTCAGATCCGCCACCCCGAGAAGGCCGTGGTCGATGATCCCCGGTGTTGGATCGCCGTATGCACCGTCGTCGGCAAAAACGGCTCCGCAGCAGAAAAAAGCCATGATGAATACAATTGTTGGAATTCGATACTTTTTCATGGTCGCGGGCTCTCCTTATTTTTACTGTTATAATCACGTATGGGTTACTATCGGCAGGTATTCTGAACGACAAATTTTTTTCTTTTTAAACCAATATTGATTGTAAAGTCAATGGAAATTCCGTATTTTTATCATGTGATGGAAAGGAAACAAACGTAGCTCCGTCCGAACCGGGGGGGCACAAAAGGTGAACCCGGGGAAGGCAATCCCTCATGTCCCGAACGTATCGGTCCCGGATGTATCAACCATTGGATCGTGATACCGTCTTTTTATTTGTAAAAGCTGTTTGGCCCGAGGTATCGGCAAACGGCTTTTATATTCAAGGTGCAAACATGCCTGCCGGGCTATCGTCTGCCGGACCTTGAAAGCAATGCCCTGATGCGAACATCGCGCAAGATAATGGGATTTACTTTGGCCAGGAATAAAATGTCCCGGACAGTGATCAGCCCGTCCCGGTTAAGATCGCAGGCCGTGTACTGGCCGGCTGACATGTTCATATGGGCCAGCAGCCAGTCCAGATCGCCCTTGTTGATGACGCAGTCTTCGTTTGTGTCGCCGTACGGGTAATTCTGGTCCGGATTATAAAGATCCGGGCAGTTATCCGTTTCACATGTATTTATCGGAAAATCCGGGTTTCCATAACCGTCGTTGTCCGTGTCGGTGCAGTCGTCACAGGCATCGCCGATGCCGTCTGCATCCAGATCAGACTGGTCGGAATTGGCCTCAACCGGGCAGTTGTCCGTTTCACATGTATTTGCCGGGAAGCCCGGATCTCCGAATCCGTCCGCATCGGTATCGGTGCAGGTATCGCAGATATCGCCCGTATCGTCTTCGTCTTCATCTTCCTGCCCCGGGTTGGCTGTCTCGGGGCAGTTATCGCACCCGTTGGGGATGGTGTCTTCGTCCATGTCGTTATTTGACGATTCGATGCGGATGAGTTCCCATCCACCTTCCGGAAAGTCGTCGGCGGTGTCGGTCAACAGGTTCATGGGATTTGCAGTACCGACATACAGGGCTTCGCACGAGGAAACCATGGTTCGAATGCCGTAGTTTGTAAAATTGCCGAGGCCGTCGATGCTTTCAAGAATGCCCGGGGTGTCGGAATCGGGAACCCTGAGAAGATCAGCTCCGTAACTGTAATTCAGCAATTCCAGGAAGTCCTCAAACGCCTTTGTGGAGCGAAGAATCCGGTCTTCCGGCATCTCGTTCCTGTCGAAATTGTCATTGATCATCATGGCCAGGTCATTGATCACCGTGCCGATCAGATAGCTCCAGTCAAATGTACCGATATAAAGGCCGTCATTGGAGGTGGACATGGTCCATGTGTATACGTTGAAAAAGTTGCCGAATCCGGACATTCCCCATCTTGGAACGGGATTTTCCATATTGTTTTGATGAAGATCGGTCGTATCAAACGTATACGCTTTTAAGTCGGGATCATATACGGGGAAATACTGCTGGCCGTAAAGCAGTTCAATCACCGGTGCGGGGGTATCGAAGTCTTTACCCCTGAACACGCTTGTGGCGCGATAGGTTCCCAAAACAGTCGAAAAAATCTCTTCTTCTTCCAGACCGTCATTATCGGCATCAAGGGTGAAACCGTCATTGATGTCAAAATGTCGCTGGAAGGCCGATATGGTGGAGGTGAACGGCGCCATCAATGTTCCCCAGTAAAGATAACCGTCAAAGGACGCCAAGGCCCCACCGGCAGTGGCCGAAGCCGTTGAGAGGTCGGGTTCATAATCGGTTATTTCCCAGACTTTCGTCCATTCCAGGGACGGGTCACCGGGCAGCCCGCCCCCGGGAACAGGAGGACTCATGTAAAGGCTGGCGAATTCATTCGACTGAACCGAAATTTCTTTCGGCCGGGTGGAAATAAAAATCCGGTTGTCATGAAAGGCCAACTCCCGTCCCTGGGAATTCAAATGTCCCACGATCTCAAACTGAAAAGGATCACTTGCATTTCCCGTCCATTTTAATACCGTACTGCCGGATCCCTCGCTGTCCCAGGCAACGGTGTAAAGGTTGCCGCCGGCCACTAACCATTTGCGGATATTTTCGTAGTCCGTCATTTTTATGGCATCGATATAGGTCCCGTCTGTATTGAAAGCGAACATGCTTATCGCGCTTTCGCCGAGGGATGGACCCGCAAAAAACACCACGTCAGACATGCTTCCGGCAGATCGCAGCCCGGTGGTCAACCGGAGCATTCGCAGATCCGGAAAATTATTCGGCTTTTTTTCTTCAAACGATTGCGTTTCAATGTCATAGGCATAAATCCTCGGCGGGCGCCAGTCTCCGACAGGACGGCCGGGATCAAAAATGTTGCTTTGTTCATACTCGCATACCCATGAAGATGTTTCATGGGGAAGTGTAACACCGAAGGAGCGCAGGGTCATCCCGCCGATGACCAGGCAGTGGGGATTGGCTGCCGTGCCCAGCCATATTGTTGACCCGGTTTTGGTCATGCTCCAGGCATATCCTTCGTTTACCTTGGGCATGCCGCCGGCATCAAAGCACGTGTCCGTATCAAATCCGGCAGGATCATAGCTGTTGAATTCGTTTCCCAATCCATGATAGCATTCATCCGGCGCGGCCTTTTGCAGCATGTCCCAGATGATTCGGCCTGAAAAACTGCGGTCAACGATTTGTGGTTGCTGCCAGTAATCAGAGAGTTCCCGGGATGTAACCCCCTGGGCAAGGGAAGCCGTAACATAAAACATCAGGAAACCGCATACCGAAAAAAATAATGAAAAACATGAAAATCGCTCCAGCCTGCAATGTTGTTTTTTCATAAGACTTCCTTTAAAATATATGTTGGTATTTCGAATGTACGGTGACCGCAGCCGGGTATAACTGCAGGCATCGGCAAGGCTTTCCGGGACGGCAAGGAATCTGAATCGGCGAACCGGAACCGGTCGGCTCCGAAGAAACGGGTGGGGGTCGAATATTTTTCATTTTCAAACTCCTTATGTTTGGGGCGGCCGGCAATGGTTGCCGGTAATTTTAACGTGAAAGGAAAAATCTGTTCAGAATTGACAATTTAAGAAACGATTGTAAAATGAAGGTATGGGCTTTGCCGCAATTTTTGGTCAGCTTGAGTGGAACTTCGTCAGTTAAATATAGAGAAGATGAGATAATTTTTTATCTGATTTGTTTTTAGGCCGTTTTTTGCTGAATGTCAACAATGAAATCCGGTCGGGAACAAAAGACAATGAAAATCACCGAATAATCCGATAAATAAAAAAAACGAAAACCAAATCAATCAATATGTTAATTTCAAGTACCCAAACGAATGGTTGCCCTTGATGGCGGAATGGGGTGAATCATGTAAGGAAGAAAAACGATGAAGCGTAAATTGGCAAAAAGGGCGATCTTCCTGGTACTGGTAACGGGGCTGACTTTTTGTCTTCCCGTGTTTGGCGGGGAGGGGGAGGAAGATCGTCAACATTTCTCCCCGATATTTCCGGTACGTCTGGACCACAAATTCGTTAATGCCGAACAGGTCTTTGATGAAGTCCGGCAACTGATACTGAGCCGTTACTACAGTGACGATATCACGCCGGAAGCCCTGTACTGGGCGGCTATTGAGGGGATGCTGCGTCATATTTCACCGCCGGAAATACCGGGTCTGTCAAAAATATGGACAGCGGAATCCTATCAAAAAATCATGGATTCGATCAAGGGCGAGCAGGTATCCATCGGCATAAAAAGTGCGTTCAACCCCAAGGAAGGCAGCCTGACGGTAACGGAAGTGGTGCCGGATTCCCCGGCAGATACGATTTTAAAACCCTATGACAGGATTTTAAGGATTGATTCAAAGCCCCTGAAAGGTAAATCCCTTTCCGAGGTGAACGCCATGCTGAACGGCGAAACCGACCAGACCGTTCAACTGACGGTAAACCGCGATATAAAAGTGTTTGATGTGACGCTGACCTATCAGAAATTCAACACGCGGAATCTGACCGTCACCAGGCTGAATGATCAGACCGCACTGGTGGAAATCCGGCGGTTCACCGAGGGACTGGCGGCGCAATTCAAAGAACAGCTCGATGTGCTGAAACAACAGGGCATTGATGAACTCATCATCGATCTGCGGAACAACCCGGGCGGTGTCCTCCTGGAGGCGCTGAAAATAACGGAATTTTTTCTGCCGGAAAAAAGCATCATGCTCAGGACCCTGCAGCGGGAGACAAAGCTTCAGAACTATATATCGGGAAACAAGGATCCCTATACGTTCAGGATCGCTGTTTTGGTAAACCACCAAACCGCTTCAAGCGCCGAAGTCCTCGCAGGATCACTCCAGGACCATGACAAGGCGTTTATCGTGGGAACAAAGACTTTCGGAAAAGGGGTGTTCGAAAATACGTTTACCCTGTCAAACGACTGCCGGGTCAAGTTTATTACCGGGGCCATGTATACCCCCAAGGGGCGGAGCTGGCAGAGCAGGGGAATCGTCCCGGATTTTTTGGCGGAGCAGGACGACAAAACACTGGCGGTTATTATGCGGATGGAACCCAAAGACCGGTTTACCAAGGACGTGGCCATGATCACGGCCTATAAACTTTTGAAAATGTCCGCCCATTCGTAGATGATGTCTTTACATTTCCGGCTTGTTTTTTTCAAAGGCGTTCATTGCTTCCTGGTACAGCATTTTCTCCATGCCCATATAGCGCGGAGAGAAATGGAAGATGGTGAATTGCCTGGCCCCTGCTTTTCCGGCGATGGTGCCGGCCTGCCGGGCGGTTAAGTGGCGTTTTTTCTCGGCAATGTGCCGATCCGATTCCAGGAAAGGCGCTTCGATGAACAACTGGTCCGAGTCGCGGGCGAATTCGATGATTTTTTTGGTGTTTGATTCGGTGTGGGCCGTATCCGCAACATAGACAATTTTCTGGCCGGGGGTGATGACGGCGATTTTGTCGGCCAGCTCATCCAGTGGAAAGGTTTTTCCTCCTGACGGGGTACTGCCCAAGGGGATCCGGAATTTATTATCTGATCGGCCGTATCGATATACCGCCTCTTTAAACCGGTTTAACCAGGGTCCGATTTCAAGTCCCAGATCCAGAACCGCCTGCTTTTTGATATTGATATGGAATCGCTCGGCAATGGAAAAGCCGATGCACGGAATATCATGATCCAGTATAACCGCGGATACGGCAAATGCCGGTTCTTCCATCAGCATGCCGTTGAAAAGTCTTATGAACGGCTCCTGGATCGGCTGGAAGCGGTCTGTACAGCCGTAGGTATTGCCGATAATGCGATCCGGTAAGATTTCAAATACGTTTAATAAAAAATGATTGTCATAGTTTTCCACGAGGTTCCAGGTATAGCCGGAAAGTTTTCCTTCCACATTTTTTATAAATCCCTCCGGACCATACAAATGAAGGGTTTTTTTTCGTCCCAGCATGAGACGCAGCAATCGGTCGAATCCGATGAAGTGATCCATGTGGGTGTGGGTTATAAAAGCGTGGCTGATTTTCAGGATATCTTTTGAAGATAAGGCATGCATGTCGCCGAGATCGAAAACAAGGGCTCGTTTTGAAAAGAAAAAAGGAATAAACAGGCCCGGGTCATCAAAGGGCCCGTTAATCAGCCTCGGATGAAAAGAGGGGCGCATTATACCGGTATAAACTTGGAAACCTGTTTATTGATGTTGCGGTAAATATCTTCGTCCGAACCGAATATGTCAACAATGCTTTTATGGTTGATCAGTTGTTCCACCACAAAGGCCATGACGTAAAGACTGATGATGTTGGGGTTGGGAACAAGGTTTCGAAAAGGCGCGGTCTGGTATTCGATGTCAAAATCTTCCGCATGGGTCAAGTTTTCAAGGCACCAGAGAATCTGGTCTTCAAGCGTATTTTTATTGGTGGTTTCAACCAGGTTGTTTTCCACCAGTTTCGTGGCGATGGCGTTGCTTAACGGTTCTTTGAGATCCCTCAATGCTTCGATGGCTTTTCTGCGGAAAAAATTTTTGGATGATTCGATTTTTGACAAAATACTCGATTCCCGAGTACTGGGGCGAAACACTTTTGCCATGGACTGCCCTCACACGCTGTGATATTTGAAAAATTGTAAATTTTTATCTTTTAGTCAAAACCTGAAAATGTTTCTCAAGTCCGAACAGAACTATACTAATTAGATCAAATGGATTATGCAAGAAAAATTTGGTAATTTTTTGACAGCAATACCATGCACATTTCCATCCGATTACAGGTGATTCCGTGAAGGGGTCTGCCGGGGTTATACGGTCGGTTGTCAGTGGTCAGCCGGCCCGCTTACGTCTTCAACGATGATCTGGACGGTTTTATTTCCGTTCCACCGGTTCCATCGAAGGCGGAAAACGACTTCGTCGTAATCGCTGTCCGGAACAGGGCCCGGGTCCACATTGAAATGTATCCCATGGATTCGTTTACCCACAGGATCGTTAACCTGCTTCAGGACCAGCCGCCGATGATGTTCTCCGACGATATGGGACTGAACCACCCGGACGTTTCTGGCCAGAAATAACGGTTCTTCATTACCGGTTCCAAAGGGCTGGAGCATTTCCATTTCATCCATGAGCTTGTCGGTAATCATATCAAACCGGATTTCACAGTCGATGGGAAGAACATTGACAGGGGCTGCATCACCTGAATGATCCCGGACCACGGACTCGAATTTTTCTTTAAACAAAAGAAAATTTTCCGGTTTCAGGGTGATCCCGGCGGCCATGGCATGTCCGCCGAAACCTTCCAGCAAATCAGCGCATTTTGTCAGTCCTTCATAAATGTCAAATCCGGGGGTGCTCCTGGCAGAACCTTTTCCGATGCCGTTTTGAAGCGTGACCAGCACTGTTGGACGGGAAAATCGCCTGACGAGTTTTGACGCCACGATTCCCAGAACCCCTTCATGCCATGTTTCACAGTACATGGCCAGGGATTTTTGTTCCTTCAGGCGGGGGTTGCCGCGAATGTGATGCAGGATCTCATCATGGGTTTTTTTTTCAATGGCGCGTCTCATCTCATTCAAATGATTGAGATTTGCAGCGATTTGCAATGCCCTTTCCCTGTCATTACAGGTCAAAAGATCCACGGCCTGTCCGGCATGATCCATGCGCCCTGCCGCATTGAGCCGGGGTGCCAGGCGGAAGGCAATGTCGTCGGTGCTCACGTGATGATGCTTCAGGCCGCTGCTTTCAAACAATGATGTCAACCCCATGCGTTTTCCCGTGGCCATGACATCAAGTCCCGCTCGTGTCAGAATCCTGTTTTCTCCAATAATCGGCGACATGTCCGCAATGGTTCCGATAGCCACCAGGTCGCAGTACTGTTTCAGGTTCGGTTCGGGCTTTGTTTTGAAAAAGGAAAGGTCCCTGAGTACCTTGCGGAGGCACAGGACCAGATAGAATGCGATTCCAACGCCGGCAAGATGACAGAGATCCGAAGGACAATCACTTCGCTTGGGATTGACAACGGCAAAGGCGGGAGGAATTTTTTCCGGAATATGGTGGTGGTCCGTGATAATGACATCGATGCCGGCGGCGTTTGCTTTTAAAACGGCATCGTGGCTTGCTGAACCGCAATCCACCGTTATAATCAGCCGAATGCCTTTTGAAATCGCAACGTCCGATATGTGGCCGGTGTTAAGCCCGTATCCTTCGGTCATTCGATGGGGAATATAGTAATCCACGTTCGCTCCCACGTATTGAAGGAATTCGTATAAGACGACCGTTGCGGTGATGCCGTCTGCATCGTAGTCCCCGAAAATTAAAATGGGGTCTTTATTCAATATGGCATTTACAATGCGATCCGTTGCCCGTTTTATGTCCGTGAGTGAAAAAGGGGGTTTCAACCGGTTGAAGGAATTAGAAAAAAAATCCAGAGCGGCCTTTTTCGACAGAATGGATCTGTTCGCCAGAACAGTAGCGGTAACAGGATGGCATTTCAGGGATTTCACCAGGGATCGTATTGTCCGGGGGTTTGACGATATCAATTGCCATTCTTTTTTCATATGAATTTTCCTATAGCGCAAAATGCCGGATGGAACAATATTTTTTGACCGGCCGCCGCGGCGGTGGTGTACCGGGCAATGCCGGGAATGGGGCGCCGTTTTCTGGTTTGGAGTTGAAATCACGGGCGGGTTGGTGTTAATAATGAATATTACCTGTTTGCCGGGCATGAGGGATGATTATGAAATCGGAAACCACAAAACAATATTACCGTGTGGATCGTCGGGAAATCGCTTTTATTAAATTCATCATCGAGGCTTACGAGGGATTGGCAGTGGTCAGTACCGAAGATGCTGAAAAGGGGATTATGAAATTCAGCATTGCCCCCGGATGTGAGGAGGAGTTCGGGGAGTTGATATCGGAATTGAAAAAGGACATTGTAATCTCCGGCCCGCTGGTAAACAGGACTGCCGATCCACTGACAATTGGAATCAGATGAAAAAAAAGAAAAAACTATACATATACACCATGGGTTGCCAGATGAACGTATATGATACGGATCAGATCGCCGGCATCCTGCAACCGGTGGGATATGAGCGGATATCGTCGTTGGCCGGGGCCGATCTCATCATAGCCAATACATGTGCTATTCGCCAAAAGGCGGAGCAGAAGGCCTTCAGTTTTTTGGGAAGAACAGCCGAACTGAAACAAAAAAATCCGGAATTGATCGTGGGTATCGGCGGATGCGTCGCCCAACAGGCAGGAAAAAATATATTAAAACGATTTCCGTATGTTGACCTGGTTTTCGGAACCGATGCCATCTGTCGGCTGCCGGACATGGTTCGGCATATCGAAGAAACCGGGAGCCGTATGATCGATATCGAAATGACGGGCCGGCCCCTTGAAATTGCTGAAGCAGCGCCACAGCCGTCCGTAATTGAAGCCTCGAAATTCGTCACCGTTATGAGAGGCTGCGATAATTTTTGCACCTATTGCGTGGTGCCATATGTCCGGGGAAGGGAGAGAAGCAGGTATCCCGACGATATCATCGGCGAAATCCGGCGGCTGGTAATATCCGGTACCCGTGAAGTCACGCTGCTGGGACAGAATGTCAACAGCTACGGAATGAAAGAAGGACTCTGTTCATTTGCAGAATTGATAAAGAAGGTCGACAAGATTGAAGATATTTTCAGAATTCGCTTTACAACCTCCCATCCGAAAGACCTGTCCGGTGATTTGATCGAATCTTTTCATACGGTGAAAAAATTGTGCAACCATATCCATTTGCCGGTCCAGTCGGGATCGGATGCCGTGCTGAAAAGAATGAACCGGAAATATACAAGAGAAGAATACTTGGATAAAGTCGGCCGGTTGAGAGATGCCTGTCCGGGAATCGCCATCAGTTCGGATATCATCGTGGGATTTCCCGGTGAAAGTGAAAAGGATTTTTTATATACACTGGATTTGATTAAAACAGTTGAATATGATAGCCTGTTCGTATTTAATTATTCGGATCGGCCCAATGCGCCGGCTTCCGCCTTTTCAGAAAAGGTGCATATTGCCGAAAAAAACAGCCGGTTTCAGACTGTTTTGGCCCTTCAGGAAAGCATCACCCGTAAAAAGAACGCGCAATTGGTGGGGACGACGGTTGAGATCCTGGTAGAGGGGCGAAGCAAAAAACAACGGTTTAATCCGGCGGAACATGAGCCGTCCCCGGAATGGTCGGGCAGAACATCAACGAACAAGGTCGTTAATTTCATTGGGGACAAGTCGGTGCCAGGTCTTGACGGCGATCTTGTCGGAAAACTGGTTTATGTTCGTATTGAAAAAGCCCTGGCCCATTCTCTTTGGGGAAAAATGATCGAGGCTCAACCGAAACACAGCGAATTGAAAGGAGAAAGACATTATGTTGCGTAAAGTGACACTGGCGGGTTTGGCTGTGGATCCGGCATCCAATACACCGATAATCATTCTGAAGTCGGAGGAAGATGAACAGACCATCCCCATTTGGATCGGGCTGTTGGAGGCGACGTCCATTGCCTCGGCATTGAAAAACATCAAATTCGATCGTCCGATGACCCATGATCTGTTTAAGAATTTTCTAGATATGCAGAAAATCTCCGTGTCAAAGATAGAGGTGTGCGATTTGAAGGATAACACCTACTATGCGTTGATTCATTTTATTTCAGAGGAAAAAACATTCAGCATAGATGCACGCCCCAGCGATGCCATTGCCATTGCCCTGCGATTTGACGCTCCCATTTTTGTAGACGACAAGGTGATTGAAGGTTCGAAAACAAAGGGAAAATCAGGAGAAGTTCTGGATGAAAGCGAAGAAGGGAAAAGATGGGCCGAATACCTGGAAAAACTGTCCCCGGATGAATTCGGAAAAGTATGATGCGTTTGTATATCGGGAATTGGTTGACGTGTATCGGGTGTTGGATACGGGATGGTCGGGATTCAGTATTCGGGATTAAGTATCGGGGCTTGTGATGATAGATCTCCATATGCATACGGTATTTTCAGACGGGGTTTTGATTCCGTCGGAACTTGTTCGGCGCGCCCAGGCCCTGGGTTTAAAAGGCATGGCCATAACCGATCATGGTGACGGGTCTAATATCGACTGGATTATTCCCAGGATTGTTGACGTGGCGGAACAGTTAAACAAGGTGTTGGATACGAGGATCGTTCCGGGAATCGAAATCACCCATGTGCCTCCCGGGTTGATTGCCGTCACTGCTGAAAAGGCCAGGAAATTGGGCGCTGAGATTATCGTGGTTCATGGCGAAACTATCGTCGAGCCGGTGGCACCGGGAACAAACGAGGCTGCGGTCAATGCGGATATCGATGTGCTGGCCCATCCCGGGCTGATCACCCGTTTCCAGGTTGCCGCTGCAAAGAAAAAAGGGATTTTGCTGGAGATTACGGCACGGAAAGGGCATTCGCTGACCAATGGTCATGTTGCAAAACTGGCGAAAGAAGTCGGTGCGGGGATGGTGATCAATACGGACACCCATGAGCCGGGGGATTTGGTGACGGCGGCGGTTGCAAAACAAATCGTCTGTGGTGCCGGGTTGACCGAAGAAGATTTTTTTAAAATGCAGGAAAATGCGGCAAGATTTATAGCCGGGAATGGTTGAAATTTCAGGCCGTGATCAAAAAGACAAGGTCGCCCCGCCGCGCGGGGCGACCTTGCAATAAGCTTTTAACGGAAACAGGGATGAATGGTAATTCGATTCGATGCCCCCCTCTCAGAATTTAAATTCCCCCCCTTCATAAATACAGACTTTTTTGCCGTTTGACAGGTGGGCGGTCACCCGCTTGTTTTCAGTGTTCACCAGGTCCCAGTGCAATGCGGAGTCGTTAAACCCGAGTTTTTCTTTTCGCTTCGGGGTTAATGTTTTCGGATCTCCTTTAAAGGTATCTGAATAGGAAGAGCCGAGTGCCACATGGCAATTCCCGAATCTTCCCCCGAAATTTTCATCAAAAAGCGTATTGGCCATGAATCTGTTGATTCTCGAAAACCGTTTGTCCGTCAGTGAAAATTCCCCCAACCGGTTTGCACCTTTATCCATGGCCAATTGTTTGATCACAAATTCTTTTCCGGTGTCGGCGTCGATTTTTACGACAGCCCCCTTTTTAAACTCCAGCCGGACGCCTTTTACATAGTTTCCGCTTCGATAAGAGGGTTGATTCGCATAATAAACACCTTTGGTCCCCCGCCAGTCAGGGGATATGAACAATTCAAAGCTGGGAATGTTGTGTCCTGAAATGCCGATCCATTTTCTCATTTCACCCGGTACAATCTCCAAATCGATATTTTTTGACTCGATGTGATAATGTTTTACCGCCATTCGATTAAGGCGATTTTTTATGGCAACAGCCTGCTTGTAAATGGTTTGCCACTCGTTTACGGGTGACGGCTTGTTTAAGAAGCATGCCCGGACGATCTGGTCCGAATATGCCTTTATGGAGATACCGGCATGTTTGGCCTGTTCTTCGGTGGGGAAGGTACACAAAGTCCAGCCGAAAGTTCCCTGTTCTTCCCGTTTCGTGAGAATATCCCGAAGATATTTCCTGGCAACAGCGGCTTTTCCGATTTTTTCCGGGGACACGCTGCCCAGATGGGTGATGGATTCCGGTGCATGAATAAAAATGCTGCCGTTTAAATTTTCATACAGGACTTTATCGCCCGGGAGCTGGAACGCGAGTTGCCTGTTTGTTGAAAAATTATAAAATGAGAGTTCCATGTCCGAAGTCAGTTCAGCCCGCTGGACGACATTCATTCCCATGCTGACCAGCCTGGCGTATAGTATTTCCGCTAATTTCACAGCCGGCAAATGATAACGGATTTGAATGATGTCGTTTTTTTTAAACCTCCCGCTCCTGGCGGTTTTCATTCCCCACAACAGAACTTCCGCATATCGTTCAAGCTGTTTTCGGTTCATTATGCACCCCTTTTTTATGGCTCGAATTGTTAATAAAAATATGG
The DNA here is from genome assembly GCA_964386565.1 of uncultured Desulfobacteraceae bacterium. Lineage (GTDB taxonomy): Bacteria > Desulfobacterota > Desulfobacteria > Desulfobacterales > UBA5616 > CAYLRU01. The sequence continues at coordinate 52,779 of CAYLRU010000010.1, read as the reverse complement.
TATCCTTTTTTCCCGGTTGAACCAGATTTTCAAAGGGCTGAATACTTACAAGATCTTCAATAATGGAAAACACGATAAAGGTCAACGACGGGTTTTTTGAAAAACAGGCGATTGCATTTGGTTCCATGAAAGTTCACACGGACTATTTCATAACTTCGGAAAACGTCAGGATCAGATACGGTTTTCACCGGCAAACCGGAGAGCCCCGGGGAACGGTGGTGCTGCTCAACGGGCGGGCCGAGTTCATTGAAAAATACGCAGAGCCCATTGAAAAACTGGGTGACAGGCGATTTGATGTGTATACGCTTGACTGGCGGGGGCAGGGGCTTTCGGACCGCCTGCTGCCGGATCGCCGGAAAGGACATGTCAAATCTTTTCGGCATTACATCCGCGATCTGAGGGAAATCATGGCTGAAAAAATATTGTTCCGGGCAGCGCCTCCGATAATTATCCTGGCCCATTCCATGGGGGGGCATATTGCCCTTCGCCTTATCCATGATTTCCCGGATATGGCGGATTTATTGGTTTTGACAGCACCCATGATCGATATAAACACGGGCCCCATACCCAGGTGGGTTATCCGTTTTCTGATTAAATTCGGGAGGGAAAATGCCTTTGCCCCGGGTAGCGGTGATTATGTTCCTGAAGAACAGCAGTTCGAGGGGAACAAACTTTCATCCGATCCCCGGCGTTTCCGGGATCATGTGAATGCCGTGTTGAAAAATCCGGATCTGGCAATCGGCGGGGTTACATACGGCTGGCTTCGGGCGGCATTTCAATCCATTGATATTCTCAATTCACCGGGATATGCACGGGAAATAACGGTGCCGGTGCTTTTGGCCTGTGCCGAACTGGACCGGATCGTCTCGATCGATGCGCAGAAACGGTTTTGTTCGGATATACCGGAATGCAGGTTCTGTCTGGTAAGGGGTTCCCGGCACGAGATATTGAAAGAGGCGGATGCTGTTCAATCCATATTTTGGGATGCATTTGACGATTTTACGGATTTTTACGGCAAGTTGTGAAAGTGAAGCAGCGTCACTCGTCAGGAAAGTCAGCTGCGCCGATAAAAGTAAAACAACTAACTGGAGGTTGTGGTCATGGATGGAATTAAAAACGATGATAATGAAAATATTGTTAAAGAACTGAGCGAGGAAGAAATAGAAACATTTGAACGCGGGGAGGAGTTGGATACTTTTCAATCTTCCGGTAAAACCCGTTCTCTTGATGCGCATGACGGTGAAGAATCCTTTGAAACGGATTTCGACGATGAAATGAACTATGTATCGGAAATGGAAGAAGCTTCCCAGGGATTTTTTTCGAAAATTTTCAGGCCGTCATTTTTATCGGCGGGTGTGCTGGGCGGTTTATTGGTCGTGCTGATCGTTTTGTTCTTATTCATGCCCCGGGGAATGGATGTTGCCGATCGTAAAGAGGTGGCACAGATTGAGAAAAGGCTTGCATATATCGAAGAACAGATCGTTGATCTGAAAAAGGCCCTGTCGGCAAGAGACGGGACTGATTCTGCCGAAACAAAGCCGGATCAGACAAAGGAGCGGATCGATAATCTTGAAAAAATATTGGCGGTTGAAACGGATAGATTGAAGAAAGAGATCGATACGCTTGCCGCTGCCGTGAGCGACATCAGGTCCGGGATAGCGACTGAAAAGGCGGCGGTTGAGGAACCGGTCAAGACGCAGACCGTTCAATACCATACGGTTAAAGCGGGTGAGAATTTGTATCGAATCGCCATTCGCTACGGATTGAAAGAAGATGAACTGCTGAAGTTGAACGGGCTGAAGAAAAATGCCATCATTCATCCGGGCGACAAGCTGAGAGTCAGCAAATAATTTTCAAGCGGCATTCACTCCCGCCCTGACCCGGCCTTCGATGGAGGGCCGGGTCAGGATGAATCATAACGCAGGAGAAAAACGTCGGCTGCCGGCAAGCGTTATAAAACCAGGGTGTCGTCTTCCTTGCCCAGCTTTACCAGTTTTAAACGGTTACCGTTTGTTTCCATTACGGTTATCGAAGTATTGTCGGGTCGAAAGACCACGACGCTCCGGTTGTCCACGGCTTCTCCAACAGCCGCGTTGATCGCGATAAAATGACTGACCACCACGGTATCCTGTTTAAAAGAATGCAGGACGTCGATAACACCCGACCGCCATGACTGCAAATTTTTATCCAAATTCCGCCAGTCATCCGTCATAATTCTTTTCAGCCACCCGATGCGATCCGTTACATTCTCTGGAGGGGAGGGGATTTCGGCCACACGCATCTCGATTTTCAAAGAGACATTCCAGATCCGGCCAAGTGGCTCCGCAGTTTGCCGGGTTCTTGCCAGGGGGCTCGTTATAATGGGCATGGGGCCAAGGGGGGAAAGTATCCCGGCCATCGCTGCGGCTTGCTGCCTGCCTATCTCGCTGAGTCCGGGGTCTTTTTTTTCACCCCATCCGGATTCGGCTTTTCCGTGACGCACAAGGTAAATCAGTGCCATTTATTTTTCCTTCCGAATCAGGGCCTCACGGCGTGAACCGTTCCACACTCTTTTGTGTTCAAAAAGTCCCTTGTAAAAACGGTTTCCTGCTTGGATGTGACGATGCCGACCATTTCATGATAACCCTTAACGACCACTTCCGACGTCCAGAACCATCTCGGACCGTCGGTGGGGTAAAACGGTTCGTGCTTGTAAATTTGCGCCAGTTCACTGGAAGTCGGCAGGCGCCAGTCCGTATATCCTCCTGTTGATAAACCGTTTACATATTTTACGGCTGTCTTGTAATCAATACATTTACCGAGAACAATGTTCGAATCGAGGATACACCATGTCAGGCCGGTATTCCTGTCCGTAAACGTTCCGTTGCCGTTGTTTTTATATCTTCCGCCTGCTGTTTTCAATCGTTCACCCACCCGCCGGGTTTCCCTGTCCAGCCGGGCTTTTTGTTTTTGTTTTGCAAGCATTTCATTTTTCAATCGCTCGGCTTTTCTTGCCTGTTCCAGTTCGATCGCCCGTTTTTTGTCGTATTCAAGTTTCTCCTGATGAAGTTTTGCCAGCATGTCCCTTGCTTCATTGTAATACGGCCCTGAACGATGATCGTCTATAAATTTATCGGTTTTGGCGATTTTGTCGGCTATGTCATTTTCCGGATCCTGGCAGTATGTCAACACTTCCTGCCAATTGTCTTTTATCTCGATCAATTCATCCAGACGCATAACCTCCTCGGATATCACGTCCCTGATCGTCGAGTCCGGGTGTGCTTCCAGGTAGTCTTTGTAAATCTTTTTTGCTGCAGGATAGTCTTCGCCTTTTTTCAATGCTGCCTGCCGAAGCCGGTTAAGATCCTGTTTACCCTGAAATGAATCCCGAAGCTTTTTAACTTTCCCGGTGCGGTAGGTATTATCAAAAAAGGCCAGGAAATGATCGCATTTTTGAATACAGGAAGCCCAGTCGTTTTTTTCTTCGCATACAGACGTTTCTTTTTGAATCGCGCTGTATCGCGCCTCTATTATTTCCACAAGGACATGCTCAACAGCTTTTCGGTGCTTTCCGTTGGGGTGATTGATCAAGTATTCTTTATGGGCGATAATTTTTTCATCTTCGTTTTTCCATTGGGTGTTCGTGAGATGGTTAAACTGTGTGTCATCGATGATTTCCGGGATTCCCGCGATGCCTTCCTTGATTTTGGAAACATACTTGCCGTCGGGAAACTGTTCCAGATATTGATTGTAATAAACCTTTGCTTTTTTGTCGTAATCAAATGTCAGGGGCAGGGCCTTTACGTTTTTAATGACTTGCTGATATAATTGTTCATCCATTCGGGTTTTTATTTCAGCGAGTTTTTTCCGGGCCTTTTGGGCGTACTCATCGGATTTGCTGGAATTGATGAACAGCTTCAGTAAAATTTCTTTTTCCTTGAACGCCGTTTGCTTTTCCACTTCTTCCAAAAGGGCCTGGTATTTATTTTTCAATCGGCTTGAATTTATCATGCGGACAGTGAAAAATGACCCGATGGAGATGAGGAGGATTAATACACAGGCAACCGCGGCTATTTTCAGGATTCGCTTTTTTTCAGGGTCACGGCGCCATTTCTGAATGAATGTACGCTTGCCCACGGACTTCTTGGCAAACATATCGTCGGCATCTTCAACCTGTTCTGGTTCGGAAAAATCTTCTTCTTCCTGCCCGGCCTTTTCATCGCCGGTACCGTCTGTGGGAATCTCGCCGGCGGATTCTTTTTCAAGTTTTTGGAATTCCTTCTCGTCTTTGATCTTGAGGCTTTCCATTAAAACGTGCATTAACGGTTCCTTGATGACATTCGGCTTTTCAGGGACCGCCTTGTTGATTTCGATGCTGGCATTATCCCAACTGATAATATGATATGCTGCTTTTCTTCCTTCATGTTGACCCGTCTTTGCGTCAATCAGGTTCCCGTTTTTAAGGAAAAGCAGGCCGGTCCTGTTTTCGCTTATAATTTTCAGCGTGGCGGTTGTTTTTTCCATTTCAGACATCTGGAGAAAGGCGGGCAGACTGATGCCGTGAATTTGACCGCCGATACCGGCTTCCATCTCACCGACCAGGCGTTGGTGCGTGCTTTTCCGGATCAGCTCTTCGAGCTTTTGAAAATCGTCATCAGAAAGCGTTTTGGAGTAATACCCCAGGTGAAGGGTCTGGAACTCGGGTTTTCTGACCCATGGCCATATGGCGCCATAAAATTCGCCGTTTTTCACTTTCCGGACAAAAAAAGTCTGTTCTATTCGAATTTCGCCGAGATATTTCACGGCCGGATCGAATTTCAGCTTAAAAGGACCGGGTTCCCCGGCGCGCTTTACCGGGGCTCCGAAAAAAGCGATGAGAAAGCCTTCAAGTTTTTGAACGGGAACATTCCTGACAACAGCCTGGAACGGACTGATGCCTTCAAGTCTTCTGTTTGCTTCCGGAAGGGCATCGATTCTGTTGACAAGAACTAAAAAATCCTTAACAATTTCGAGATGATTTTTAAGGTTTTGTATATCTTTGCTTTCACCCGACAAAATTTTTACAATCGACTTGTCATCCATCGCCAAGGCATCCTTTTCAGCTCTTATGTGGAGAAATCCTTAAAAAAATCAAAAGGTCTTGGGATCCGGCCGTTGGAACGAATTAAGCTGGTATATAAACATCCGGATTGAACCCGGCATCCGGCGTTTTCCGATTGTCCATGGGCTCTGATTAGCGGTTTTGCCGGTCAGTATATGGAAAAATTAAAATATTGTAAAGTGAAGCTTGTAATTTTTGGCGTCTGAACCAATAATATATGATAATCACGTAAAAAAGTCGGAAAACAACTGTTTACGGGTGTTTTAAGTTTTAAGTATCCGGTATTTTTTTAAATTTTTAATCTTAACACCTGAAACCCGATGAATTCGGCTTTTAGGAATTCATCAATGTGGAAAATTTCCGGGATTTTCCACCAACAGCCGGACAGGTTCAGCAGATGAAAATATTTTTTTCTTTCCTGCTGATTATGTTTCTTGCCTTCAGCGGGTACCATTTAACATTCAGGGGATTCAGGCTTCCCCTTTTTGCACGGAAATTTTACCTGACCGGAACGGAGTTTCTGTTTCTGGGCCTTTTGCTGGGGCCTGGTTTTACGAATGTGATCGACGCGGACACATCCGTTCGACTGGGGCCGTTAATAACGTTTTTACTGGGATGGATCGGTCTTTTGTTCGGCTTTCAGTTTGAAATAAAAAAAATGCGCCGGTTTCCCTCGGGGTTACTTCTTTCAGCACTGATGGAAGGGGTTTTAACCTCCGTAGTTGTTTTCCTGGGCGTCAGCCTGTTTTGTTTTTTTTGTTTCGGACTCACCCGGATTCAGTCGTTCATCACGGCGCTTGCACTTTGTGCTGCTGCAGTACCCACAGCCCAGACCGGTTTAGCACTGATCGTCTCCGAGTCGTCGGTACATCAGAAAAATTTGGTCGGATATTTAAGATACATTTCAGCAATAGACGGCGTGGTTGCCATGTTGATACTGGGGATCCTTTTTTTTTTCCGTCCGGCACTGGGTGTTGAAAATCTGCAATGGTTCAATCAGGGGTTGAATGCGTTGATGATTTTATGCCTGTACACGGCACTTTTTATCCTGTTCGGTCTTTTTTTTATCGGGCGACTGGCTGAAAACGAAATGGTTCTTGTGGTTATTGCAATGACGGTGATTAACGGCGGTGCCGCCGCAATCCTGAATTTTTCGCCCTTGCTGATAAATTTTTTTATCGGCCTTTGCCTGGCCAATATGGTGAGAAACAAAGAACGCATTTTCAATATGCTGGTGGGTGTTGAAAAACCGGTTTATCTTTTAATGCTTTTGTTTCTTGGGGTAAACTGGAACATCGGTTCAGGGTGGTTTTTATTGGTCGCAGCAGGATACAGCCTGATTGTCGCGGTGGGCAAGATCATGGGTGGTTTTGCTTTTCGCAGCCTGATCGATCCCAAAACATTGCCGTCGTTGTTCGGTCTGGGGCTGCTGGCGCCGGGTGGTTTAACCCTTGCCATATTGCTTGACATTCAACAGGGATTTTCCCGGACGACAACCGCCGGTGTTATCGGTATGGCCCTGATTGCCGTAATTTACAATGACTTGGCCAGTCCCCATTTTCTGAGGTGGTTGATTAAACGTAAATCCGTACCGGATCCACAGGAGAACCGATGGCCGGGACTTTAACATTAAAGTTCTGGATCGGCTTCGTCAGGCTTGCTTTTTAAAGGCCTTCCGATTTTTTTCTCCATGTGCTTATGCCTTTCCTGGTTATCGATCTCCGGGCCCAGTCGGTTAAACCGGATAATGGGCACAACGCAATAAATGCCCTGGTGCGGTACTCCTGTTTCCCGGCACAGTACTTCCAAAAAATCACATGCGCTCCGGCAAAGCTTTTCACTTTCAATAACGGTTAAAAGCGTTTTATTATGCTTCATTCCTCCGCTGGTAAATGACCGGAATCCTGCAAATATGGGAACATGATGGCTGATCAGTTGCAGGGAATCGGTGGATTCGATCACGGTTGATCCTGAAACACCAATATCCAGCCAGCCGGTGATCAGTTCATCCAGGAGTTCTTCGTTATTGATGATGGCGATAAGTAGATACATAAATCTGATCTTTTTAATGAAAAGCCATTTTAGATTCCAGTTGCAGGATATCTTCGGCAAGTTGCTTTGGATCACCGGCGTTTCTGAACATTTCCGGAAAGCCGGGATTTTTACACAACCTGGATACGGCGGCGAGAATCTGAATATGCAGGGCGGTTTGGTTTTCAGGAATAATTATGCCGATAATAATGTCCACCGGCAAGTCGTCGATGGCGCCGAAATCAACAGATTCCTCCGGCCGAATTAGAATGACCGTTGCCCGGTTAACTTCTCCGCTGACGGCATGTGGAAGTCCGATACCGCCGCCGATGCCCGTACTCATGGTTTCTTCCCGTGCCAATATCGCCCGGTGCAATTTGTCTTTGTCCTTTATGATACGATGCCTGGCGCATACATCGGCGATAAATTCGAGAACGGACGCCTTATCAGGCAACCGGATATTCAGGAAGATTCGGTCCGGATCAATGTAGTTGCAGATTTTCATGGTTTCGGTTTATTTTTGTTTTTTCTTGAAAACGACTGATGGTTTTACCCGGTTTGAGTAGGTAAATGCCTCGGCATCTTTTACATCTCCGTACCGGGCTTTCAATTCCTCCAGCGGGCCCGCGTCCATAGCCCTTGTGGGGCATGCTTCAACGCATACGGGAAGGTTGCCGTTTTCCCACCTGTCGATGCAAAAATTGCACTTTCTCATTTTCGCGCCCGGTGCCTGACCAAACTGGGGCGCATCATAGGGGCACGCTTTCAGGCATTTAACGTCGCATTTCTCATTTCCGATGCAGGCATCACTGTCTACGATGACGATGCCGTCTTCCCCGCGTTTTGATATGGCGTTTACCGGGCATGCCGGTATGCAGACCGGATCTTCACAATGCCAGCACGGGGCAATGAGGTAACTTACAAATACATCCGGGAAGGTTCCCCTTTCGGTATACAATACGCTGATCCATTTTTCAGGACCGGCCGGTAAATCGTTCCAGTCCTTGCAGGCGACCTGGCATGCACCGCATCCGGTACAACGGGTTTGATTGAAATAAAAACCGACTTGCATGAGCTGTCCTTCCTGTTTATTTCCCGGGCGAACCGGAACCGTATAAACACATCACGATGCTTTTCGAACCTCCGCCAAAAGGGTATTCAATGTCGAAGCGCCCCCTTCGGAAAATCTGTCGTTGGTCAGTACGTTCGCACAGCCGCCGCGGCATACGCCGTTTTCATCGGGATCATACCATGTCCCTTCAAAAATGCAGATAACACCGGGGATAATGCGTTCGGTCACCCATGCGGTGATTAAAATTGTTCCGCGGTCATTAAATACGTGGATTTGATCGCCGTCCGAGATTCCCCTGGGGCTTGCGTCAATGGGATTAATCCAGCAGCGATGGGGCTCTACTTCTTTTAACCAGTCAATATTTCCCAGATGGGAATGCACCCGGGTTTTTCCATGGGGTGTTAACACCTGGAGGGGATATTTTTCCCTGACAGGATCATTTACACCTTCCCAGGTGGGAACGTATTTTGGCACCGGCGGACACAAAGGATTGTTGAGATCCGCCGCCCGCTGTGAAAAAATTTCTATTTTGCCGGACGGCGTTTCAAAAGGATGATTTTCAATATCCTCTATCTGATCCTTGAACGCAACAATGGGTTCGTCCAGTTTGACGCGATAGATGCCTTCTTCCCTGAATTTATCGTAATCTTTAATCCGGGGCCCGGTTTCCGGATTTTTTTCCACAAAAGCCCTGAGCCATTGATCCTCGGTGGCTGGATTAAAATCCGTAAAACCGAGGCGGTCGGCAAGTTCGCAGGCAATTTCGAAATCCGATTTGCATTCTCCGGGAGGATCCACGGCCTTGTTGACATGGGTATAATAGGGTCCTGAGGGCCATGGGCGGGTCAGGTCGTTTCTTTCCGCCACATGGGTAACGGGGAGCAGGATATCCGCATACCTGGCCGTGGGGGTCATAAACAACTCGTTAACGACCAAAAACTCCAGTTGTGTCAGGGCCTTGGCTGATTTATTGGTATTTCCGAGCTGGTTTAAAAAATTGTTGCACACAAACCATGCGAACTTGATGTTTGCAGGATAACCGCCGGCTTTCCCCTCCAGGATGGCGTCAAATATTTTATTGGTATGGATCCGTTTGAGTGTTCGCAGGTTCAGGTCCAACGTACCCCGGATGGACGGGCCGCCGGCTTCGACAGGATTTTTGACCCCGGGGATACCGGATGAGCGGAACATGTGCCCAACGGGGATGCCCATCAAGCCACCGCCTGCGCTGCCCCCTTTTTTGCCGATGTTCCCGGTCATGGCGCACAGGGTCATGGCGCCCCGGTTGTATTGTTCGCCCATGGCGCTTCTTGCCGGTCCCTGGCAATCCATCAAGGCTGCCGGTTTTGTCGCAGCGTATTCTTTTGCCAGGTTTTCGATTGTTAAAGCGGGAACGCCACATATCTTTTCCGCCCATTGGGGTGTTTTCTCAACACCATCCTCATCTCCCATGACATACGCTTCATATTTTTCAAAACCCACGGTGTACTTATCCAAAAAAGCCTGGTCCCGGAGATCCTCTTTGATGATGACGTTTGCCATGGCAGCCATCATGGCCGTATCCGTGCCGGGTCTGATGGGAATCCACTGATCAGCCAGTATCGCCGCTGAATCATGGTAGCGGGGATCGATACAGATTATTTTAATACCGGCTTCTTTTGCCTTGATCAGGTGGTACATGGTGTTGGTGCCGGAAATCATTCGAGCGGGGTCCCATCCCCACATGATGATCAATTTCGAATTCAGCAGGTCGTCCCGGCTGTGGCCCACCATAACGGAACCGTATTGGGCCATGACCGCCCATACCGCCCCTTCGGATGATACGTTGCCGTAGTTCGTGGTATAGCCTCCGAACAGTCCGAGCAGTTTGGCCAGTGCCCTGCCGCCGTTGTGAAGAGCCCCGAGATAGCCGCCGCCGGGAACGAGAAATATACTTGAATTGCCGAAGGTGTCTCTGGTATGAACAAGTTTTTCGATGATGGTGTCGTAAGCCTCGTCCCAGGAGATCCTTTCAAACTCTCCTTTTCCCTTGAGCCCCGTACGCTTTAAAGGATATTTGAGCCGATCCGGATGGTGTACTTCCTTGCGAATGGCACGGCATCTCAAACATGTTCTCAGCTGATCGTCGGGCTCTTTTGCATCGTCGCCTTCAACCCGGATAATGACGCCGTCTTTGACATGAAGGCGCAACGGGCAACGTCCGCCACAATCGAATGCAGATGTCGTCCTGACAATCCTGACGTTATCTTCCTGCCGGCTCATGATGCTTCCTCCTGTTCCCTTGGGACGAAAATATTCGTTTGGGTAAATTATTTAAGGGGGGCTTTTTACATGGCGCTTATTCCGCCGTCGATGACGATTTCAGCGCCGGTCATCATTTTCGATTCATCCGAAGCCAGATAGACAACCGCATATGCCACGTCATCCGGCTCACCGATATGTCCCAGTGGAATTTGGCGTGCGAGTTTGGCATAGGCTTCTTCTTTTCCGAACATATCGACAAGTCGGTCCAAAATCGGTGTTTTCACGAAAACAGGATGAACGGAATTGCAGCGGATGTTGTATTTATGTTTTGCACAGTGAAGGGCGACCGATTTTGTCATATGCCGCACCGCTGCCTTGGCAGAGTTGTATGCCACTGTATTGTGGCCTGCGATGATTCCGGAAATGGATGAAATGTTGATGATGGAACCTCCCCCGGAATCTTTTATATACGGGATCGCATATTTGCACCCCAAAAAAACGCTGTCCAAATCAACTGCATGTATTTTTTTCCAGTTTTCAAAACTGATGTCTTCAATGCTTTCACCGGATGAAATACCGGCATTGTTGACAAGGATATTCAGACCACCGAAATAATCCACGGTTTCCATAAGGACTTTTTTCCATTGCGCTTCATCTGTTACGTCGTGCTTTATGGCAATGGCTGCGTCTCCTAAAGAATCAGCGACGGATTGTACCCCTTCAAAATTGATGTCCGTCAGTGCCACCATGGCACCTTCCTTTACCAGCATTCGTGATGCTGCTTCGCCCAGTCCCTGAGCCGCCCCCGTAACCAGGGCGATTTTTTCCGCTACGCGATTCATGTGATGTGTTCCTTTCAAGGGATTTTGATCAGGATATTCGTTTCATTTTACCGTTTAGATATTTCCGGGCCAGTTCACTGTAAAGCGTTTTTTCTTTCAGCCGCAATTCCTTATCGGATTCCGATATTTCCCGAATGGCCTGTGCGGGGTTTCCGGCTATAACAAGGTTTTCGGGAACGATTTGCCGCATGCGGACGATGCCTCCTTCGGCTACGATGGTCCATTTGCCGATTTGTGAAAAAAGGCCCAGGATGGCGCCCATTCCGATAACGGCATAATTTCCGATTCGTTGGGCGTGGATGATGGCACCATGGTTTAAGGTAACCGACTCGCCGATACGACAGATTCCTTCCGGTGGTGCATGAATGATTACCCCCTCTTCAATGGAACAGTTGTTTTCCACCATAATCCTTCCCAAGTCTCCCCGAAGAACGGCGCCATGTCCGACGTAACAATTATCACCGACAAGGACATCACCGATAATTCTGGCTGAATCACTGATATACGAGCCTGTTCCGATTTCGGGTGACTTGCCTTCAAAGTCGAATATCATTTTCGCTTCCTTAACATTGAATTTGGATAAAAAAAATTGCAGGTTTCAGCAGGGGAGCCATTCATGCGATATTGTCAGTTTTCAACAATGGTGTTGCCTTTCATCCATTGAAGTTTTGTGTTCATACAAAATCCCGATGATCTGCCTGTTTACTCGTTGATCTTATAAATAAAACTTCATAAAGGGTCGGATGAATTTTTGCAATATCATTTTTCGTTATTTATTGTCCTGAAACGAATCGATTTTTTATTTCAGGGTAAAATGCAAACATTGAGTGACGATCACCAGGATAATTTAAAGATCTATCGGATATCTCCAACAGCCTGCATGATAAATATCGCCTCGGCCATACCTATTTTGCCGTCACCGTCAATATCGTCGGCCGTATCCATCTCTAATGCCGAATTAATGCCGGTCATAACCTGAACAGCCGTGACCAGGTCCTCCAGGTTCAGGGTTCCGTCTCCATTCAGATCTCCTGTTGTCCGTGGCGGATTGATTTCCGTGGTTTCAACGACAGTGTTGTTTGTCCTGTCAGGGTCAATGGTTCGCGAGATGACTTTTGCGGTGTTTATGATTGATGCCCCGGCAGACGGGTCTATTGAGCCCCGGAGGAGCACTGTCTTTCCATCCAGGCCGGAAATCGTTCCCAGATTCAGAGACCCCGGCCAGGGCTTCCATAACGTATCGCCGTCAACAGCGTAAACAACCTGTTTAATGGATTTTTCCGGGTAGTTTTTTAAAATGACGTTGACAGCATCCGATGGGCTGTCATTAAAGATACTTATCGTATACGTGATACTTTCTCCGGCAATTGCCGGATCAGGAGCATCCATTATAGTAATATTCAAATCAGCCTCCGCATTGATCGGCGTACCGTAAATTTTCAATGTCCAGGATTCCAGCGTACCCGAATCCAATGGTTCCAGGTCCCTGACAAGAAGGGTCCAGTTTCCCCCGGACGTTTCTCCATAATGTCGAATAGTACCGAAACACCAGTTGTCATAAACGCTGGTGCTTCTGCTCCGGTGTTTTTCCGCCAGGATACTATGGGTTCCGCCCGGCGATATCAGTGTGATCTCCAGGTCTCCCCAATACGTGTGATCCGACGCGGTAAAATAGACTTCAACAAATTCGATATGGAGATTGTCGTTTATATGGACCGTATCCGAAACCCCGTCTTCGTTATTGTCCGGAATGGCAAGATTGGGGCTGGAGGTTATTTCGACAACCGCTTCCGGGTCGGCGGTGGTCCACAACAGGGCGCTTTCAACTGCCGAATCCGCATCAACTCTGCCGAATCCGTACTTGTGGTTGATGTGATAACCCGCGGCATTAAAGCACCAATCTCCATCATCCGGGTCAATTTTTTCGGCTGTTGAAACAAGGATATGCTGAACATCCCGCCAGGTCAGGTCGGGATTGGCCTGGAGCATCAGGGCGATAATGCCCGAAACCAATGGGGTCGCGGACGATGTGCCGCCGAACGAGTCGGTGTAATTTTCTTTTTCGTATCCTTCCGATCCTGTACGATCGGTGGTTGTAATGTCCAAAGACCCTCCGTCCGAGGGTGCATTAACCAGAATATTGGCACCTTTTTCCGAGTAGGACGATCGTGTCCCGTAGTTCGTGGAAGCGGCCACGGCAATCGTATAACGCGAATTGGCATACCCGTCGTAGTTGGAATTATCGCTGTCATACCCGTTCCCGCCGGCCCAGACAAAAATACTTCCCAGCCCGCCCCTTCCGTTTTCCACGCCCCTGGCCAGCGCATCCAACATGAGGGGGCCGGGTCCTTCAAGCCGTTTTGCGTCGTCATACGGTCCCCAACTGTTGCTGTAAATGTCCACGATATCGTTGTTTCGGGTTGACGCAAGGGCTTCATTTTCATCGGTCAACGCGTCTAACAGCCGGTATCCTGCGAGGCCGCAATTAGGGGCTGCACCCGTTATGCCGACGGCATTATACCCTCTGCCGGCGGCGACTCCGGCACAGCAGGTTCCATGGTCCCCGGCCGTGGGATCTGAATCGTTTCCGGAATAATCCCAACTGAGGTCTGGAATGATATTGTCCCTTAAATCTTCGTGATTGATTTCCAGTCCGTCATCCACAATGGCGATAATTTCATTTGATGTGCCCCTGTAATTATTCCAGACAGTAATGATGTCCACGTCTTCTCCGGCAACACCTCCTCCCTGACCGGTATTCTCCAGGTGCCATTGGTCGGGGAAAAGTGGATCGTTGGGAACGGATCGTTTTGTTCGTTCCCGAAGCCGGTCGGGATATGCGTACAAGATGTGTCCGTTACCATGCATTTGATTGGCGATATTCACCGCTTTCAAGGCATTGTTCAGTTCGTAAAGACAGGTGTTTTTCTGAAACCCGATGATTGTTTTTTCTGCCAGACCGTATGCCGCTTCAATGGCCTGGATTTGACGTTTTGTGTAATCTGCGGGATACCGCACGACAAGCTTTCCGGTCATTACCACCCGGTCGCCTGGTTCTTTTTCAGGGGAGATGTAGAAAACCGGGCCTGCAAAGCCAATGGTTTCAGCTTCGTATAAGGATGATAGTTTTTTTCCAATTGCTTCCGGTTTGAAGGGCTCGCCGCTTTTTATATAGGTCACAAAATCGTTTTGTTCATATATTTCAGCCGTTGCCTGGTATATTTTTCGAATTTCCGAAATATCGATATGGCCGTGAGATCCTTTTTTCGGGAAAAGTGCTATCTCATCGGCCGCCATCCATGCCTGCTTTTTTACAGATCCCTCATACCATTGAATTCGGTAATCCGTTTCCTGCAGATGACCGGTTGATATTTCATATTTTTCATGGGGCGATGTCTCGGAAAACGCCGGTTCAACACATGAAGAAAAAACAAAAATCGCCAGGATCGGAAGAAAAACGTTCACGGAAAAATATTTTATGTCAAAGTAAAAAACCATGTATAAATCGTAACAGCAGGTGTATTCCCCCGACACGTCATGGGGGGACTCCGACAGGGGGTTTAATTTGTATCAGACCGGCTTATAACCCGGTCTGCCGAATATCTCCTATCAATTGTAATAAATATACCGCCTCGGCCATACCGATTCGGCCGTCGCCGTCAATGTCAGCAGCCTTGTTCGTTCCTTCCTGTGAATATATCCTGCTCATTTCCTGCAAAATAACGATAATATCCGCAAGATTCAGAACACCGTCACCGTTTACGTCCCCTTTTTGAAAAGGAATATGGATAACGGCAGTGGCGGAATCGTTTTCTTCATCCGGATCCTCAACTGCCGAGCTGATTATACGGGCTGTGTTGATAATGTTTCCGGCACGTCTGACCAAGGCTGAGATGTGGATTTCAGCCTGGCTGCTGTTGTCCAGGATGTTGATTTGCCAGGTATGTGTGTCTGGATCAAACGCGTCTCCGCCGTCTTGTTCTAAAAAGACAAGTTCTTCGGGGAGTTCATCCATTATTTGGATGTCAGTGGTGTTGCTCGGGCCGTTGTTGTGAAGGGTCAGCGTGTAAGTAATGATATCGCCCACGACTGCCGGGTCCGGGTCCGCGGTTTTGGTCAGTGCCAGGTCGGCGGAAGGCGT
>CAYLRU010000010.1:0-37269 GCA_964386565.1 uncultured Desulfobacteraceae bacterium | reverse complement strand
TCAGCTACCACGGCGGTGCTTTGAGATGCCGTGTTGTTGCCCGGGTCAGGATCATCAGTGGCGGCAGTAACCGATGCGGTGTTGACCAGATCGCCTGTCGCATCCGGGCTGACCAATGCCCGGATGAGGACCGGGACGGTTTCTCCGGCCGCGATATTTCCCGCGTCAACAGATCCGGTCCAGGGATTCCACGTGGCGCCGTTGTCAATGGAAAAGGACGGGCTCACCAGGCCCGGCGCCAGGTTATCGGTAACAACGGCGCTGTCAGCATCAGACGGGCCGTTGTTGTGAAGGGTCAGCGTGTAAGTCAGTGACTCGCCCGCGACTGCCGGGTCCGGGTCCGCGGTTTTGGTCAGTGCCAGGTCGGCGGAAGGCGTCACCGATACTGTTGCGTCGTCGCTGTTGTTGGCGGGTACGGAATCCGGTGTTGCCGCGGTTACGCCGGCGGTGTTGACGATGGTTTGTCCCTGGTCCGGTGCAACGGCCGACAGGTCAACAGAAGCGCTCTGACCGGGATCCAGCCGGTCCAGGGTACATTCGAGCGTTTGGTTTTCCACGGTGCAGGTCCAGCCGTCACCGGCTGCGGCAGCATCGGCAAGGGCTTCCGGCAGGACGTCCCGGACAATGACCTGCACAGCCGTGCTGGGCCCGGCATTGGTGACCGTGATGGCATAGCCGACCGGTTCACCCGCCGTGACCGTGTCGCTGTCTGCCGCCTTGGTAACGGCTAAGTCGGCATCAGCTACCACGGCGGTGCTTTGAGATGCCGTGTTGTTGCCCGGGTCAGGATCATGCACATCGGAATTTATGGAAGCGGAATTCAGAAGTGTTCCGGTTTCAGCATGATCTACAATACCCCTGATGAGTACTTCTTTACCGTCACCGGAGATTATTCCGCCAAGTGATACCGAACCAGACCAGGCCGCCCAGTCTGTGCCGCCATTTACTGAAAATTCCGGATTTTGAATAACATTGGGCAGGATGTCCGACAACACTGCGCCGGTTGCATCAGAAGGCCCGGAATTGCTGACGGTAAGAGTGTAGGTAATCATTTCGCCCGCGACAACCGGGTCCGGCGTATCAACCTTGATAACTGAAAGATCGGAACTGTCAAATACCGTCGTTAAGGCAACCGAAGTGTTGTCACCCGGCTCCGGGTCTGTGTTGTCTGATGATATGGTTGCAGTGTCGGTCAATTCCCGGGCACTATTCGGCGCAGTAATTGTTATGGAGATGGTTGCAGTATTGCCGGGGTCCAGGTACGGTCTGATACATTCGACAACACCGTTTTCTTCACTGCAGGCCCATTCCGGCCCTGACGCGGAAACAAACCCGGTATTTTCCGGCAAGGTGTTGGTCATGATGAGATTCGATGCGGAACTCGGTCCTTTATTTTCAATGGAAAGCATATACGTAACCACTTCTCCGGCAGCAACCGGATCAGGGGAATCAGTGACGGTTATAGACAGATCGGATACGGCCTCGACAAGGGTGTTTTGGGTATGGCTGTTGTTTGTCTTGTCCGGATCATATACGTGGGAGATAACCCGGGCGGTATTGGAAATTGAGCCCGTGGCTGTTCCTGCATCGACGGTTCCTCTGATAAGCACTTCTTTTACGTCCTGGTATCCCAATGCGCCGATATTCAGGGTGCCGGGCCAGGTCCTCCAGGTTCCGCCGCTGTCTGTTGAATATGAGGCTTGTTGAATGGCTTTCGGCAGAACATCTTTTAAAATGACGTTGGAGGCGCTTTCCGGTCCGTTATTTGAAATGTTAAGCGTATAAGTGATGCTCTGGCCCGAGATAACCGGATCAGGGTCATCTGATGTTGAGATGGCCAGGTCGGCGCCTGGGCCTGAGGGGGTGCCGTAAATTTTCAGGGTCCAGGATTGAAAAGTTCCGGTATCTGCCGATGCCAGGTCTTTAACCTGGAGGGTCCAGTTGCCGCCGGATTTTTCACCGTAATGTCGAACCGTGCCGAACGGCCAGTTGTCGTATTGGGAGTATACTGTCATTACATTGTGCTGCTCGGCCAATATGCTTCCTGTTCCATCGGGAGATATCAGCGTTATTTCAAGATCGGCCCAGAAAGGATGCGATGCGGTAAAAAATACTTCGACAAACTCGATACTGATATCCTCGTCGATGAAAACCGTATCTGAAATACCGGTTTCATCATTGTCGGGTATGGCCAGGTCGGGAGTGGAGGTGATTTCGATACTCGTTTCCGTGTCGGCGGTGGTCCACAACAGGGCGCTTTCAACTGCCGAATCCGCGTCAATTCTGCCGAATCCGTATTTATAATTGATGGGAAACCCCGCCCCGTTTTCTGTCCAACCGCTTTCGTCCGGATCATTTTTTTCAGCCGTCGAGATCAGGATGTGCTGGACATCGCGCCAGGTCAAACCGGGATTTGCCTGGAGCATCAATGCCACGATCCCGGATACCAGTGGCGTTGCAGATGAAGTACCGCCGAATGAGTCCGTATAGTCTCCATATTCATTATACCCGTCGTATCCTGTGCGATCCGTGGTGGTGATACCCAGGGATCCGCCGCTTGAAGGGGCATTGACCAGGATGTTGGCGCCTTTTTCCGAGTAATACGACCGGGTTCCGTAATTTGTGGAGGCTGCCACTGCGATGGTATACCGGGAATTCGCATATCCGTCATAATTGGAGTTGTCTGTATTCCAGCCATTGCCCCCTGCCCAGACAAAAATACTGCCAAGGCCGTCTCTTCCAGAGGTAACGCCGTTAATCAGTGCCTCACGGGAAAGGGGTCCCGGACCCTCAAGTCTTCTCCCGTCATCGTAGGGTCCCCAACTGTTGCTGTATATATCTACAACGGTGTTGTTTCGGGACAGGGCATCGGCTTCATTTGCGTCGGTCATTGAATCCAGCAGCCTGTATCCGACAAGTCCGCAGTTGGGTGCCGCGCCTGTGACACCGATGAGATTATATCCCCTTGCCGCAGCCACGCCGGCACAACTGGTCCCATGCTCACCGGCGGTCGGGTCCGGATCCTTTTCCGTGTAATCCCAACTGAGGTCGGGAATCACGTTATCCCTTAAATCTTCGTGATTTATTTCCAAACCGTCATCCACGATGGCGATAATTTCGTTTGGTGTTCCGATATAATCATCCCACACGGAGATAATGTCTACATCTTCACCTGCGGTTCCGCCGCCCTGACCGGTATTATAAAGATGCCATTGGTCGGGAAAAAGCGGGTCATCGGGAAGGGATCGCTTTGCCCGGCCGCGAACCCAGTTGGGATACGCATACATCACCTCACCGGATAA
This sequence comes from uncultured Desulfobacteraceae bacterium, assembly GCA_964386565.1. Taxonomy (GTDB): domain Bacteria; phylum Desulfobacterota; class Desulfobacteria; order Desulfobacterales; family UBA5616; genus CAYLRU01. The sequence continues at coordinate 33,967 of CAYLRU010000010.1, read as the reverse complement.
CTGCAGGCGGTTTGCCGTATCAAGAGAATCCATGGCATGATGTAATTCATAAAGGTAGGTGTTCTTATGAAAGCCGATGGATTTCTTTTCAGACAGGCCAAATTTATCTTCCAGGGTCCGGATCCGCTCCTGCGAAAAGTCATGGGGGTATCTGACGATAATTCCCCCGGTGAGCACCATTCGGGTAGCCGGCTCTTTTTCAGGCGACGTGTAAAAAACAGGGCTTGCCAGGGAAATGCCCTCAATTTCCTGCAGGGAAGAAATTTTGCTTTGAATACCGTCTAGCGTGAAAGGCTGGGTACTTTTCAGATAAACGGCATAATCATTCTTTTCATGGATGGTTGCTGTTGCATGAAATTTTTTTCTCACATCATCTGTATTGATCAAACCAGCGTATCGTTTTTTCGGATAAACGGCAATTTCATCCATTGCCATCCATGCCTCTTTTTTTAAGGAACTTTCATACCAGTGAATTTTTAATCCCTCTGCAGGTGCTGTAACGGGTTTTTTACCGTACCTGTCCCGGGCATATGAATCGTAGGCCGTCAGTGTTAAAGCCGGCAGCAGAAAAAACATTACCCATGCGGTAATAAATTTTTTGAATTCGACCCGAATCATAATTTTTTTATGGTGTGCCTTATTTTTTTTGCAGGAATCAATACGGCTATATATTTCCTGATACTGGATATGAGAATATTAAACTACCATTTATGTGAATCTTTTTGCAATCCTTTTCAATAACCGGACGGCGTAGCGATCCATCAGAGGGATCCATTAAAGACACGGAGTTTCCGGGCCGGCAGTTGAAAAACAGCAGGGCAGCCATACGCTGGAGCGGTGAGGCAAGGAGGGTTCAAGGTGATACCGGGGGTTGAATTTCGTTGAGGATTTAATTAATCCGTACCTGGAAAACATCTGATAAAAACGAAAAACGATCCACCCGGACAAGCGGTCCGGGCACATGTGTCAGAGATGATAACCTTTTTGTAAAAACAGTTTAAGACAGGCTTTCGTTATTGTCGGATCATAGAGGGTACCCATATTTTTTGAAATTTCGTCCATGGCGATATCAATTCCCAGGGAGGCACGGTATGGCCGGTGTGATGCAATGGCTTCAACCACGTCTGAAACGGCGATAATTCTTGCCTCGAGCAGGATGTCGTCTTTACTCAGGCCTTGAGGGTATCCTGAGCCGTCAAGCCGTTCGTGGTGTTGAAATACGATTTCTGCAATGGGCCAGGGGAATTCGATGTCCCGTAATATATCGTATCCGATTTGGGGATGTTCCTTGATCAGGTTGAACTCGTTTTTTGACAACATTCCGGGTTTGCTTAAAATTTCCGCCGGAATGGAAATTTTTCCCAGGTCGTGTATCAGACCGGCCAGATAGGTTCCCTCCACCGACTCGTCCGGCAGTTTCATCTCGATGGCAATGGCGCGGGCCAGGTCGGCGACGCGACGCTGGTGGCCGGCCGTATAGGGGTCCCGTGTTTCCACTGTCAGGGCGATGGTATGGATGATGCCGTCAATGGTTTTGCGAAGCTTTTCCATAATATTTTTAATGGATGTTGTCCGTTCTTCAACCATTTTTTCCAGTCCGTCGCGGTATGTCCTGTTGGAGATTTCAAGGGACCGTCGATTTAAGGCGTTTGAAACGCTGATCAATACGCCGCTTCGGGTAATCGGCTTGGTGATGTAATCGTAAACGCCGATTTCAAAGAGCCTTTCGGCAAGGTTTGTATCGTCCATTGCAGTCACCATGATGGCGGCGATATCCTTGTATTCGTCAAAAACAAACCGGATGAAGTCCAGTCCGGATTCCCCCGGCATATTGATGTCGCTTAAGATCAGGGTGATATCGTTGTTTTCCAGCATTTCTCTTGCGGCTGTGGCATCCCGGGCCATTAAACAGCGGTAGCCTTCCATTTCCAGGATATCGCAGAGGAGCTGGCGAATGGGTTTTTCATCATCCACGATCAATATGGCGGCTGATTTTGCGGTACTGTTTTTCTGTGTCATATCTATTCCAATTTCCGGCAAGTTGTATGAATAACGGGGTGTCATAATATAGGAAACGACGGTGGATTGTCAAATCCAACAACGGCTTTTCATTTGTTTAAGAACTTTTTCCACGGTGACCCCGCTGAAGCATTCAGGCCGGTCGCACTCCCGGAATTTTCTTTCAAAACAGGGGATACATGGGGTGTCGGGCGGTACAATGGTTACATCGGGTCCCACGGGTCGCCAGCGAATGGGATCCGAGGGACCGAAAATGGTCATAACAGGTGTTCCGCAATATGCCGCCAAGTGACTCAGCCCGGAATCATTGCCGATAAAGAGGCCCGTGTTGCGCAACCGGCGGCAGAACTGAACCAGGTTGTCGTTAGAATAGATGTCTTTTTCTTTGATGCCGAATTTTTTTAATTCCTCGACTTTTTCTCTTTCTGCAGGTCCGGTCACCCACTTTGTGCTGATTTTATTTTGGCGTAATACCCTGTAAATTTGTACAAAATTATCAAGGGGCCAGTTTTTTCGATAGCTTCCCGAGCCCGGGTGAATCAGTATACGTCCGTCAACCCGGGAGGATTTAAAGGGTTTTGCAGGGTGCGTGTCATGCCGGAGGGATTTTTTATGGAAAAATATCGCATCCAGTTGCTGAACCAGAAAATCAACCACATGGATTCGGTGATCCGGATCGGGTCGCGGTGGTATCTGATGAACGTGAGCGCGGGTAAGTGATTTAATATTTTTTAATAAAATTGATGAATTGGAAAACAACAGGATATGGTTGTATGGCTGAAACAGAGATGAATACCGGGATGACGGGATATCCTCGAACAGCTTGGAAAAATTCCGGTCTTCAACAGAATAGAGCTGTTCGGAAATGTTCAGATGCCGCATCAGCGGTATGAATCCGGACCTGCAGAAAATACCTGCCGGTTTTTCAGCCAGGGCCTGATTCACGGCGGTAAGGGTCAGGATAAGATCTCCCAGGGCGCCTTGATGAATGATCAGGAAATCGTATTTCATGCGAACCCGATAAACCCTTTTTATCTTACGACGGTTGTGGACTCACCGCCTTGGAGAGGCAGGTGAATCCTCAGTCGTTTTTCACCGAACCTGAAGAAGAAAATGGTGACGAAAACACAGATGATCATATTGGCGGTAAATGACCCGATGATCCAGGCCCATTGCCACAAGGACAGCGGGTAATTTTTAAGCCGGGACATAAAAAGCGCATACACAGGACCGGCTTCGATAATGATGATCGCGCCGATGAAGGCGGCGGAGAACAGCATAAACACCAGGCCCCCGAAGCCGGTCACGACCTGATTGGGATTTTCAGTGGAGAAATCCGGATAAGCCGCCCCCAGTCCGATGCCGATGGATACGACACCGGGGGTCAGGAACAACAGGGTAAAACTGGACAATATCATCATAAACGGTGTCACCTTTAACAACAGATTGGTGGTAATAATCAGAATTTGTGCCAGCAGTAACAGGGGCCAGAGGTAAATTAAAAATTTTATCATAAGAAACGAACGGATGGAAATGGGGCTCGATTTGACAAGCCAGAACGAATTTCCCTCGATGCTGATACAGGGAAATACGAAACGGGCTGTTACGGCGGTCAGGACGAATGCGGCCAGGGCCATGTTTAAAAATGAAAACAGGTTTTGAAGGTATACGGTTTCGATGGGGGATTTTTCCAGGGGCAGAACGTGAAAATTGTACACATAGATGGCAACCAGGGCACCGATCAGAAAAATTTGGGACCACTGGGTCTGATCCCTCCTGAATATCCTGATTTCCTTAACAAGAAAGGCGCGTGTGGGTCCCGGAAAGAAAAAAAATATCCGGCTTAACCGATCTTTGCGACCTTTGAACAGTTTGACCGCCGATACCTGTGACCTTGAAAACCCCTTGAAATATAACAGCTTTGCCAAAAACAGGTTTGCAAATACGAAAAACAGGGAACCACTCCATGAAATCGCCAGGTGAAACAGGCTGCCGGTGATATCGTTTCTAAGGGATGCCGATAAACCGTCGAATATCCATGTGCTCGGAAGAAGGGGGGAAGATGGCGTTCTGAGACTTTGCAGGTAGAGCAGTGTGGTGGCAAATGCTTCCGGGTCCACGAGTCTTTCCGGTTTGAGGAGCCGAAAGGCGACATATAAGACGACGAACATGAATAATCCGAGAAACACGAACACACTGCGGATCCTGCTGGCCGGCAGGAGGATGACCACCACCATTACGGTCAGGGCGCTTAATCCGGATGCAATGATGCACAGGGGAAAAAGCGACAGGAAAATATTTGCGTAAAAAAACAGTCCCGGCCGGAAAGCAACACCGTAAGAAATCAGCACGGGAATGGTATAGACAATCACCATCCAGGAACTGTCAATGGTGCTTTCGATCCATCTGGCCAAAAAAACGTTTTCATGCCGAACCGGCAGGGCATGAACCAGATGCAGGTCCCTGCTTAAAAACAGCTTGGATAAGGAAGTAAGGATCGAACTGAATATCAGCAGGGAAAAGAATGTCAGAATGATCATGGACAAGAGCTTATAAGCCAGAATATCGCCGATGTCTTCTATGCTTTTGATATAGAATAAAACCCGGAGGGTAACTTCGAAGATACCGATCCATAAAAGACCGCCTGCGCCGGCAAAGACACCGATTTTAACCCAGCGTTTTTTACTGCGCCCTTTATTTTTAAAGGTCCATAATCTGATTTTCAGTAATGACACAACAGCGCTCATAAGATTAATTCGTATACCTGAAAAAGACTTCTTCCAGGTCTGCTTTGTCGATATTCATCTGTTCCTTCAGTTGATCGACCGTACCGGTTGCGATGAGCCTGCCCTGGTGAATAATTCCGATCCTGTGACAAATATCCTCCGCCAGCTTCAGGGTATGGGTGGACATGAATACGGTTGTCCCTTTTTCCGAAAGCCGGCGAAACAGGTCTTTCACCATTTTAATGCCCTTGGGATCAAGGCCCACCATGGGTTCATCCACGATAATCACCAATGGGTCGTGGATAAGTGCGCCGGCCATAATGAGCCGTTGCTTCATGCCGTGTGAATAGGATTCAATCAGTTCATCGCTGCGTTCCTCAAGGGAAAACATCGACAGCAGGGCATGGGCTTTTTTATTGAAATCCGAGGTGTTAACGCCGTAAATATCGGAAATAAATTTTAAAAATTCCATGCCGGTGAGTTTGTCGTACAGGAAGGGCCTGTCCGGTATCAAACCGATTTTGAGTTTTGCCTTTTCAGGTTCATAGGCCATGTTCGTGCCGTCAATGACCACCGAACCTTCCGACGGCGCCATGATGCCGCCCATCATTTTAATGGTAGTGGTTTTCCCGGCGCCGTTGGGCCCGATAAATCCGAAAATTTCGCCCCTGGAAATTTTTAAATTGATGTTGTCAACAGCCTTGGTTCGGCCGAAATATTTTGACAGGTTCGAAAGATGAATCATCATCGCGCCTCCAGAATATTTAACCGGATTGAATCGATGGCATGGACCAGATCCAGTTGATTCATTCCGTCGCCCCTTACCAGGCGAATGTGGGTCACATCCGCAGGTATCTGTTCCATGAGGGCATCCACGGTTATCCAGTCTCCCAGCCGGACAACATTCCATGCGTGATAATAAAAACGGCCGTTCAGATGAACGAGGCCGGCCTCAACCCGGGTGGGTATTCCCACGGACCTGGCCAGGGCGGCAAATAAGACAGCGTATTCATTGCAGTCTCCCATCCGGTTTTCAAGCGTCTTCAATGCATTGGGAATGGAAATGACCGGGCGTTTCTCAATATTTTCATTCATCCATGCCATGATTTTATGGATGGCCTCCAAATGGGGAGTGCCCGCCGGAACGAGGCTTGTTGCCAGTTGCCTTATTTTCGGATGGTCGGACCGGATGGTGAGGGTGGGTTGAAGAAACGGGCCGGCTTCTGGTACGGATACATCCATTGACCGGGTAATAATTTCCTTGACAATGGTGAGAATACCGTTTTTAAAGACCTGTCTTCCACCATCAAGGAAAAAGAGATCACCAACACCATCTACTTTCAGAATGAGCGTCTCAAGCTTTTTCTGGTCCGTGATGTGCATGTTTGCGGCAACGGAAATCGATTCCGTCAAATCATCCGTGGCTGCATCGTGAAACCCCTCTAAAACAGCTTTCTTTGTGCTTTTCACCATTTTGATGCCCATAAGTCCCGTTTCTTGTACAACGTCGCTCTTTTCATCAATCCATGCTGTTTGGGTCAGCCCCATGTATTCGATAGCATAGCGGGCTGTCTTGACGGGTTTTCCCATGAAGGTCAAGGTTTCGTTTCCTTCCAGGGTTACATGGACCGGGCTTCTGTCCATAGTAGCCGGGTCAAATACATAAAACGTGGTGGTGTCGCCGGGTGACAGGGATTTTACTGCAGTTGCATCAAAAATGCCGGGAAGCAGAAAAACAGGTTCTTTTAATTGAAATGTATTTTCCTGCCCGTTGATAAAAACATGCAGGTTTTTACCCGTTACATGGCCGTGCGCAGAGACGTCAAAAAGCCCGGATCCCAGAAAAAAGGTAAACGAAGACAATGAGAAATCTTCGTTTAAAAGGGCCGTGGTTTGAATCCGCATATCCCGGATCATACCCATAACGTTGAGCCTGAGGTAGGTATTGTCGTGAAGTTGAAAACCGGTTCCTGTGTTCGACAGGCAGCGGTAAGTGTACCCGATCTTTTGATCTTTTCTGAAGATATCCATCCAGGATTCCCTGTCCGCCGCTGTTGTTGCGCGATGGGGTTCCGGAGTTTTGTTAATCGTAAAAATATCTAAGCGGACCGCGAGCAGGGCCATGAATAAAATACCGGACAGAAGCCCGGCGATCCAGGGAAGGTGACTTTTAACGCGGTTCATTTTTCCTTTTATCAATCAGATCCTTGCCTACCCGTTTAAGTGAATTATCCGCGGGACCAGTCGTTTATTGCAAATGGAAATCACGGCAACGGAAGGCGACGTACCATTACGGGGCAGGGTGGCGCTTCCCGGGTTGATAAACATCACCTGTCTATTTTCATGAATCTTGGCCTGGTGCGTATGTCCGTAAACAACTACCCGGACGCCGATGGCTTCCGGATCGATATCCAGGTTATAAAGATCATGGACCACGTACAATCCAACGTTTCTTATTTCCACCAGTTCGGTTTTACACAAATTTTGAGTCCAGTCTCCCCGGTCCATGTTTCCACGAACGGCGATAACCGGGGCAATAGCCTCCAGTAATTTCAATATTTCAGGACTGTCGATATCTCCGGCATGGAGAATGATATCCACATCTTCAAATATCCGGGGAATTTCAGGTGCCATGTGACCGTGGGTGTCTGAAATAACCCCGATGATTGTTGAGGGACAGCCTTCCGGGTTGTTCATATGACCTGATTTTAATATGTGTCTTTATTAACCGCTCTCCGCATCTGCTTTATTTTGCTTCGATGGTGTTTCATTTCCAACCGTCGCTGTTTTTTTGCCAGAGACGGTTTCGTCTTCAACCGGGGCTTTGATTGTTCAGCCGCTTTTTCAATCAATCGGATCAGGCGGGATACGGCCTCTTTCCTGTTCTGTTCCTGGGTTCGGGAGGACTGGGCCTTGATATTCAGGATCCCGTCTGCAGACACGCGTTTCCCCGCCAGTCGAATCAGCCTGGATTTAACGGTATCCGGAAGAGAAGGTGAGTTTTTAACATCAAAACGCAGCAGAACAGCCGTGGATACCTTGTTGACATTCTGACCCCCGGGCCCGGATGACCGGATGAATTCCAGCTTTATTTCTTTTTCGTCAATGGATATGAAACGGGTAACGTGTATCATCTAATCCCGTTTAAACAGCCGTGCACGACAACGGACCAAGCCATACGGGCTATTTGCTTTTTTCCACCAGGGCACGGCCGATTTTTTGCGCTTTTTCAAGAACGGCACTGCTGTCTTTTGCCGGTTCCATATGGCTGTTGACATGGACGATTCTCCCTACTTCGTTGTAACCGAAACCACTGCCCGTCATCCCGGCAAGCCATCGAACGGCCTTGTGAAACCGGTCTGGGTCCGGGTGACCCTGGGAGGTAACCAGAGCGTAAGTCTTACCGGGGGGAATGGCCGTGCCGTATTGCCCGATTTCATCGCCGGGGGTGTACAGCGAATAACAGCGGTCAACGAAAATTTTCATCTGACCGGTAATGTGATACATGTAAATAGGGCTTCCCACGATAATACCGCCGCAGGTTTTCATGGCCTCCAGGTATGGGGAAAGGTCATCCTTCTGCTTGCATACCCCGGGTTCGGTACGGCAGCTTAAACAGCCCATGCATCCTTTTAAATCTATGTCGTGAAGCCTGATTTCCGTCGTTTCCGCTCCGGCGGACCGTGCGCCTTCCAGCATCGCCTTGATGATGTTGGACGTGTTTCCGTCTTTTCGCGGGCTTCCGTTGAATGCGAGGATTTCCATAGATGTTAACCTTTTAATATCAGTATGTTCGATTTTAAAAAGGGTTCCTGTACCCAATTGTCCGAGGGCAGGCGATCCGGGATTCAAGCATTTCATTTGAATCCCGGAATCCTTATGATTAAATGACGCCGCTGTTTTTTAAATCACCGATTTCTTTATCCGACAGCCCCCAGTCCGCCAGTGCGGATTCATTGTGTTCCCCGGGATTTGGCGGCGGTCCCTGGATTCGGGCCTTTGTTCTGCTGAAACGCGGTGCCGGTGCCGGCTGTTTGATGCCGTCGATTTCCACAAAAGAATTCCGGGCCACGTTATGGGGATGGTTCATGGCTTCTTTCATGGAGAGTACCGGTGCAAAGCAGACATCGGATCCCAGCATGATGTCGCACCATTCGTCCCGGGTCTTGGTTTTAAATACGCCGGCAATTTTTTCTTTCAGTTCCGGCCATTTTGATCGGTCATGCTGGTTTTGGAATTCCGGGTCTTCAATTTTCCCCAGTTTCAGCAACAGGGCATAAAACTGGGGTTCGATGGACCCGATGGAAATGTACTTTCCGTCGGCGGTTTCATAGGTATCATAAAAGTGAGCGCCCGTGTCCAACATGTTGGTTCCCCGTTCCTCGGACCACATGCCGGCGGCTTGCATGCCGTACATCATGGCCATCAAAACGGCAGAACCGTCCACCATGGCTGCATCAATCACCTGGCCTTTTCCCGATGTCTTTGCCTCCAGGAGACCGCAGACCATGCCGAAGGCAAGAAGCATCCCGCCGCCGCCGAAATCTCCCACGAGGTTCAGCGGCGGGACCGGCTTTCCACCGGAATTGCCGATGGCGTGAAGGGCGCCGGATAATGATATATAGTTGATGTCATGGCCGGCAGCTTGGGCAATGGGTCCTTCCTGTCCCCATCCGGTCATGCGGCCGTATACCAGCCGGGGGTTGCGATCGAGACATACGTCGGGGCCAAGTCCCAGTTTTTCCATGACGCCCGGGCGAAAACCTTCCTGCAATCCATCCGCCTTTTCAATCAGTTTCAACACCAGTTCCGCACCGGCGGGATTTTTCAGATCTACGGCCACAGAGCGCCGTCCCCGGTTGAGCACGTCAAATTTTCCCATGCCCGGATTGCCTTTTCGATCCACGCGAATGATATCCGCTCCCATGTCCGCCAGCATCATGGCACAGAAGGGTCCCGGCCCGATTCCCGCAATCTCGATAATTTTGATTCCTTTCAGCGGTCCCATCAAGTCCTCCTTTAATATCCTGTCTGTTTGTTATCGGAATAGAATGTGCCTCTCGGTTTTTTCTTGAGTTAAAAGATATGGATCCATACCAGATACACGGTGCTTTGGAATTGAATGCTTTGAATGCTCATATCTGAAACCCGTGTACCGGGTCAATAATAAATTCGTGCGACATTATGCCGTTCATGCAGGCCTGTCTTACAGGCACTTGGTATTAAACCGTTTCGGTCGAAAATCTCCATTGGCAGGCTTTTGCATATGTGGAATTTTGAATTCCCAAGAGAAAGGGTCGAAAGCAAAGCCCCTTGTGTAAGCGGTCTGAATGTCAGATATCCTTAAGCAGTTTGTTCTCGGGCGCATTCTTAATCTTTTCACTAAAGACTTCAAGGGTTTCGGCGAGCACTTTTATCTCTTCCGATTCCTTTATGTGAATTCCGCTGCTTCCCCGGTGGTCCAGGGCTTCGATAATATATCCGATGGTCAGTTTGTTGACATCCCGTGACGGCTGGTAGGCCGGTTCATGCTCATTTTTACCCGGAGTGATGGAAAAGACCCTGCTTTCCACCAGGTCGTTTAAAATCTGGCGGGTCAGGCGTATGGGCAATTCAAATTTTTGGGAAATATCGACGGCTGTCGGGGGTGCTTCGTCATTGATGAATTTTTTTACCAGGTGATGGGAGATTTGCAATGCGATCAGCTTCTTACTGAAAGGACTGATGTTTATGGCGTCCGGTTCGAACTCAAAGGTGTCGACATTCTGATGGGCAAAGGAAATTTCAGCACCCATCAGAACGATGATCCAACTGATCTGAAGCCAGATGAGAAATAACGGGAGTGCCGCAAAACTGCCGTATATGGCGTTGTACCGCGAGGTACCGATCTGAAAATTGATGTAAATCCACTGGGCCAGTTGATAAAACGTGCCGGCAATGATGCCGGAGTAAAACCCGGATCTGATTCTGACCTTTGTGTTTGGCATGAGGATGTAAATTACCGTGAACAGTATCCATAACAGGGCAAAGGGTAAAAATTTCAATATAAAAAAAATGAACGGGCTTAACAGCCCCAACAGGGATATCTTTTTCATGATCAACGTGATCTGGGTGGTAATGAAGACCGTGGCACTTCCGGACATGATCAGCAGCAGGGGGCCGATGAGCATCATCGACAGGTAATCGCTGAACTTTCTGCCGAAGGTCCGGGAGCTTTTTATCCCCCAGATGTCATTAAACGACTGTTCGATGTTACCGAGGACTTTTACGACCGTCCAGAACAGGATGGCAACGCCGATGCCGGCGATCAGGCCGCCTTTTGTGCTCTGAAGAAGGGAATTGGCATAAGACATCAACCGTGCCATCATTTCTTCCTGGCCGGGAAAATTTTCGTAGAGACGTTTTTCCAGTATGGATTGGAATCCGAATCCCTTGGCGATACCGAAGGCCATGGCCAGTACCGGCACGAGGGAGAGGAGGGAATAGAATGTCAGGGCCGATGCCCTTAACGGGAGTTTGTCCTCATAAAATCCACGGATGGACAAAACGATGATGCGTACGAACTTAATGCCCAGTAATTTCAAACCATCCAGGCTTGCCAGCCGTATCTGCCAGATGTCGATTCTGAAAAAATCGGTTGATTTCCGAAAGATCGTTTCAAGGTTTACCATCGATTTTGCCTTTCGCCCGAATTTTTACGATTGGAAAAACCCTTTCATCCTGCATGATCCAGGTTTATATCAAAATGTCGCTTCCATACCAAATAAAAAAGTCCTTCCCGGCTGTTCCAGGTTGGGAAATTCTTTGTATGTAGCGTCAAACAGGTTGTCGATATTCACGGTCAGTCTCAGATTTTCATTCACCTGGAACCGCAAATGCCAGTCAACGATAAAATAATCATCCATTTTGTTGATTTCGCTGTTTTGGGCGTCTCCAAAGCGTTCTCCCACGTAACGGCAAACCAGTGAATGGCCCGTTCGATCCGGGAAATTCATGTTGATACCCGCACCGGCCTTGATTTTTGCCAGGTATTGCAGCCGGTTTCCTTCAACCGCCGGGTTCTGGGGGAATTTCTCATATGTTCCATCCGTGTATGAATAAAAAAGGGTTCCGGATATCCGGTTGTTGAATGCATATTTAATCGAACTTTCCACGCCGAACGTTTTTGCCTCTGTTACGTTGTGATTTCGAAACACCCCGTCCGGTTCCAGCATAAAATCAAAAGTGTCTTTCAATTTAGTATAAAAACCGGTAAGTTCAAATTTTAAACCCTCTCCGTACCGCCGCCGCCAGCCGATTTCATAGGAAGTGACGGTTTCAGGTTTCAAGTCGGGGTTTCCCTCGAACAAACAGCCCCAGTAAACAACCTTGACATACCGGTCCGACAGGCCGGGTGCCCGATGTGCCCTGTTTGCCGATACATATGCCTCGCTTTGAGGTGTTATGCGAAAGAGCAGTCCGGCATGGGGACTATATTCCTCGCCGTAATCATCGTCATAATCGATCCTGATGCCGGCGGTCATCTGGAGCCTGTCCGTCAGATAGATTTCATCCTGAAAGTATCCGGCGGTCACCGTTGTGTGCTTGTCGATATTCTGGGCCACTTCGTCGATATCCGCGTCGTCCCTTCGGTTCTCAAACCCGGCAACGAGAAAGTGGCGGCTGCCCACCCGTAAAGACTGCTGAACCTCTCCGGAAATCGTTGACAGACGGTAAATTCCTTTTCCGGGATATTTCCAGTCATATTCATAATGATCTTTGTTTCGATACAGGCGGATTATGGTGGCGGCATTTTCGTTGGAACGCCAGTTTCGTTTATAGGTAATGGATTGGAAGTCTTTCCGGTTTTCCCGCATGCTTTGATCGTCGGTTCCTTCACTGAAATATCCCCCCACCCGCATTCTCAGTTCCGAACCCGGGCCAATGCGCCACCCGATATTGCCTGTGAGGTTTTGGGCGTTGAAATCCCGGTCAGTGCCGTCGGCATTATTCATATATCCCTCGGTGACGACATGACTGGCCGTGACAAAATAATCCAGATCCCCCTTTTTCCACCCGTGGGCCATTTTGGTATGAAACGTCCCATGGGTACCGGCAGCAAAATCGACCTCCATGGATGGGTTGATTTTTCCGTTTTTTGTAAAAATCTGGATAACGCCTCCCACGGCATTGGATCCATAGAGGGCTGATGCCGGGCCGCGGATGATTTCGATCCGATCAATGGCATCCGCCGGCAACAATGAGAATTCCGTGTTTCCCTCGTATGGATCATTGAGCCTCCTGCCGTCCATCAACACCAGGACCCGTTTGGTTCCCCTGCCGGATGTCAATCCCCGAAAGTTCAGCTTGACCTCGGACCCCGGAAAACCGCTGCCCTGCAAGTCAACGCCGACCTGGGTTTTAAAAAGCTCGTCAATGTTGATCACATTCATATTCGTAATCGTTTTGCCGTCTATGATATCAATGCAGGCGGGGACATCCCGTATACTTCTTTCAATTCTTGTTGCGGTGACCTGAAGGTCGTTGTAAAGGATTTGTGCGCCAACCGGCCTCACTTCCTGTATGAACAAGATGCATATAGTGACCATAAAACCTGTAAGAACACCGGACATGTATTTTTTTACCGTTAAATTCCATTTTTCTCTTACCACCATCAACAACCTCCTGAACGTATTTTTTAAATGTTGCCTGTTGCATATGTTGGGTTATCCCGGCCAAGTCTATCAGCGCCTTGACGCAATGTCCTTTTTCTCGTATGAAAAGGCTGACATCTGATTGCAATTAAAAAAGGTGCAGGGTAGGTAAATTCATGGTACCCGGAACCTTTATATGAAATTCAGCTATTTTTTTTGCCGTGTTTGCAGATGTGCAAAAATCAGGAATACCGGCAGATATCTTTTTGGTTTAAAAATATGGAAAAAAGGAATATAGCATCGATTATCGGGGAAAACAAAACATTATTTATCATTATTGCCGTGGGGGTGTTCCTGCTGGAACTTGAGATATTTGCCGTTGCTGCAGCCAAGTCCGGAAAAACAACATGGATAAGGGTTTTTAATTCAGGGGGAAATCTCGTTCATGAAGTTCGGGGGAGTCGGCTCAGTGAGTCGGACAGGGCCTACATCGAAAAGTTTTTCGGTCCCCTGGAAGACCTCGATATCCGACTGACGTCTTCGGTCAAACCCTTCCCGTTTCGGGCCTGGTTTGCGGCAGCGGCGGGAATTCCCGTGGCCGTGATGCTGTTGTTCGTCCTTTTTATAAAAACATATGTATCCCTTTTTTATCCGGACAGAGAACCATATGAAAATAATCAATATCCCGATGAAATTGACGACCGGCAGACGGTTTTGGATAAAGTGTTGAGCCGAATCAGCCGATATAACATTTACACCATCGGATTTTTAATATTTCTGGCAGTTTTCGCCTATTGGACGGTGCCCGACTTTATCGGTTTTATCGGAAAATTGGGAATTGAAACCCTGGTTCGGTTCAAGTGGTTTTTTATCTCGGTGTTTGTTCTTTTTTTCGGTCTAGGTGTATGGATCGTCTATTTGCGGTACCTGTTGGCGAAAAAGGCATTAAATCACCAGGCGGAAAATGAAAAATACCGTATTGCCCTTGAATACGACCGGCGGCACAATACAACAAAACACATTGGATACGATGTGGAAGGTACGGATCCGGATTTCCGGGCCGGGCGGAAAAATATTCCACCCATGGAGCAATGAAGAACCATGCAGATCATAACCACCCATAAAAATACGGATTTTGATGCATTGGCGTCTGTTATCGCGTCGACGGTTCTGTATCCCGGCGCTATACCGGTCATTCCGAAAGCCGTTAATCCCAATGTCAAGGCATTTTTGGCCATTCATAAAGATCTTTTTGATCTGTATGCGTGCGGTGAAGTTGACCTTGAGCATGTGGATCGTCTGATCGTCGTGGACACCAACAGTTGGGCACGGCTGGATCGGATGGACAAGCTCCGGAAAAAACAGGATCTTGAAATTATGCTGTGGGATCATCACATGACCCGGGGAAACATCGGCGCTGCATGGTCGTGCCAGGAACCCGTCGGGGCGAACATCACATTAATGATACGGGCCATTAAAAAGATGGACGGAAACCTGTCCCCCATGCTGGCTACCCTGTTTTTGGCCGGGATTTATGAAGATACGGGGAACCTGACCTTTCAGAACTCCACGGCGGAAGATGCCTATGCCGCAGGTTATCTGTTGGAACAAAAAGCTGACCTGGCTGTTTTAAATACGTTCCTGAGACCGGCGTATGGTGAGAAACAAAAAGAAGTGCTGTTCAAGATGTTGCAGAATGCAAAGAGATCCAGGCTAGGCGGTTTTACGGTCAGTATCAATATCATAAATATAAGGGGACATGTGGACAACCTGGCCGTTGTGGTCCGCATGTACCGGGAGATTTTAAACGTGGATGCGGCTTTCGGCATTTTTGTAAATCCGGGAAAGAAGCGGTGCATCGTTATCGGCAGAAGCAATGTAGAGCGCGTTGATATGGGGGCCATCATGCGCAGCTTCGGCGGCGGCGGGCATCCAGGGGCCGGATCAGCCATGCTGAACAACGTGAATCCCGATGTCGTGGAAGCCATGATCAGGGATTTGATTGAAGGAAATCAGCAGGGTTCCGTTCAAATATCCGACCTGATGTCATTTCCGGTGATTACGGTGACATCAGGTACAAAAATGGCAGAGGTGGCGCAGATCCTCAAGGAAAAGGGATGCACCGGGATACCGGTGGTGGATGACGGAAAACTGGTGGGCATTATTTCCAGGCGTGATTTTCGTAAAATCAAGAAAGAATCCCAGTTGACCGCACCGGTAAAGGCCTACATGCACACCAACGTGGTGACCATAGAGCCGGGGAGAAGTCCCCTGGATGCGGCCCGCCTGATGGTTAAATATGATGTGGGAAGGCTGCCGGTGGTGGAAGACGGAAAAATCATCGGCATCATCACCCGGTCCGATTCCATGATGTATTTTTACGACCTTCTGCCGGATTGACGTCACAGGCCTTTTGCCGCAAACTTCATGGCGATGACGGCATAAGCAGTGGCCAGGTCCTTTATGTTCTCCCAGTACCGGCCGTTTTCATTGACCCAGTAGCCGTCTTCTTTCTGGATGGAGATCAGCTTTTCGAGCATGTCTTTTCGCCAGAAGTGTTTCTCCCCCTGATGATCCACAAGGAGATCTTCTCCAAGGGCATCCAGGCACTTTGCCGCGGTCATGTAATAATAAAATAATGAAGCGGTTCCGAATCCGGGGTTTTCTTCCAGGGTATAGTGGCTTTTTATCCAGTCCACGGCACGTTGCACGCGAATGTCGTTTCTTCCTACCCGGGCATACAGCAGGCTTTTAACACCGGCATAGGTCATGGAACCGTAGGAATGGCTCCGGTCTTCTTTATATGTGCCGGTTTCGTAAATAAATCCGCCGTCATCCCCGGCGTAGGGCATGGTGTTGACAGACTTGATGTTCTGGCACCTGGAGAGGAACACCAGTGCTTTTTGCCAGTGCAGCCCCAATTCCTTTTCTTCCGTTTCAATCTGATTTACAGTGGCAGGAATGACCAGGTTATATCTGGATTCATAGGTTTCAGCCGACTTGATGGCCTCGAGGGCCAATTGGGTATTTGATAAATCAGGCCGGTCATCACCGCCGTATCCGATGCCGCCGTAGTACGGGTGGCCTTTTTGAATGTCTTCGCCTTCATCCACCTGAAACCGGATCAGGAAATTCTTGGCGTTGGCAATAATGTCGCGGTATTTTTGCAGGCCGGTTTCGGAAAAGGCCATCAGGCATACGGCGGTGACGTAGTTTCGGTAGGCTTTTGAATAGATGCCGCCGTCTTCCCGGACGAAGGTCTCGAGATACGCATATCCCCTGCTGATGGCGGCCTGGATTTTTTTATCCGGTGCATATTTCGGTTCAAGCACGAAAGAATACAGGACCAGCGCGGTGATGGCCGGGTCGTCTTTCCATGATCCATTGGGAAGTTGGGATTTAAGAAGGTAGGCGTAACCCGTTTCAAGTGAATGCCGGGTTTCCTTCAACAGGGACAGATCTGCCGGGGCCGGTTTATCGGTTTTCAGCATGATCGGATCGTCTGCTGCATTTCCGGAAAGGGGAACGATGAAACAAAAAATGAGCAATGTCGTAATGAATCGAATTTGTTTGATCATTTTCATGGTATCCTCCTGATCACCAACTCGTATACGTCGTCAACTTTGAGTCCGCTCTGTATTTCAAATCCGAAATTTCCCCGATAGGGATTTTGACGCCCGGAAAAAAGGTTAATGACCAGCTTTTCATCCGGCCAGATCCCGATATAACCGGATTCCAGGTCCGCGGCATATCGATTGCCCGGCAAAAAGAAGCTACCGGTGTGAACCCAGACCGGGGAATCGTTTTTTAATTCCCGATCCCTTATAATGTGGTGGATGGGAATGGTCTTGTCATTTTTCCGGATACTGATTTGCACCAGGCTGTCCCGATGATGTCTGAGCAGTATTTCCCGGCCGTCTTTTTGATCGGCAAGCTGCCTGAACCGGTCAAAGGGCAACGGCCTGCAGCCGATGAGAAGGAGCGCGAAGTTAAGTTCCGACGGTGCATTACCCGATATTTTAAATACACTTTCATAGGTTTTGCCGTGGTCTCCGACCAAAAAAAATTCCAGGATCCCTTCATCCAGAGCAAGCCGGACTTTCAGCCGAATTTCTCTGACGACCTTGTTGACAACAATGTTATTCAAATTTATAATATCACCTTTTGTGGTAAACGCCGCGTTCTTTTCCTTGCGTAACATCCCGCCACAGGGTATTTCTGATGCAAACAGAAAAAAAATGATGAGGGTATAAAATATTTTAAGAGGTCTGCGGATATTTATCATGCAACATGTATATGTTTGTCGGGCCCGGAAGTCAAGACCCTATGCCGGGGCGCCTGTTTATCGGCCAGGAGGGAATGGCCATGTATTATTCGGAGGATTCACCCCCGATCCGGCCCGCTGGTTCATTGGCTCACCAGCCAAACATCGGTTTACATAAGGAGGCAGCCGTGGATGTTGAGGCGTTAAAAGCGAAGGTTGAAGAAAAATACGGGTTGATCAGCGGAATTCGGCAGGAGGTCGGAAAGGTCCTTGTGGGACAGCGGGACCTGATCGACGGATTGCTCATGGGGCTTTTTACAAAAGGCCATATCCTCATCGAAGGCGTTCCGGGACTGGCAAAAACCAGTGCGGTCAAAACGCTTGCCGCTACGGTACGTGCGGATTTTAAACGGATTCAGTTTACCCCGGACCTTCTGCCGGCGGATGTGATCGGAACGGAGGTGTTTCGCCCCAAGATGGGGGACTTTATCATTAAAAAAGGGCCGATTTTCCACAATATCATCCTGGCAGACGAGATCAATCGGGCCCCTTCAAAGGTCCAGTCCGCCCTGCTGGAAGCCATGCAGGAACAACAGGTGACTATCGGAGAAAGCACGTTCAAGTTGCCTGAACCGTTTCTGGTCATGGCGACGCAGAATCCCATCGAACAGGAAGGCACATACCCCTTGCCGGAGGCCCAGGTGGACCGGTTCATGTTCAAACTGGTCGTCGATTACCCCGAAAAAGCCGAGGAAAAGGAGATTATGAAGCGTGTGGGGTTTGACGCGCCCATGGATATAAAACCCATGATCACACCGACGGATATTGAAGATATGGTGCGGCTGATACGGGATATCCACATGGACGATAAACTCAGGGATTATATCGTGGACCTGGTGTTTGCCACGCGAAAGCCCTCTGATTACAAGATGGATATTGCCGAATATATCCATTTCGGTGCCTCGCCCAGGGCGACGATCTATCTGAGCCTGGCAGCCAGGGCCTATGCATTTATGCAGGGGAGGGCATATGTTACGCCCCAGGATATTAAAATGATCGCTCCGAACGTCCTCCGCCATCGAATTATTTTAACCTATGAAGCCGAAGCCGAAGACGTGACCCCGGAACAGATTATCAATCAGGTCTTCGATCATGTTGAAGTGCCGTGATCATTATGATGATACCGGCGCTTATTTTTAATAAACAAAAATTTGTGAAATTTTAAACTTCGCTCATAAAACAATAACCGGCGGGTGATATCCGCGTCAACATGAACATTATGCTGCCACCGGAACTGATAAAAAAGATTAAACGGGTTCACATCAGAAGCGGACGGCTGGTCAATACGCTGATGGCCGGTCAGTACAGATCCGTTTTCCGTGGCACGGGTATGGAGTTTGAGGAGGTTCGGGAGTACACGCCCGGTGATGAAGTCAAGGACATTGACTGGAAAGTATCGGCCCGGATGGGACGGCCATATATAAAGCGATACCGTGAGGAACGGGAGCGCGTCGTTATGCTTCTTTTAGACTTAAGTGCCTCTTTGCAATTCGGAACCCGGGATCTTGTCAAAACGGAAGTAGCCGCGGAAACCGCATCCATACTGGCCTTCAATGCCATCCGAAACAACGACAAGGTGGGCGCTGTTCTGTTTACCGACCGCGTTGAAAAATACATCCCGCCCCAAAAAGGATCAGGCCATGTATGGCGCGTCATCAAGGAGTTTTTTTCATATAAGCCCCAATATTCGGGAACGGATATTAATACTGCATTGGGATATTTGGGCCGGGTATGCCGGAAAAGAACCGTTTCATTTCTTATTTCCGATTTTATTTCCGACGATTTTTTGCGGCAGTTGAAAATTGTATCAAAAAAACACGAGATTGTCGGGATATTGCTGTCCGATCCCGGTGATTTTTCCCTGCCGCCCGGTGGAATTATCACCGTCAGGGATCTTGAGACGGGAGAATTGGTTTCATTCGACGCTTTTGACAGGCGTGTCAGAAATCAATACACGGCAGCGTCTCAAGAGGCATACCGTGGAATTCCGGACATGCTGAGGTCCGCGGATGTGGACTGCATCGAAATCAGAACAGACGGTTCCGTGGTGGAAGCGCTGACCCGATATTTTCGTTTTCGGGAGAAAAGGATGCGATGAGAGCCGTAATTGTTGGTTTATTCATTTACATCATTCTGGCAGGTCTGACGGGTGGTCCGTTATCATTTGATAAAGGCGTTGCCGGGGAAGTAACATTGCCGCCGCCGACAACGGAGATTCAGAACGGTAAAGCAGGACCCACAGCCGAAATGACCGATATCCACGACATCAAGGCACCGACATCCCTGGCGTTTAATCCCGCCTGGGCCTGGTACGGATTGGGCTTGCTTCTCGGAATACTCATGATCCTCCTGGCGGTTATGCTGGTAAGAAGAAAGAAAAAACAGGGGAAACCGGAAAGTCCGGCTCCCAAAGCACCGCCGGAGGAAACGGCTTATCGATTGCTCAAAGACATTTTGCCGATGCTGGATTCGGACGGGAAAAATTTTTATTTCCGTCTGTCGATTATTATCCGGGGATATATCCGGGACCGATTCGGCATCAATGCATTGGAAATGACTACCGAAGAACTCATTCCGAAAATCGTGGTTCTGGATATGGATCAAGACTTAAAAGACGGACTGAAATCCCTTTTTCATGCAAGTGATCCGGTGAAATTCGCCGGCAGGGCGGCAACACGGCATGAAATGAAAATGCATTATGATTTTGCTCATGATTTTATCGAAAAAACCACGCCGGTCGGGACGATCGAGAAATCCGGCGGTGTAACCATATCCGGGTGAAGATGATGGCGTTTCGTTTTGCATCTCCCTATTTTCTGGTGTTTTTGTGCATCATTCCGCTGTTGGTGTATTTTCGGCGTAAAAAACGCTTTTATCCGACAATGCCCGTGTCCGGTATGATACCCGGAAGAATGCAGAAAAGGTCCCTTGCGCTGACGATCGAAAAATGCCTTCCCCTGTTGAAATACGCGGCACTATGCCTCATGATTGTCGCCATGGCAAGACCCCAGTGGGGGATACGCCGGATGGATGTAAAAACCGAGGGGATCAACATCATTCTGGCTGTGGATATTTCCGAGAGCATGGCGGCCCTGGATTTTAAAAAAAACGGAACCGTCATCAACCGGCTGGAGGCGGTAAAAGGGGTCGTTGCCGATTTTGTTTCAAAACGAAACGGAGACCGTATCGGCATGGTGGTCTTCGGTACCCACGCCTATACGCAAGTCCCCCTTACACGGGACTATTCCACCATTATCACCATTCTTGACCGGCTGAAGATCGGATCTGCGGGTAAAAGTACGGCCATCGGGGATGCCGTGGGCATTTCCCTCAAACGGGTCGGGGATGTGAAAAGCAAATCCAACATTATCATTCTTCTGACGGACGGGCGCAGCAACACCGGTGAACTGTCCCCGGATGTCGCCGCGGATATCGCCGAAAAAATGAATGTCAGAATCTATACCATCGGCGTGGGGAGTAAAGGTAAGGTTCCTTTCCTGGTTCAAAGTCCCATTTGGGGAGATCGATACGTATACCAGCAAGTGGATATCGATGAGCAGACGTTGAAAGACATGGCGGATAAAACCGGTGGTGCCTACTTCAGGGCCCGGGACTTATCGTCCCTGGAGGAGATTTATAACACCATCGACCAATTGGAAAAAACCACGGTGGAAGTCAAAACGTATGCTGAATACAATGACCTGTATGTCTATCTGCTGTCCGCCTGCTTTGTATTGACGGCTGCCTGGATCATAATGGTTAATACGCGTTTTTTGAGGGTCCCATGAAATTTGCACGGGTCGAAGTGTTTTTTTTAATCTGGATGATTTT
The DNA here is from genome assembly GCA_964386565.1 of uncultured Desulfobacteraceae bacterium. Taxonomy (GTDB): domain Bacteria; phylum Desulfobacterota; class Desulfobacteria; order Desulfobacterales; family UBA5616; genus CAYLRU01. The sequence continues at coordinate 12,434 of CAYLRU010000010.1, read as the reverse complement.
ACTGTTATTCTTTATCATTCTGTATGGCATCCGGAAAAGGCGCAGGATTCTGTTCGATTACGCAGCAGGTAAGGGCCGCCGAACCCTTAACGTCGAGACGTCTGAAAACCGTCGCTTTGTAAAGGCAGGGCTGACCCTTTTGTCGATTTTATTCCTGATTGTCGCACTCACCGGGCCCCAATACGGGTTCAAGTGGGAGGAAGTCGAACAAAGAGGCGTTGATATCATTGTCGCACTGGATTGTTCGAAAAGCATGTTGGCGGAGGATATTAAACCCTCCCGGCTGGAGCGGGCCAAACGGGAAATCGTTGATCTGCTGTCCATGTTGAAGGGGGACAGGGTCGGACTGGCGGCGTTTGCCGGAACCGCTTTTCTTCAATGTCCCCTGACGCTGGATTATTCGGCGTTTTACATTTTCCTGAAAGCCCTGACGCCGGATTTTTTGCCCAGGGGGGGAACGGATTTATCTGCAGCGCTTATGACCGCCATCAGCGGATTCGAACGGGAAAGCCGGGCTGAAAAAGCCGTCATTATCATTACCGACGGCGAGAATACGGGTGACGACCCCCGGGATGCCGTTGCCCGGGCCCGGAAGGAGGGGATCAAGGTTTTTGCCATCGGTGTGGGGACACAGGGCGGTGTTCCCATCCCCGACGAAGCAGGAGGGTATAAAAAGGATGATTCCGGCAGGATCGTGGTGAGCCGGCTGGATGAAGACCTGTTGAAAAGAATTGCCGGAGACACGGGCGGCGTTTACGTGCGGTCCGTGGCCGGCGATATGGATCTGGAGGCGATTTATGAAAACGAGATCCGGGGAAAAATGGAGTCCGTGACGCTGACCATGGGGAAGAGAAAGGTCTGGCAGGACCGCTTTCAGTGGTTTCTGGTCATGGCCATTGTCGCCCTGGTTGCGGAAATGGCCATTCCCGCAACCGGGAAAACGGCTGTTTTTTTTATTGCGTGGCTTCTGGGCGGTGTTGTCTTCCCATCACCGGCTTTTGCACAGAACGCTTATGATGCCGTTGAAAAAGGGGTACGGGCATATGAGCGCCAAAAATATGACGAGGCCCTGAAACATTTCATTGATGCACAGATCCGGGCGCCGGAAAAGCCGGAAATTTCCTACAATATCGGAAATGCCTATTACAAGCTCGGACGGTTCGACGAGGCGATAAAGAATTATTCGGCAGCATTGAAGACGGAAGATCAAAAGCTGAAAGAAAAAACATACTATAATATGGGGAATGCCCGTTTTCGACAACGGCGGCTGGAAGAAGCCATTTCCAACTACCAGTCAGCCCTGGACATTGATCCTGATGACCGCCAGGCAAAGGAGAATCTTGAATTCGCCAGGCAAATGATGACCCGGCAGCAGCAACAGCGGGAAGATCAGTCCGGGGATTTTCCGGAAAAAAAAGAACAGGAACAAAATGGGGGCAATGATTCCCAAAAACCCGAAAACCAGGGCCCGGGCGGTCAAAACGGAGATAATGAAAAAAAAGAACCACAAGAAGACCGGAAGGATGAAGAAGATCCAGGGATCGATGATACGGGCCAAAACGGTTTCCGGGATTTTTCAGATTCAACCCATTTGCCTTCTGATGATGAAAACGGCTCTTCCAAGGAGGGTAAAGACGATGCTCCCGGATATGAAGGACCGACCCAAAAGGAACCGTCCGAGAGAATGCTCAACCGTTTGAAAGATATGCCGGGAAAGGCCATGATGCCGTCATATTTTCCGGAAAAGGTGGAAAAGGATTGGTAATGAAACGATGGGTCATATTGCTGTTTTTTCTGGTATATTGCCCTGGTACTGTCGGCGCCGTCGAAATCAGGGCGTACGTGGACCGTACCCGTATCAGTTTGGCGGAATCGGTTCTTTTGTCCGTCGTCATCGAAAACGGCGAGGCCGATGTGGATATATCCGCCATTGAAGATTTCAAGGTCCTGTCCAAGGGATCTTCAACCAGTGTCCGGATTATCAATTTCAAAATGTCAAAGGAAACCACCTACACCTATACCCTGATTCCTTTAAAAACCGGGGAACTTAAAATTCCGGCCCTGATGGTTCGATCCGGTAAAAGTATGGCCCACACGCAAGAGATCACCGTTTTTGTATCGGAGACGCCGTTATCCCAAGACAGCGCAAAAGACATCTGGGTGACGGCGGAGGTCTCCGATAATAATCCTTACCAGGGGCAGAATATCGTCTACACGTTTAAGCTGTTTCACGCGGTCAGGATCACCGATGCAGGATTTGAAAAGCCGGATTTCAAAGGGTTTACGGCAAAACAGATCGATCAGGAGCGCACTTATGAGACCGTGGTGGCGGGAAGGCAATATCGTGTCATCGAGGTGAAATTCGTTCTCATCCCGTTGGAAAAAGGCCGCCAGGTCATTGAACCGGCCGTTTTAACCTGCAACCTCGTGAAGGAAAACGGGCGGTCGCGTCGGGGTTTTGATGCTTTTTTCGATGACCCGTTTTTCGGTCGTGCGCGGCTGGAACCCCGAACATTCAGGACGGATGCGTTGCCGGTCGAGGTGAAGCCCCTGCCGCCCTATGGGCTGGATATCGGTTTTTCAGGTTTGGTGGGAAGTTTCAACTTTTCAGCCGATCTGGACGGTCAAAAAATCGGGGTGGGCGATTCGGCGACGTTGTCTCTTACCGTGTCGGGTGCGGGAAATATTATGGATGCGGAAGCACCCGAAGTTCATCTTTCCGATCAATTCAAGGTATATCGGGACAACCCGGAAGAAGACATCAGGCTCGACGAAAACGGCTATTCAGGAAAAAAAGTATTTCGCCTGGCCCTTGTCCCTGTAAAGGCCGGAAAAGCCGTCGTGGGACCGTTTGAACTCGTCTATTTTAACACGGACACCGGTGAATACGAGAAAATCAGGACCAGGCGTTTTGCCATTGACGTGACCCCGGCTGCCGGCAAAGACCGGGTTGAAACGGGTCAAAATGATTTACTGCGGCTTCCGGAGGAATTTAAAAAGAAAAAGGTGGAATTTATTCATCGGGATATTCTTCCCTTGAAAGAGGATTTGGATGCGCTCAAAACGCAGCGGGAGATGTCTTTGTCCGGTTTTATACTGCTGCTGCTGATTCCCGTATTCGGGTATGCGGCGGGCAAAATCTTCTTTCTGTTTGTCAATAAAGATGAAGATGACGGGATGCGGATGGCCAAACGTGCAAGGACGGCAATGAAAAACGCTGAAAAGCACAAGTATGATGATGATAAGCTTTTATCCTGCCTGTATGTGGCTTTCGTATCCCTGGTCCTGTCCGTTGCAAAGGCAAAGGGGGAGACGTTAACCGGCATCGAGGTGGAAGAGATACTGAGAAACCGCGGATTTCCGGTTGAAGTCCGCCAACAGGCAAAAAATTTTCTTAACAAAATCGAATCCTGTCGCTATGGCGGGAGAGTACTTGATTTCGAGCTGAAAAACCATCTGCTTTACGAAATAAAAACCCTGGCAAGGAGACTTTCGTAAATGAAAAGATTGAAGCAATTTACAGGGCGCTTGGTGTTGCTTTTCGTTCTATTTGCGGGTGTTTCCCATGGGTCTGAAAACACCCGGCTGTTTTTGGACGGCATCAGCGAATACGGAAATGGAGATTATACCGGCGCCGTTGAAAAGTTTTTACAGGTGGTGGACAGCGGTGTCAGGAACGGACAACTTTTTTATAACCTGGGAAATGCCTATCTTAAAGCCGGTGATCTGGGGAATGCCGTTTTATGGTATAACCGTGCATTGGAACTGATTCCCAATGACCCGGATTTAAAATTCAACCTGGAATATGCCTGCTCCCTGGTGAAGGATATCCGGGAAGATGAAAAAGCCCCCGTCTTCCGGATCATTTTCTTCTGGAAATATCTCTTAAGCAACAACACGGTCAAATGGGCGGCGGTGATATTGAATTCAACATTCTGGTTCGGTTTGCTGGTTATACTGGTCATCAGAAAAAGACCGTCAAGGATTTTTTTCGGCGCCGTGGGGTTGGGTGCGCTCATATTTATCATAACAGCGTGCGGCAATGCGGTTGAAAAAAGAACCCATAAGCAGGCGGTCATCATTTCGCAACAGGCACCGGTCATGTCCGCCCCCGAAGAAAATGCCACTAAATTGTTTGAACTTCACGCCGGTACCCTTGTTACCGTCAAGCAGCTTCGCCGGGATTACATCAAGGTTTATTTCTCAAAAGAAAAGATAGGCTGGATAAAGAAGGATCATGTCGGGATCGTGTAACGTGCTTTCCCATGGTCGTGGATGGTTTGCGGCTTTTTCAAAATATTATTGCTTTTATACGACGGTTTTTTTATCCTTAGCCTTGTTTCAGCCGGGGAACCCTGTCTTAACATATCCATAACACTGGTTTTTTTCTATTCTATGGGGAGCCGTATTATGAAAAATCCTGTAAAGCTGTTTTTCGGTTTGGTCTTTTTGCTCATCATGTGTCTGCCCGCAGGGGTTTTCGCCCGGGGAACCGGCGCGTATTACGACCTTGGCGTGTATGCGTTTGAAGAAGGCGATTATGAGGGCGCCTTGAAATATTTTAAAAAAGTTCTGGACGAAAATTTCGGGGATATCCGGTCAAGCTGTTTTTTGGGAAAAACCTATATCCGATTGGAAAAGTATCATGAGGCGGAAAACATCTTAAAGCCGGTAATGGAAAAAGAGCCGGATACGCCGGGACTCAAGTCCGACTGGGCCTATTTGCAGTTTAAACTTGAACGATATTCAACAGCAGCCGAATTTTATGCCGATCTTGCCGATGCCGACCCGGATGACGCATTTGCCAATTATTATGCAGGCATCAGCCTGTATAGATCCGGGCGATATGCAAAAGCCGCGGATTACCTGGTCCGGGCGGCTGAAAAAAGTCCCACCGTCAAGGACAACGGCTATTTTTTCGCCGGCATCTGTTACCAGAAAATCGGAGATCCGGAAAATGCCGTAAGGCGATTCGCCTATCTCAGAGATTACGGCCGGACGGATGAGATGAGAAACAGGGCTCAGGAGTGGCTGTCCTCTATCGAAAAGCAGAAATCAAAGGACAAGCCTTACAGCTTGTATGCAAAACTGGCTTATCAGTATGACAACAACGTGACCCTGGAGCCTGTAGATGATGAGAAACCTGCGGATGAAGATGATTATGTTTCCATTTTGTTTTTTTCCGGGAGATATGATCTGATCCGTACCCCCAGATATCAGGCGGGCATGGGATACAGCCATTATCAGACACGGCATAACGATCTTTCGGATTATGACATGACGGCGTTTATCGGAAGCATTTACGCCAAATACAAAACTTATCCCGCAATCTGGTCCCTGACGTATTATCCCACTTATTATCAACTGGATGGGGATGGGTTCCTGATGCGCCATCACCTTAAGCCGGAATTGATGATAAAGGCCTCAGACAACCTGTTGCTGAGAATGGGCTATAACTATTACGGCAACAACCATATCGAAGACGGCAACCGGACGGGTCACACCAACAAGGGAGAATTTGAGGCCATTTACGGATTTAAAAACGGAAAAGGCTATGTTTCCGGCCGGATTGATTTTGAAGACAACCGTTCTTCCCACCCGGATTATGATTACAGCAGGGCCGGCGCCCAGGTGGGCGTTTCCGTTGATATGCTGGAAAGGGTTACCGTGAAAGCGACAGGGGAAACTTTTGATAAAACATACGACAACACGGATTCGTTTTTTAACGTAAAGCGAAACGATACAAGATACACCGGTACCTTGTCGCTTTTTGTAAAAATGCCGGTTGAATGGCTTACGGTTTCGGGAGAAATCGAATATATCAAAAACAATTCGAACATTGGTGATTATGAGTACCGGGAATTCATAACCACGCTGTCGGTATCGGCAACATATTGACCAGGAGGCTCTTTCATGAAAACAGCGATGATAAAATCCCTTTATATTTTCTGTACGGCGCTTTTGATGGTATCTGCCAATTCCGGATTCTGTGCTGATGGGGAATCATCCCCAGCCCCGGCGTTCAACTATACGCTGAAAGACGGGTTTGAACCGGGGATGGGCGGGCCCCTGGGAAAAATTTTAATGGTAACGGGCAACGGTGTTATTCTTCATCAGAACGAAAATACGGGATATCGCGTCCAAAAAGGACTGCCTCTTTATAAAAGCGACACCATCATCACCCTTGAAAAAACACGGCTCCGGTTGTCGCTAAATGACGGCAGCATCGTGACCATGGCGCCGGAAACGACATTAACCATCAACCGGAGCGTCTATGATCCTGAAAATAAAAGCCGGTCCACTTTTCTGGGCATGGATGTCGGCAAGGCCCGTTTCTGGGCGGTGAAAATGAAGGATTTCAAGAATTCCGAATTTAACGTAAAGACCAAGACGGCCGTGGCCGGGGTCCGGGGGTCCGACTTTGTCATTGCTGCATCGGACATCCTGACGGAGGTCACCACGTTAAAAGATACATTGCTGGCGCTGACCAGTCTTGACAATCCCGGGGCCGTCCCCCTTCTGCTGTCGGATTTTGAACGGTCCAGGATTCCCAAGGGCGCCCTGCCCACGGAAGCCGAAAGGATCGGCATAGATGAGATCGAGGAGATGATGCGGGAATTCCTTTTTGAAAGGGAACGGTTTGACCCGGACAACATGATCGAAACGACAGTTGAAAGAGAAGAAGAAAAAGGAGAGAAGGGCGAGTCCGAAACAGGGACTGCCGAACCGGAGAAGTCCGCAGATGAGCTTTTCAGGGAATTTTCAGACAAGACCGGCGTTTTACTGCCGGACGAGGCCCTGGTTAAGCCGGACATGGTAAGCCCCGGAACGATAGCTGACGAATTTAAACTTATCGATATTGTGAAAACAAGTGAAATTACCCGTGTTGAAGATGATACAAAAGACCAGGAGTCCGATTTTTCCCAGCAAAAGCAGGAAACCGATGCCAGGGAGGCACAGGCGGTTCTGCCCGCGCCGGTGGGGTCGCCGGGAGATTGAATTCCGGATTCAATGGTGACCTTTAAGTGTAAGAAGGGGTTGTTTCTGTAAATTTTACGGCTTCCGGTCGATAAGGCCGGAAAAATATGCATTCAGCCATATGAACGGGTTGTTTTTCAGCAATGGAGGTCCTGCGATGAGATCCAATAAAGGCTTTTTCCTGATAATGGCGGTTGTTTTGCTGTTGACCGCTGCAACAGCCGATGCTGCTGTTTTTTATGTCAGCCCGGAAGGGGACAATGCTAACGACGGCAGCTCATGGGCTACGGCCTATAACAGCATCCAGACGGCCATTGACAATGCCGCATCCGGAGACCAGATATGGGTAAAACAGGGGACCTATGCCGAGGTACTCGTCATAAATAAGGATATTGCCGTCTATGGCGGGTTCAACGGCACGGAGACGGCCATCGGCCAGCAGAACTGGCGGCAGAATCCGACGATCATAGATGTTTCGTCTGTTACTGTTCCAAATCATGCGGTACTGTGCCAGAACGACGCATTGTTGGATGGATTCACCATCACCGGTGGGCAGGCTTATTTAGGTACGGGAACCCAGAACCAGGGCGGCGGGATATTCATCGACGGGGCGTCGCCCCTCATCAGGAACTGCATTATTGACGGGAACCAGGCCGAGTACGGCGGCGGCATATTTAATGCCGGCGGATCTCCCGACATCGAGAATGTCATATTCAGAAACAATTCAACCTCGGGGGGGTCCCGATGGGGAGGCGGCATGGTCAGCGAAGGAGGCGCCCCCACCCTGGAAAACTGTATCTTTGAGAATAATCATGCCGACGGAACCGGGTGCAGTGGCGGCGGCCTGGTAAATATCAACGATTCCGGGGCAACCCTCATTAACTGTACGTTTACCGGTAATACGGCTGACCAGGTGGGCGGCGGCATACGAAATGCCAACAACATCGTACCGATTACCATAACGAATTGTATCCTGTGGGGAAATTCAGGGGCAAATACAACAACCGAAGATGAATTGTCAAATTACAACAGTGACGGTTACGTTGAGATCAGTTACAGCGATATTAAGGGATGCGGCTCTTCCGGCGGGGCGTGGAATAATAATCTTGGAATTGACTTCGGGGGAAATATAGACAGCGATCCCCTTTTCGTACAATCTGATTTTCATGGTGTGTATCTGGGGTATGGGTCTCCGTGTATTGATGCGGGCACCAGCACCGGTGCTCCGGACTATGATGTTGAGGGGGACGCCCGGTATGACGATCCAGATACAGCCGATACAGGTGGAGGGAGTGTCAACACCTATTATGACATGGGTGCAGATGAATATAACGGCGATCTGTTGCCGGGGACCTATTACGCAGATATCACCATCGGTGATGATGCCAATACCGGAAATACTGCTGCATCAGCCTGGAAGACCCTGGATCATGCCCTGAGCAGAATCAATTCCGGAATCCCGGGAAATTACACCCTTATCCTGGCCGCGGGGACTTACAATAAGGCAAATGGAGAAAATGACGTAAACCATACGATAACCCAGGGCCGGGTGACGATACAAGGAGACCGTACGGGCGGTACGATAATCGACGGTGCCGGCGCGTCAAACTGGCATAACGGCATCACGGTTGCCGCGGATGGTTTCTCTGCAAGCCAGATTCATTTTGCCAACTTCAGTGATCCTGGTGAGGCAGGTGTTCTTGTTCAATCAGGGGTGTCTGACGGGAATATCGAGGACTGCTGGGTGCATGACAACCAGAATGGCATAATATTTCAGGATTCCGGCGGCACGGCCGTTAACAATACCATTAACAACAATGTGTCAGGTATCCTGGTGCTCGGCAGCATGGGGATTGCCGATCCGGACATATCCAACAACGAAATAAATGACAATGACGTCGGTATAAAGATCCTCGCCGACCAGGCCGGAGCCGAAGCGCGGCCCCTGGTCCGAAAAAACCGGATGCGGGACAATTTCACCGGAATTGAATACGGAAACAGTGCGGATTTCGTGACGGTGGATCCTGATATTCAGAACAACCTCTTTTTTGAAACCGCCGATGTTTCCCAATTATACGGTATTCATATTTACAATGCCGGCATCACCACCGTTTCCGGCAAGATCTATCACAACACCATGGACGGCAAGGGCTTATGCCAGAACGGGATAAAAGTGGATGTGTCTTCTGCCGCATCAGTACCCGACATCAAGTACAACATCATCACCGGTTATTCCAATGCCGGCATCTGGACGGCAAGCGGGTCGCCTGTCATCGATTACAATAATTTGTATTATAACGGGGTTGATTATCTGGGATGTGCGGCCGGGTCCGGCGATATATCCGGAGAAGCGAATTTTGCCGATCAACTGAACAACGATTTCCACCTGATTTATTATTCTCCCTGTATCGACGCCGTTCCCTTGGACAGCGGTGATCCGGTTATCGATGATTATGATATTGAAGAATCCCGTCCACAGGGATTGGGTTTTGAAATGGGGGCTTTTGAAAAATCGGATATGGATTCCGACGGACTTCCCGACGACTATGAGTTTGAGATCGGAACCGATTCCAGCGAACCGGATTCCGACCGGGACGGGTTGGGGGACAAGTATGAGGATGATTACGCGCTGGATCCCTTGTACCTGGATGACGGGATTTATACCCGGGTTACGAATGACAGCATCACCCAGATCCAACCGAATGTTGCCGTGGATTCCGACGGGAATGTTCATATCGTATGGGCGGACGATCGTGCGTCAAATGACATTTACTACACGATGATCGATTCGGAAGGTATCGTCCAGGTGGGTGATTACAAAATCAGCGGGGAGGATCTCACCGGGTATCAGGCATACCGGCCCGCCATTGCCGTTGATCCCCAGCCGGCCGGTCCCGACAGGATATACGTGTGCTGGGAAGGGGACAACCCGGTATCCGGTGGAAGGGATATCATCATTTGCGGGTTCACCGTTGTATCCGGAGATGTGGGTAAATTTCTGACCGACAGGGTTATTTCGGATGCCGGATATGAAAAGGCCCCGCAGCTTGTTGTGGATTCAAACCATTATCTCCATGTCGTGTGGCAGGATGATGATGCCGTGAGCATCAAATACAAAAAATACGAGTATACCGTTTCAGCCGCCCCGACATTAAACGAGCTGACGTCTCTTGATCTTGCGGCGCCCCTGTCCGCCGGCATGAATGAAGCCAAGCCCGATCTTGCTCTTGATGCCGCCGGTGATATCCACGTGGTCTGGAGCGCCCGGGATTCTGATGAAACGGATGAGCTGTTTTATGCCCTGGTCAAATCCACCGGTGCCATCGGTATAAATCCCGTCCAGATTACATCTTCATCAGAGTATCAATCCACCAGTCCAACCATCAATGCCGGTTCGGATAACGATGCCTATGTTGTCTGGCAGATGAGCAAACCGGATGAGTTGGACGACCTGTCGGCGGTCTATTTTATGAAAATCAGTTATGCAGCCTATACTTACAGCAAGACCATCCCGGATACGCCCCTGACGGACATTAACGCCGTACAGTCGTTTTTGCCGTTTTCAAGGATGTCCGCAGGCGGATTGATTCACATCAATTATTTTGTCGACAGCGCCCGGGGCCTGGCAGCCGAAGATCTCCGGCATATGGCCGTAGATCAAACCGGGCAGGAGGTACTGACCAGCGTCCAGGTCAGCGATACGGTATACGACAACTATGACGGCTGGACCGGCCGCATGGCTTTCGGGTCCGGGCCCTATATTGTCTGGTCGGACTATCAATGGGGTGATCCGGAAATTGTCCTGCACAGGCTGGATGCCGACCGGGATGATGATGGGCTTTATGATATTTACGAACAGCACTACAATACCGACATTACAGATCCGGACATGGACGGCGACGGTCTGAACGACGGCGATGAAATCAACATTCATGGAACGGATCCCATGAATCCGGATTCCGACGGTGATGGATATATCGATGGCGACGAAATTACTGACGGAAGCGATCCTCTTGATCCGCATTCCTATACCATCTCTCCGGGAGATTATTATGTTGATCCTGTAAACGGCACGGACGATGCTTTTCACGGTGCCCAGGCTGCTCCATGGAAAACACTGCATTATGCCATTGAGCATATAAATACCGGTGCCCCTGTCGATGAAGGGGGGTCTCTGGTTCCCTATAACCTCTATCTGTCTTCGGATATATACAGAACAGATCTTGGTGAGACCGATGCTTCTCTCTCCATAACACAGAACCATGTAAATATCATCGGCATGGTTCAGCCGGTAGTAGTGACCCGGCTGACAGAGTTCATGCCCGTCCTGGACGGAAGCGGCGCCTTGAACTGGAATGATGCCATACATGTCGGTTCGAGCGATGTTTCCATCCAGAATATTGAAATAAGGAATTTCAGTAATTTTGCCGTAGGCGCTTATTCTTCGGCTGAATCGCCTGTCGGCAGCATTACCGTTTCCGATTGCTGGATTCATGACAGCCAGTATGGTGTGGTGCTGTACGCCTTGACCGGAATCAATGTTGTAACCCGATGCGAGATTTACAATACAAAGATCGGTATTTCCATTGGCGATTTTCCGTCCGGTGCGTTACCGAATACCCTGATCGACAAAAACAATTTATATGATAATTATCTGGGAATCGGTGTTCGAAACGCCAATCCCAGGATAGAAAACAATTTGATTTATGCTACCCGGCCCAGGCAGGTGTTGTATGGAGATGAACCCGAACATGCGGTGGGGATTATTTTAGGGCTGAATGCAAGCCCCATGATTTACCACAACACCATAGACGGCGGAAACGGGGTCGTGGATACGAATACGGTCGGGATTAAGTTCGACCGGGAAGATGCAACCGGAACCGTGGTCATCAGCGGCGAGATTCAATACAATATTATCAGCAATTGGAAAACTTTCGGTATCTGGAACGATGACCAGAACGAAGGCAGCATTATCATCGATTATAATGATGTCTGGAACAACGGTACGTCTGCCGAGGATAATTATGTGAACTGGGATCCTGTCTCATCTCCAAACGACATATCGTCAGATCCGTTATACGGCGGTTATATGCTTCAGGAGGGCTCTCCCTGTATTGACGCCATTCCGGGAGCTGCCGAAGATCCGGTGGCAGAAGACCATGACGGAACACCCCGGCCCCAGCCCGAAGGCGGTAACTATGATATGGGGGCCTACGAGCGTGTTCAGGTGGACACGGATGGAGACGGCGTTCCGGATTCAAGCGACAACTGTCCGGATGTATACAATCCGGACCAGGTGGACTCAGATGGAGACGGTCTGGGTGATGCGTGCGATACCTGTCCTGCTGATGCTGACAATGATGCGGACGGCGACGGCGTCTGTGGAGACGTTGACAACTGTCCGGATGTATACAATCCGGACCAGGTGGACTCAGATGGAGACGGCATTGGCGGTG
>CAYLRU010000009.1:0-107895 GCA_964386565.1 uncultured Desulfobacteraceae bacterium | reverse complement strand
AAGACATGTATGTCCACATTTTTCAATTAAAAGTACGCTTCATTTTGAAGAACCACAATTTTCTATAAAGGGCACCATCCTTTTGAATCCGGATGATGCCCCATGTATTTTGCAGGGTTTTAAAAATTCATCAGTTCCTTATCATCAAGCGGTATAATTTGCTCCGATCTTATTTCGTTGGGATATTCGGCCATATCATGAGCACCTCTTTTCTTGCCGTTGCCGCCACTGTCGGAATGGCTCAGGATTTTTTGATTTGATGCGATTTTATAACTTTTCTTCTTTTCGATTTGAGGGCCATGATGAACAATATTTTCCCCACCGTTCTTTTTTCCGTTTTCCGGATTGCCGCCGATCAGTGCGAGCATTTCCTTTACCATTATTCTCATTTGCTCGGCCTGGGCGCTCAGTTCTTCAGATGCACTGGCGGTCTCCTCTGAATTTGCCGCATTTTGCTGAACGATTTTGTCCATTTCGACCACGGCTTTATTCACTTGTTCTACCCCCTGTGCTTGTTCCCTGGAAGCTGCGGCGATTTCCGAGACCAACTCTCCGACCTTTGTGGCACTTTCCGAGACATGTGCAAATGATTCGTTGGTTTTTACGACCAATACGGAGCCGTCCTTAATCTTTTTTACCGTTCCTTCAATAAGGGTCGACGTGTTTTTAGCGGCTTCGGCGGCACGCATGGCCAGATTTCTTACTTCATCCGCCACAACCGCGAAACCGGCGCCGGCTTCTCCGGCTCTTGCAGCTTCCACTGCTGCATTCAATGCCAGCAAATTGGTCTGAAATGCAATTTCATCAATGGTTTTGATGATTTTAAATGTTTCATCGCTGGCCTTTGATATTTCCTCCATGGACCTTATGAGGTCGTTCATGGAGCTATTGGCTTCCTGTACAACCTCACTTGCTTCTTTCATCAAAAGGTCGGCCTGCTTTGCATGGTCGGCGTTCTGTTTGGTCATGGACGACATTTCCTCCAGGGAAGAAGAGGTTTCTTCTATGGATGCGGCTTGTTCGGAGGAGCCGTCAGCCATGGATTGGCTTGATGACGACACCTGCCCGGCGGCAGATGCAACCTGTTCCGAACTTTCCCCCAAGGCATGGGCGACTTTGTCCAGGGTCCTGTTGATTCCGAAAGAGATATACCAGCCCAATACCATGGCCGTACCGACGACCAGGAGAACGATAATGCTGATTAAAATTTTTGTACTGGCCCTCATCGATACGGCCGCTTCAGTCGCCGCATGGATTTCATGATCGACTTTCTCTTTTATTCCGGCCACGGATTTGCCGAATGCATCGTTTTTACTTGCAAATTCTTTTTTGACGAGAAGATCTAATTCTTCATTGATGGACTTAAGTGTAAGAAGTTTTTCCTGAAGTTTTTCAAACTGGTCGGAATATACCTGCAGCTTGTTTGTTGTCTGTCCCTCTAAAAAGTCTTCCGACTGGGTTGTCATCATCGTGTTGAACATATCCATGCTGGAGGCAAGCAGTTCTCTGAATCGATCAATGGCTTTTTCATCAGGATTATTGATAATGGCTTTTTCTAAATTGGCGATTTCTTCAATTAAAAATCGAAGGGTATAATCTTTTGTATTTTTTAACATGTCCTGGCGCAGTTGCGCCAGGGATGACACCATCCCCTTGTTTTCCGTTTCACTGTCATACCAGCCGATGATGTTAACCAGTTCCAATTGCTCCCTTTTTTTAGAAATGATGTCATCGCATATCTTCCGGTATGCCTGATAACTCTTTTCAGAACCTAGAATTGCTTTTTCAAGTTCGCTTCCTTTTTCCGCCGGTGCCACTTGAACGCCTTTTAATGACGGCATGTCTTTTCCCAGATCTGTGCTTCCCTTCAACAAGGCATTTCTTAATATCTGAAAGGCTTTGTGCGATTCATCGGATAATGCAGAAAGAGATTCAAACGATTTAATGTCTCTGGGTACGTCATGTATCTGCTTGATATACACCTGTTCGGTAATTAAGGCATTTTCTAATTCCGCAACCACTTGCTGCTGCGGAACATGTATTTGGGGTATGTTGTTATACGTGTCGGACACAGCGGCAAACCGATTGAGAAAGAACAAGGACAATGCGGTTATAATTACGGCCAGAACAACGGTCATGCCTAACAATCTCTGCCTGATGGTAAAGTTTTTCATTTCCGAATCCCTCTTCTTGTAATTTTAATAATAATTTTTATATGCTTTCCGTACGGGTATTTTTGGCCCTTGAAAATTGAAGATTTACGAAAATCCGGCACTTGGTTTAAAAAAGTCAAGCAACGCATTATCCTAAAATTTCCAATTTTGTTCCGGATTTTACGGGTTGGCATTATATTGTTTCCCGGTTATGCGGACTTCTCGATGGTCACCAGTTCAACATAGTTGAGCACCTTGTCAATATCCAGTAATATTCTGACTTTATCTTCTGTTTTCGCCAGTCCCAGGATATATTCCGTATTTAATCGGGTTCCGAAATCAGGGGTTTGCTCTATATCATCGGCTTTTATGTTTATAACTTCTGATACTGCATCCACAACGATCCCCATCAATATGGTCACCATTTGTCCCTGAATTTCAACAACGATAATACAGGTCCGTTCAGTGTATTGATCTTCCTCCATTCCGAATTTCAGCCGAAGATCTATGACCGGAATTACTTTTCCGCGAAGATTAATGACGCCTTTTACGAAATCGGGGGTTTTGGGGACGGGCGTAAAATCCATCATTCCGATAATTTCCTTTATTTTCAATATGCCGATACCGTATTCTTCATCGCACAGACTGAACGTAAGATATTTTCCCTCGTTTGTTCCTGTTGCCGGTAACGATTGTGATACTGCAGGCTGGGCCATTTTGCTCACCTCCTGTACGCCGATCAATAAATTTTAAGCTTTTTTACATTCAAATCGGCAGTTTTATGAAAATCTTTAACAAAAAGTGAGCATTCTGGAATTGCGAAAAAAAAGGATGGGAATCCCAGTGGAATCGAAGCTGATGCACCGGGTTATTTATTGAAAAACGGCACGGATTTTCCGGTTCGATAGGCAAGGGCGCTGCATGTGGCCACCAGGCGATCTTCAGCGTCTACAACACGTATGTCGTAACTTGCGGTTTTACGTGTTTTGTGGACCTCATTCGCCGTTGCCTTCAGAAGAATTTTTTTATCCGGACTGGAAATATACGTCAGATTTACATTTAACGCCACGGCAATGGAACCATGAGTTTGACACGCAAGTTGAAATGCTTCATCCATAAGTGCAAAAATAGCACCGCCATGTGCCCGACCATAGATATTGCTCATTTTTGACGGGTCGTACATCATTTCAACATGGGCGTAGCCGGTATCGAGTTCTTTAAGTTCAATACCCAGGGTTGTCGCAAAAGGTTCCTTTTTTGAAACCGCAACCAGTCCGTTTTTCAGTTGAGAATCCATTTCTCGGGAAACCTTATATCAATATATCAATTATGGTGATCCGATCATTTGCATCGGCACGATTCTGGTATATACACTGCTTTGTTACCATATTCAACGGGTTTTTATTGTATTCAACGGGTTTTCGGCAATTGGAAGTAATTTTTCAGTGCTTGACACTCATTCACATTTTTTCTAATATGCGTGCAAGATTACCGTTTATTCAATTAATACTTGGTTTCCATAAAAGGATGCGATTCATGGCCAGTGCCGTTGTAATGGCGGGATATCAAAACAAAAGGGAGGTTAAACGGTATAGCAAAATCGTTGCGGAACATTACGGGGAAACTTTTATCGAAACCGGATACAAACCTTTACGGGAGTTCCAGATTGAAAAAGACGGCGTTTCAATCAACAAGCCCCTGATAGAATTTACACTTGAGAAATTAAAACAAATCGATGAAATTGAAGATATCATTATTGTGGGCCATCAAATGCTGCTTGAACAGCGCCTCGGCAATTTTTTCAAATCCATCCCCAAACCCTTGAAGATTGTCAATCAGAATCAAGAATTTTCCAATCGGATTATAAGCCGCTACAACATTCAAAAAAAGCATGTGAAGTTCAATTCCCTGGCCGGAAACATGATTAAAGGGTATGTGGAAACAAAGGCATCAAAAAAGTCCGGGCATGCATTGTTCGTGGCATCGGATTCACCTTTGACGCAGATCGGTTATATTCGGCATTTTCTTGATCTTTCGGCCGAATTTTCAGAAACATATGCCATAATCGTTCCTGCAGTGTTCATCAATGACAAGGAAGACCGACTGGGCAGGAAACCGTTAAGACTGATAAACGACAGCGATTTTCCAATCAACGGATATACGGATCCATATGGCCGCCAAGGTTTCAGGTTGGGCCCCCTTTTATCGGCGAATCCCAATGCATTTGACGTCAATACCGTCAATACCGCATATAATCTCAGGAAATTTCTGAATCCCAAGGTTCAGATTCGATTGTTCAGCATTACGCGAAATCTGGGTTTTTCAAATGTATATTCGAAATATTTTCTCAAAAAAGATTTGAGCATCAAGGATTGCGAAAAAATCACATCCGGATTTTTCAGGGGGCCATTGAAGCTTCTTCCCATGGAGGGTGAAGCAGCATCATACGATTATGACGGAACCGATAAGGAGTATCGAATGATCAACCAGATGCTGGCTCAATAGGTTTAACTCAATAAAAAAATAAACCATACCGGGATTTACTCAAAACGAACCTCTTGAACCATTTCTTTTTGCTTGATGATCAACCGGATCTCTTTTTGTAATTCGGCGTCCTTAATGGGTTTCACGCGGCTGACGAATCGGCCTGACGCATTTTTTTTATGCTTCCACTCCTCTATAAACCCCGGTACGATGGCGTAACCGCAACCCCCGGTTCCGCAACAGGAAGTGTCGAAAACCGCATGGCCGATAACAAACAAAACCTCTCGTCCGCCCATTGGAAGCCGTTCTTCCTTTATCAGGGTATATCCGCCGCCGATGGCCCTGATTTCTTCGTTCATATCATAATGTACAAAATCTTTTATAAGGTTTTCGTCCATGTCATTGCCGTCCTTTTGATGTATTTTCGTGACGCCCTGTTTCATCGTTGGAAGTAAATCGTCGTTATGATGATAAATTTTCATTCATTGATTTTAACAAATATATTCCCGGTCGGACTGACTTGTCAAATGATAACAACAATTGACTGCCCATACATTAGATAGTAGTTTTCAGAAGACACATGTCTGGTATCGGCTGCAAACCCCGTTTATTTCATCACGCATTTCGGGGTTCTATGACCGGTTTTTTCTGTACCGACACAATTATTATGATTAAATTCAGGTGGATTCATTTTATTTTTATTGTTGTCGCTGGTTTGTGCAGCGCAGATTCCGCATATCCGAATTCTTTGAGCGCAAACAATGCCGCATGGCTCAATGATAAATATTCGGCCATAAAATCGGAATTGTTAAATTCACCACACGGTCTTCCCATTCATATCACGGCGTTGGACAACGGGGAGCATCTGCAATGTAATGTTTACGGAATTCTTGAATATAATTTTAATAAAATCCGTCGTCAGTTATGCAATCCGAAAAACTGGTGCGACATCCTCTTTCTGCACCCCAATATCAAATCCGGTGTGTATTACACTGAAAACGGGCACTCCATACTGAATGTCTATTGCGGCCGGAAATATTACCAGAAACCTGAAAATACGTATAAAATAGTCCTGCAATATCGTGTTGTCAGGGAATCCGATACCTATTTTTTCATTCAGTTGTCTTCGGATAAAGGTCCCATGTATACGCGAAACTATCGGATCAGGCTTGATGCAATTCCGTTGAAAAACGATAAAACCTTTATTCATCTTGGTTATGAATATGATTACGGCACTGCATTTAAAAATATGCTGAGAATCTATTTTAACACCATCGGCCGTCACAAAATCGGGTTCTCCCGGGAAAAAACCAAAGAGCGCGGAAATCCGGTTTATGTCAAGGGAAACAGGGGAATGATTGAAAGAAATGCCGTCAGGTACTACTTTGCCGTACAGGCGTTTATGGATACCCTGGAATACCCGGAGAAAATAAGATTTGAAAATCGGATTTCCAGGTGGTACGATCTCACCGATGGTTTCAAACGCCAGCTCTATGAACTCAGCAAAAAAGCTTACATGGCCAATAAAAAAAGGGAATCTGAGAACCAGGTTGCGCTTCAAAACCAGATTTGCAAAGGACTGACTGAATGAAGCCCCTTGATATTTTTCATGCGCCCTTAAGCGGTGTCAACCTCATTGAAGCCAGTGCCGGAACCGGCAAGACATATACCATCGAAGGGATTTATCTGCGCCTGATACTGGAACGTGCGCTGAACCTGGAGCAGATTCTGGTCGTCACCTTTACTCGGGCCGCCACCGATGAATTAAGAAACAGAATCAGAACAAAGCTGCTGGGTATGTCCGAAGCGCTGAAAGCAGGCCATGCAGAGGATCCGTTTATTGAGGACATGATTGCCGGTATTGACGATATTCCCGGGGCACAGGAAAAGATTAAAAATGCACTGGTGGATTTTGATAAGGCCGCCATATATACCATTCACGGATTTTGTCAGCGCATTTTAACTGAAAACGCCTTTGAAACACATAACCTGTTTGATTTTGACGTCATAGCGGACCAGTCGGAATTGTTGCGCGATGTTGCGGAAGATTTCTGGCGAAGTCAGTTTTATCAGGCACCGGTGGAACTGGCGGTATACGCCAATGCCCGGCTTTCAGGCCCGGTGTACTTTATTAACCTGGCCGTAAATCTTGACCGGCAGAATATGACCATCATTCCAAAATTGCGCAGGCCGGTTCTTGATGAAGCCTTAAATGATCTCAGATCCTGCTTTAAGACAGTAAAAAATTCATGGTACAAGTCAAAACAGGACGTCTTAAACTGCCTGAAGGATCCGTCTTTATCCGGAAATGTATACGGCAGCCTGAAACCGGACAACGATTATCCATATATGAACAAACGCGATATTCGGTTACAGGTACTTGAAAAAGAGATGGACCGTTTTGCCGAAAAAGATTATCCGGCCCTTCCATTGTTTGCTAGATTCAAACATTTCACTGAAACAAAGATCAATTTATCGACAAAAAAAAACTGTTTGCCGCCGTATCACCCGTTTTTTACCCTTTGCGATAAATTTCTGAAAAAATCCCGGAAGCTTGAAACCGAAATGAACGAATTTCTGGAGTTTTTACAGGGAGCGTTTTTTCTTTATGCTCAAAAAGAACTGGCTGAGCGGAAAAACAGGACCAGCATGGTGAACTTTGACGATTTGCTCGTCATGGTAAAAAAGGCGCTGGACGGCAAATACGGACAGCACTTGTTGAATAAAATCAGGCAGACATACAAGGCTGCCCTGGTTGATGAATTCCAGGATACGGATGCTGTCCAATACGATATATTTTCAAAAATATTCGCACACAAGGACAGCCTGTTCCTTATGATCGGAGATCCCAAGCAGGCCATCTACGATTTTCGGGGAGCGGATATTTTTTCTTACATGGATGCTGCCGAAAAAACGCAACACGCATACACACTTCTGCAGAACCACAGATCAGACCCTTGCCTGATTTCAGCGGTAAACACCATCTTTTCAAATCAATTTCAACCGTTTTTGTTTAAAAAGATCCGTTTTGAAAAAACCGCACCGGGAAAATCCCTTTCACATGATATTCCTGAAATAAGGCCCGGGTTCATTATCTGGCATATGTTTTCAGAAGCAGGCACCGGGCAACCGCACGTCATATCGAGGCAGGCGGCAATGCCGCGGGTGGCCGACGCTGTGGCCGGAGAAATTCTTCAATTGGTCAACGATTTCCCCAAAACTCTGAAACTGAGCGACATCGCCGTTCTCGTACGCACCAACAGGCAGGCAAAACTGATGAAAGATCATTTGTCTGCCGCAAATATTGCGTGCGTTCTGCATCAGACCGGGAATATCTTTGAAACCCATGAAGCACTTGAAATGCAGCGAATTCTTCTAGGTATTTCCGAAGCCGGTAACGAAAGGTTCCTGAAGGCTGCACTGTGTACGGATATGCTGGGGTTTACGGCATCTGATTTTCAGGTATCCGATCCATCTGGCGTATTGGAAATTCTTTCAAGCCGATTTAAAAAATATTCCACGGTTTGGAAAAAATCCGGATTCATCCGAATGTTCAGGCACTTGTTATCCGAAGAGAAGGTGAAAGAACGGTTAATGACTTATTCGGATGGTGAGAGAAGACTGACGAACATTATTCATCTGTCTGAAATTCTTCACAAAACAGATATTGAAAAAAAAGCCGGGATGAAAGGGCTGGTAAAATGGTTAAATGAGAAAAGAACATCAATCGGAACCGATGTCGAAGAACACCTGATCCGGCTGGAAACTGATGCCAATGCCGTCAATATCCTTACCATTCATAAAAGCAAGGGGCTTGAGTTTCCCATTGTATTTTGTCCCTTTCCCTGGGATGGAAGCATTCTAAAGGATAAACAAATTCAGTTTCATGATCCTGAAAATGATTATCAGCGCGTGCTTGACCTGGGGTCAGCCGATTTTGATGAGCATAAACGCCATGCCCAACATGAACGGCTGGCTGAAAATTTGCGACTATTGTACGTTGCGCTGACGCGTGCAAAAAAGCGGTGTTACATTGCATGGGGCAGAATCAACAAGGCTGAGACATCGGCGGCTGCCTATCTTTTCCATTATTCCGGAGATATTGCAGATGACATGGTCGGAGAATTGAAGAAGAAAATTGCAGCCGCATCAGACGACGATTTGCTTGGTGATCTTAAACAGTTGGTGCTTAAATCCGATCACGCCATATCCGTAAAAGCGCTTCCCCGAAAATGCAGCAATGCCGTGTACGAAAAAAAACTGGCAGCAACACCGCTGCGGTGCAAAGATTTTTCCGGATCCATTTCCCATGTTTTCGGTGTTGCCAGTTATTCATCCCTGGTTGCCGGCCATATCGCCGATGACGGGGAAATGGACAGGGACACCGTGCCCCCGGGTGTGGAAAGGAGGCTCCAGTTAAAAAACCGTCTTTCCGAAGACGACCTTCCTGCCGACGATTCGGATATTATGCAATTCCCAAAAGGAGCCCGGACAGGACTTTTTTTTCATGACTTGTTTGAGCATGTTGCATTTGAAAAGTTTACGGATGGTGATGATTCCGACCTGATTAAGGAAAAGTTGAGGGAATACGGATTTGATGCATCATGGCGCACGGTGGTTGAAAAAATGATTCAACATGTCCTTTCAACGCGACTCAGAGCCGATGAGAACACCATTGTATTGGCATCAATACCCAAAGGCAACCGGGTTCACGAGATGGAATTTTACTTCAGGTTAAAAAAAATAGACCCGGACACCTTATCTTCCGCTCTTGGTTCCCATATCGACGATCCGGTCCGGGCCGGATACCACCTTCATCTGGACAAATTAACGTTCTCGCCGGTTAAAGGATTTATGAAAGGGTATATCGATATGGTCTTTATACATGAAAACCGGTTCTACATCTTGGACTGGAAATCAAATTATCTCGGACCGTCCCGGGAACATTACCGCAGGGAAATTCTATGGAAGATTATGCAGGATCATCATTATGTTTTACAATACCACCTGTATGTGTTGGCCCTTCATCAATTTTTAAAATTACGGATTCCCGCCTATCAATATGAAAGGGATTTCGGCGGCGTTTTTTATTTGTACATCCGTGGCATGGATTCCAGAAAAAGCGACGGGGCCGGGATTTTTTTTGACAAACCCGGATTTAATCGAATAAATACCCTTGAAACACTGTTGATAAAAAATAACGGCGAAAAATCCGATACTGCAGCAAGTACCGAGAAACATGTCCCATAACATCTTAAATATTCTATATCACAGTCAAATATTAACATCGATGGATGTTCACTTTGCTTCCTTTCTGGCACGCATATCCAACACGGACGATCCAGACATTCTGTTGGCGGCCGCACTGACCAGCAATGCCACCGGGAACAAGCACGTATGCCTGGATCTCGAAGAAATGGCTGAAAATGTATTGATTGAAAAAAAAAACGGGTATGACAGGATTCAATGCCCTTCTTTATCGCCGTGGCGTGAAAAGCTTGTTGCCAGTCCTCTGGTTGGAAGTCCGGGAGAAATGCGGCCCTTGATTCTTGACGGTCGTAACAGGATGTATCTTTATCGGTACTGGCAATATGAGGCGATCTTGGCCCAACGTATATGCGAGAGAATGGATTCGGTTCTGTTTAACGTTGATCCGCAACTGCTCCATGCCAGCCTGAACCGCTATTTCCCTCCGACGGAAAATTTAACCGCCGTGTCTTATCAGCGCGCCGTGATCACTGCCTGTTTCAGGTCTTTTTGTGTCATTACAGGAGGGCCTGGAACGGGTAAAACAACGACAGTGGCTAAAATCCTGATGACGTTGATGGAACAGAACCCGGATACCGATTTTCATATCCTTCTGGCCGCACCCACCGGAAAATCCGCAGCAAAGCTCGGTGAATCCATCCGGGACAGTATAGACGAACTGGGTTGCCAGCCGAAGATCAGGGATGCTGTTTTATCCCGACCGCAAACCCTCCATCGGCTGCTGAAACCTGTTCCTGGTTCTTTATCTTCGTTTTTTCACGGGGACAAAAGGCCTCTGCCTGCTGATGTCGTTGTCGTGGACGAGGCGTCAATGGTGGATATATCCATGATGTCGAAACTTTTGAGCGCCGTTCCAAAAACCGCGCGGTTGATCCTGCTGGGAGACAAAAATCAACTGGCATCTGTTGAGGCCGGATCCGCATTTGGGGATATTTGCAGCGGGTACAACGAGGGGCAATATTCTCTTGCCTGGAATAAAATCATTCAAGACGTTCTGGAAAACCGGCTTCACCCGTTTGATATTGAACAATTTCAAAACGGGAAAAGAAATGATTGCGTGGTAAAATTGGATCTCAGTTTCCGGTTTGACGAAGGGCGCGGTATCGATAAATTGAGCCGTGCCATTGAACAAGGAGATGAACGAAAAACCTGGAATATTTTTCAGGATTCCCTTTACCCGGGCATCCGGTTTGAAAAAACAATTTCCCGGCAGACTTTATACGAAATTCTTGAAAGAAAAATCGTTACGGGGTATACGGAATACCTCACTGAAAAAGATGCCGGTATTGCCCTGGAAAAATTAAATGCATTCAAAATATTATGTGCGCTCAGAAAAGGGGGATTCGGTGTCGAGGGAATTAATCGATTTGCCGAGCATGTCTTAACCAGGGCAGGACTCATTGATCCTGCCGAAGAATGGTATGCGGGGCGCCCGATCTTAATAACGAAAAACGATTACCGACTGGAACTTTTTAATGGTGATGTGGGAATTATCCGACACGGCATCGACGGAAAAGACCTGTTTGCCTGTTTCCCTTCCCAAGACGGAGGGGTTCGATACGTTTCGCCATACCGACTTCCGGATCATGAAACAGCATATGCCATGACGGTTCACAAAAGCCAGGGATCAGAATTTGAATCCATATTGCTGATTCTGCCCGATGTCGATACGGCCATTTTAACACGCGAACTGTTGTATACCGGAATATCAAGAGCACGCCGGCACATCATGGTTTGCGGTGATGACACGTTATTTAACACAGCCATGGCCCGAACCATAAATCGAAATTCCGGCTTAAGGGATGCGATCTGGAATTGATCTGCATCAGGAAAATTTTATACTTAAACACTGCCATTTATCTTGTACATGTAACTTTGAACACGCATAAAGGTTTTATTAAACAACAAAAGGAGACGATTTATGCGAAAAGCGATTATCAGATCTACGAGCCGATACCTCCCCTCACGTTTAATCACCAACCATGATCTTGCCAAATGGATGGACACATCCAACGAATGGATTGTCCAGCGAACCGGAATAGAACAACGCTATTGGGTTGAAGAAGGCAAAGAGGCGGGTTCGGCGGAACTTGGATTTGAAGCAGCAAAGATCGCTTTGGAAAAAGCCGGTTGGTCAGCCAAAGATCTCGATTTGATCATTTTCGCCACCTTGAGCCCGGATATTTTTTTCCCGGGTTCTGGTTGTTTGCTGCAGCATAAACTGGGTCTTGAGACGACACCGGCCCTGGACATAAGGCAGCAGTGCACCGGATTTATCTACGGGCTAAGCATCGCCGATGCCTATATTCGCAGCGAATTGGCCGACAAGATACTCCTTGTCGGATCAGAAGTTCACAGCACGGGGCTGGATATTTCCACAAGGGGTCGTGATGTCACCGTTATCTTTGGAGACGGAGCCGGTGCATTGTGTATCGAAGCTGTCGACAATGAAGAAAAAATCGGCGTGCTGGCCACGGCATTGCATGCCCAGGGGGAATATGCAGATGCACTTTTTACGGAAGCACCGGCTTCCAGAAAATCCCCGAGGGTGTCAATAGAAATGATTGAACAAGGGCTACATTACCCGAATATGGACGGCAAAACGGTTTTTAAGCTGGCGGTCAGGAGACTTCCGGAAGTCGCCAACGAAACATTGAAACAGGCCGGTTTGTCAAAGGAAGATATTGACTTGTTTATTCCCCATCAGGCCAATTTGAGAATTAACCAGTTTTTTCAAAGAGCCATGGGCCTTCCGGATGAAAAAGTGTTTAACAACATTCAACGGTACGGCAACACCACGGCGGCAACCATTCCCATTGCACTGGATGAAGCACTTGAAATGAACATCATTGGAAAGGGAAGTACGGTGTGTTTTTTAGGTCTTGGCGCGGGCGTGACCTGGGGCAGCATCATTTACCGGTTTGAAGTCTAAAAAGGCGAATAATTTCAGGGCGACAGATAAAACCCCAGTTCTTTATCAAAACGGTTTTTTTCTGTAAATTCAGTACCGACAAAATGACCCTTGACGAGCATGACCATTACCCTGCGCTTGAGTTCGGTTCGGTTTTTATCATCAAGCCTGAATTTGATTTCCAGGATGTCTCCCTTTTCCAGATTGTGGGGCGTCATGTTGTTGAAGCCCAGGCCGCCCATGGAAATATCCTCAACCAGCAGGTCGCCTTTTCTCTGATTTTTTAATACAACATATTCACCGGCAAGGTTGACCTTTTTCCGATAAAATTTTCTGAAATCGATGGTGCAACTGAAAATTCCACCGCACTTGCATCGGACCTTGAGGGCTTTTCCGGAATCCCTGTATTTCAACGCATTGATTTTTTTAATGAAGTTGCAGTAAGGGCAGGAGATAAGCACATTATTGTCGCTGTCCGGATAAAAGGTCAACAGGGGTTCGGATTGACTGATTTCCATGGGATTTCTCCATTTTGGACATGGATCCAAAAAGATCTTACGGGTAACCTCCGAATTTGATAAGCTTTGATATAACTAAGTGAACCAACTGATTTTGTCAAGCTTTTAAAAATTGCAAAAACACCCCGAGACCTGACTTATATATGTCCTGAAAAGAGCAGATTCAAATAATGCCGGGATATAAAATCGGTCCGGTTGAACGAATGGTGTTCAGATGCATTCCTTGCGGCCATTTCGTTTCGGATGCCCGAGGCCATGGATTTGCCGAGTTCAACACCGAACTGATCAAAGGGGTTGATCCCCCACACAAACGCCTCGTATACGGTTTTTGCTTCGTAAAACGACAACAGGCGTCCCACGTTCTCCGGAGAGAGATCATTTAATACAATGGTTGAGGAAGGCCTGTTCCCGGAAAAAGATTTGGCAGCATCTTCATCATGTTTTCCACGGGCCAGGGATGCGGGTTGGGAAATAAGATTCGCCCAGAGTTCCTGATGATTTGTAACGCCTTTGGAACGCGAGGTGCATGTATTGTATTGGGGATTGATTACCCCTATAAAATCAATGGGGAAGCCCCGACCCTGGTGGGCCAGTTGAAAGAATGAATGCTGCGCATTGGTTCCGGGTTCTCCGAAAATGATGGTTCCCGTGGGAACTTCTATGGGATCACCGTCGTCATACACGGATTTGCCGTTGCTCTCCATGTTCAACTGCTGAATATGGGGAGCCAGTTTTGCCAGGGGAGATGCATAAGGAATGATCGCCTGTGCGGGATAACCCAGAAAATTATTATTCCATATGGCAATGAGAGCGGCAGTCAGGGGCAGATTTTCCTTGAGAAGGGCATGGGCACAATGTCGATCCATTTCTTCTGCGCCTTTCAAAAACCGTTCAAAAACAGGATACCCCGCAAACAGACTTATTGGAACACCGCCCACAGCCGAGGTCACGCTGTATCTGCCGCCGATAAAGTCAAACATGTGGAAGGACTGCAGTACGGGATTTGAGGGATCGTCACCCGGACTTCCCTTGGCTGTTACGGTAACAACATGTTTCGAAGGATCCATATTGTTTGCTTTGAGATATTCATAGGCCTGTCGGGTGTTGGCAAGGGTTTCCGCAGTGGTGTAGCTTTTGGATATGACCACCCAAAGCGTCCTTTCCGGATCGATTTTGGAAACGATAGTGCCGAAATTATGGATATCCACATTTGAAAGAAAATGAAGGTCGATCTGTTTGTCCGAATAGGCATTTAAAGCAGTGGTAACAAATTCCGTACCGAGATATGATCCGCCGATTCCGATCACCACTGCGGCATTGAAGGGTTTTCCCGTGGAACCGGTAATCGTTCCGGAACGAACACTTTCGCTGAAGCGCTTTATCCGCTCCCGTTGTTCGATAATTTCCGGCAAAACATTATAACCGTCGAGCATGATCGTGCTGTTTCTGAAATCCCTTGCCGCAGTGTGAAGTGCGGCTCTTTTTTCAGTAGTATTCACGGCAGCACCGGAAATCATGTCTGAAAATTTTTTCACCACGTTTCTTTTTTCCGCCAGAGCATAAAGAAGATCCATGGTTTTTTTTATTACCCGCTGGCGTGAAAAATCATACCATAATCCTCCGCCTTTCATGGAAAAATCGTCTAATCGTCTATCATCCTGAAGAAGGATTGATAAATGACGACCAGGGTTTTCCATATCAACGGCATGCTGAACCAATCGCCGCCATTCGGCAATATCGCTCAATTTTTCTTTGGGCATGATCGAAACCTTTGTTTAACGATTAAGGGCAAATGATCTTATTATCATCGGCAATCCGACGATAAATATCCGCGATAATTGAACTTGAAACTTCCGACATGGCATTTCCCATGGACTGAACAAATGACCGGGGGGTTCTGTTTTCACACTTTTTTCTTACTGTATAAAATCTTTGAAAAATCACGCGTTTATCCTTATCTGTTTCACTTTCTTTCAACAAGACGATATGAAGGGTCAAAACCGCTTCCCAGGGATCGCTGTCAGACTCGAACAATTCGCCGATAGTCCCGGAAATGGTATATGATGCGGGATACAGGGTCTGATAAAAAAACACGCTGTTAAACAGTTGGGATCTTGAAAAATCCCGGGTCAGATAATACGTTACCAGGTCTCGTGGATTTGACCGCCACCTGTGATAATTATAGGTATTGCGCAAATATTTTTCTTTGCTGTAAACAAGCCTGTCCGTATCATATTCCGGTGAAATCTGAAAACGCTCGATACGAATGGTAACCGGCAGAGTTTTATAGCCTGCTGCCTTTGGCGGATTATAATCAAATGTATAATACTGTGTCTCCCGGACCGGTTGTTTCATGCCGGCGCAGCCCTGAACAACAACAGTGCCCATGCATAGCAATAAAAACATAAACATACGGACTTGTGTCATGAAAAAATTCTCCAGACGATTTACCGGTGGTCGTTGATTTCCTTTTCCGGCAAGGGTTTACTGAATATTAAAAGTGACGGTTGATCCGCGATGCGTTCCATGGAACGATTCAGTTCACGGCTGGCCTGTTCCAGGTTTTGAAGCGTGACGATCAGATGTTGCTGCAATCCCTCCAGGTTTTGCTCGGTTTTCTGAACCAGATCGCCGCCCTCGGAAAACAGGGCGCCAGCTCTTTCCATGGACAGGGAAAAATCTTTTATGGCTTTTGCAAGACCGACTTCGTTTTCCTTGACGACTTTTTCAAATCTTACAAATGCGCTATTGATGTTTGAGACCGTACCGTTGATATTTACGATGAGAGAATCCAGCGAATCACCTGCTGTTTCAATGGATTGCATCACGTTTTTCCATTGATCAGGATCCAGGATTTCTTCCATGCGTGCGAAAGAAGATCGGATTTTTTTCGACATTTCCTCTATCCGAACGACATTAACGGCATTATTAATGGTATCCAATGTGGATTTTGCACGATCTGATATCCCTTTTACATCCAGGGCCGTCAACTGGTTGAGCACATCGTCTATGGCATCCATATACTTCTTGAATTCGGAGGGTTTTGTGGCCACAACCGGGTATTCCGGCTTAAATTTAATTTTCGGTGAAAGATCCGGGTCTCCGTTTCTTTTTTTATCAAGGTCGACAAACATGATACCGGTAATGCCGACGGATTTGAGCTGGGCCACAACATTATCCCCGAGTTCGATGTCTTTTTTGACCTTTAACACGACCCGGATAAGGATATCATCCTGGGCTACATCGATGGACTCCACACGTCCGATGGTCACGCCTCTGTATTTGACGGATGAATCCTTTTCCAGCCCCTGGACTGATTCATCAAAAAAAGCAGCGTAGAATTTTCCTTTTTCCAGGTAGTCGGACAATCCGAACCATAGTAATGCGCTGAAGATAATGATGGTTCCGACAACGACGAATATCCCCACGTTGAATTTTGTTTTTGTCGTAGTCATTTTTTCCCCACAGGCGTTTTTTTAATCATTATCATCTGATTGCCGTGTATGGGACAATCGATTGAAAAACCGGTGTACCAACGGGTGACTGATGTCATTTTTCAATTCAGTTGGATTCCCTTGGGCTATAATTCCAAAGGTTTGCTTGTCCAGCAGAATGACGCGTTGCCCCACCTTGAAGATGCTGTCCAGTTCATGGGTAACGATGATCATGGTAGTCCCGAAATTTTGATTGATACGCAAAACCAATTCATCGATTTCAGACGAGGTAATGGGATCCAGCCCGGCAGTGGGTTCATCCAAAAAGAGAATCTTTGGATTCAACGCCAACGCACGGGCAAGTCCGGCTCTTTTTTTCATCCCGCCGCTCAATTCCGACGGTAAATAGTTTTCATATCCATCGAGATCCACCATGTGAAGTTTCAGACGAACCATTTTCTCAACAATGACGTGGGGCAGGGATGTATATTCCAGAATGGGCAATGCAATATTTTCCGCCAGGGTCATGGATCCGATAAGGGCGCTGTTTTGAAAAAGAACCCCTATTTTAATTAAAAAATGATGGAATTCATCATCCGAACAAGCGGAAATATCTGTGCCGTCAACCACGACGCTGCCGGAGTAAGGCGATTCCAGACCGATCATATGCTTCATCAAGGTACTTTTGCCACATCCGCTGCCCCCGATAACGATGAACCGTTCTCCTGGAAAAACATCAAAGCTGACTTCATCAAGTATGGTCTTTTCACCGTATCGTGCCGTAAGGTTGCGTACCTTTATGATTGCCTCTTTTTCTTCCATATAACCGATTTACCACCAATAGCTGCGAAGAACCGCAAAAAATGAATCTGATAAAACAATTAAAAACACACCACTTACAACGGCAGATGTGGCTGCGTTTCCCACTGCATCCGATCCGCCCTTTGCCTGAAATCCTCTCAAACATCCGATCCAGGAGATCAGAACCGCAAACACAAGGCTTTTCATCAACCCCCAGGAAATTTCAAAAAGTGTCAGACTTTCAAGGGATTGGGAAATATACGAGGTAAAGGTTAAGTCCAGCAAAAACACGCCCACGGTCAGCCCGCCCAATATGGCGAATATGTTTGACAGAAGCGTTAAAATCGGAACAACGATCATGGAAGCGATGATTCGGGGAAGGGCCAGAAAAATGATGGGGTCGAATCCCATGGCGGTCAATGCATCGATTTCTTCCGAAATTTTCATGGTGCCTATTTCGGCCGCAAATGCAGACCCCGACCTTCCGGAAACGACAATGGCCGTCATGATGGGACCGAGTTCCGATACCATGCCGATAGCCACTAATGACGCGACATAGATATTTGCGCCGAATTGCCGAAGCTGTAAAGATGACATAAACGCGATAACAAGTCCTAAAAGGAAGCTGATCATCGCGACAATGGGAAGCGCGTTCGCACCCGTTTTTTCCATTACGACGATGGTATCGCCGACGCGAAGGGCTCGCGGATGAAAGATGATTTTTATAAAAGCTATAAATACGGACCCTAAGAAAGAGACCATGTCTTTGATGCTGCCCGCATGGAATAAAGCGGATTCTCCTATTTTTTCGAAAATGTTATCCGGCTTTTGGTCTGAAAGAGGTGAAGACTCGCTGATCTTGTCGAATTCAATAAATGAAATGGTATTGTCAGATATGCGATTCGGATCATTAATGATGAACCTATCGTCCCGGTGTTCAAATGTACGCCCGACTTCACTTAAAACAAGGGCACCGTAATCGTCAAAGTAGGTGACCTGTTCAAGATCAATGATCAGTATTTGGGGGTTGTATCGCCGGATTCCCGCAGTGATATCCCTGATCAGGTAAGACGCTGTCTGGTAATTTATTCTACCCCGGATACGGACGGTCATGGAACCGGATCCGGGCTCCCCCTTGTCAAAAGAGACGGATGTATTTGATGATTGCAGTCTCATATGAATGGAAAAACAACCAAAACTCAAACCCTGCAGATAGCGGTAATGAAAATAATCATCCTCTGGTGCAGGAAATACTTTCAATCAGAATTTCATGTATCTTGTCCAGAATATGACACCCGTCGATGCATTCCGGAAACTCATCACGATAAGAACATTCCCTGCACGGACTCTTGGCCAGGTATCCGATGTCAAAGTCGAACCGATAGTTGAATATACGTTTAATCTGATAAACTTTCATGCTGTTAATTTGGTGCTCCTCGGTTTTAATACCGATATTATCAAATAATGTCGGTTGATTAAAAGCTGCTTGACGATTATGAAAAAAAAAAAATGGTATTTTCTTCGATTTGGATAATAAAATTCAACATACCGTATTATGGTAAATCAGATCAAGAAGAAAGCCATGTAAAGGAAATTCTGAATCGGGTGAGCTGCCGAATCAATGGCTAAAACTCTAAAGGACATGGTTCCCATTGAAAAACAGGAAAGAAATGTGTTATTTGATGATTCTCTGCCCTTGGGCCTTATGCTGCGCGAGGATTGAAGAGAGGCTTTAACAGGAGGCGATGTTGTGCGTATCGGAACCGGACATGATGTTCACCAACTGGTTGTGGGCCGCAAACTGATCATTGGCGGCGTGGAGATCCCTTATGAAAAAGGACTCATGGGACATTCCGATGCTGATGTACTGGTTCATGCGGTGTGTGATGCACTTTTAGGGGCCGCGGCTTTGGGAGATATCGGCCTGCATTTTCCGGATACGGATGAAAGATATTTAAACATCAACAGTCTGACTTTGCTGAGCATCACAGGGACCCTGCTGCGCGATAAGGGTTTCGACATCCTGAACCTGGATGCCACTATTTTTGCACAGGTCCCGAAACTGGCGCCCTATCGTAAATTGATGATTAAAAATATTGCCGATGCCCTATGCGTCCAAACTGAAAAGGTCAGCGTTAAATTTACGACCACGGAAGGTCTTGGGTTTATCGGAAATGGTTCGGGCATGATGGCCCACTGCATCGCCCTGATTAGAAAAAATCCAAACAAGGAAGAGTTGATATGACGATTCAAATATACAACACGTTGACCGGCAAAAAGGAAATATTCCGGCCCATTGAACCCGGAAAAGTAAAGATGTATGTCTGCGGCCCCACGGTTTATGACGCCTGCCATATCGGGCATGCGCGATCGGTTGTGGTGTTTGATGTTATTGCCCGCTATTTCAGGGCCGCCGGGTATGACGTGACATACGTTAGGAACTTTACGGATATCGACGACAAGATCATCAATCGGGCCAATGAGCTCGGGTTGGACACCAAAACCCTGGCCGACCGGTATATCAATGAATTCTATACGGATATGGATGCTTTAAATGTTCAAAGAGCGACACTGGAACCCAGGGCCACCGAACACATCGACGGTATTATCAACGTTATTGAAACCCTTATAAAAAAGGATATGGCCTACCAATCCGGTGGTGACGTCTATTTTGCCGTGGATCGCTTTAAAGATTACGGAAAGCTGTCGGGACGGAAACCAGAGGATATGATCGCCGGTGCCAGAGTAGAAATCGATCCGAACAAGAAAAATCCCCTGGACTTTGTGTTGTGGAAAAGTGCAAAACCCGGTGAACCCAGATGGCACAGCCCATGGGGGGAGGGGCGTCCCGGATGGCATATCGAATGTTCGGCCATGAGCAGTACATTTCTCGGAGAAACATTTGACATACACGGCGGTGGAAAAGATTTGATTTTTCCGCATCATGAAAATGAAATCGCCCAATCCGAGGGGGCATTTGAAAAACCCTTTGCAATGTATTGGGTCCATAACGGATTCGTGAATATCAATAAGGAAAAAATGTCCAAATCCCTAAACAATTTCCTGATGATCAAGGATGTGATCCGATCCTTTCATCCGGAATCTGTCCGGCTGTTTTTACTCTCCAGTCATTACCGCAGCCCCATTGATTATTCGCAGCAGGCGATGAATGAAGCGGGTGTGGGGCTGGACAGGCTTTATGCGCTGATCAAGCGTATCGATGAGACTTTATCCGATGCATCCGGGGATACGATTATTGAATCAGGCATTTACTGGAACCGGTTTTGTGAAGCCATGAATGATGATTTCAACACGGCCCAGGGCATCGGTATACTGTTTGATGCGGCACGCACCGTCAATCGCATGATGGATGAAGCTTCCGACGGGTTGTCCCGCAAACTCATGAATACCGTGAACTCGGCAAAAGCAGATGTGTTGCGCATTGGACAGGTCCTCGGTATCTTATCCTGCTCACCAGGATCATATTTCGAACAAAAAAAGGCTGTTGCCCTTGAGAAAGATGCATTGGATCCGGTGGAGATTGAAAACCTTATTGAGGAAAGAAACCTCGCACGAAATGAAAAAGACTGGGCCAAAGCCGACAGGATCCGTCAACAGCTCGCAGACATGAATATTATCCTTGAAGACCGACCGGACGGAACCGTCTGGAAAGTGAAAAATCAATGACCGCTTTTCGACTCGTATCCAATTTTGAACCAAAAGGTGATCAACCGGACGCCATCGATAAATTAAGCCGCAATCTCCGGAACAATATAAAAGATCAAGTCCTTTTGGGCGTTACGGGATCGGGAAAAACCTTTACCATGGCGCACGTCATCTCCAATACCGGCAGACCCGTGCTGGTGATTGCGCCCAACAAAACGCTGGCAGCACAGCTTTATAATGAATTCAGACGTTTTTTTCCTGAAAACGCCGTGGAATATTTTGTCAGTTATTATGATTATTATCAGCCGGAAGCATATATTCCCTCCAGCGATACCTACATCCAGAAAGATTCATCCATTAATGAGATGATCGACAAACTGCGCCATTCCGCCACACGCTCCGTCCTCTCAAGGCGAGATGTGATTGTCGTTGCCAGCGTGTCCTGTCTGTTCGGCCTCGGGGCACCGGAAGACTATCTGGATATGCGGATCGTCGTTGAAAAAGATATGGTCATGAGCAGGGACAAATTATTGTCGGACCTGATATCCATCCATTATGAACGAAACGATGTTGATTTCTATCGCGGTGTTTTCAGGGTGAGGGGAGACCGGGTTGAAATTTTTCCCGCATATGAAGAAAACCTGGCGGTCCGGATTGATTTTTTCGGCGATGAAATCGAAGGGGTTGCTGAAATCGACCCTCTCAAGGGAACCGTCAGGCATAAATTGAAATCCGTTACCATTTATCCTGCCAGTCATTTTGTAACAGGTCGTCAGGCCATTGAGCGTGCCAGAGAAGCCATTATCGAGGAACTGAAGGAACGCATTGCCTATTTCAGAAACGAAAACCTGCTGATAGAAGCCCAAAGAATAGAAGAACGGACACATTTCGATCTGGAAATGATGATGGAACTCGGATACTGCAACGGAATTGAAAATTATTCACGGCATCTTACCGGCAGAACAGCAGGAGACCCCCCGCCGACACTGCTGGACTATTTTCCGGATGACTTTATCACCATCATTGATGAAAGCCACATTACCATACCCCAGATGCGGGGTATGTATAACGGGGACCGGGCCCGAAAGGAAACACTGGTCAGATACGGTTTTCGCCTGCCGTCCG
Source organism: uncultured Desulfobacteraceae bacterium (assembly GCA_964386565.1). GTDB lineage: Bacteria > Desulfobacterota > Desulfobacteria > Desulfobacterales > UBA5616 > CAYLRU01. Next base: position 85,535 of record CAYLRU010000009.1, on the reverse strand, counting down.
CTCTGGACAACAGGCCTCTTCGATTTGACGAATATGAATCAAAGGTTAACCAGGTGATCTATGTCTCGGCCACACCGGCTGAATTTGAATTAAATAGATGCAAAAACACCATTGTGGAGCAGATTGTCAGGCCTACCGGTCTTATTGATCCTGAAATCATCGTAAAAAAGGCAACACACCAGGTGGATGACCTTTACGAGGAAATCTTAATCCGGAAAAATAAAGGGGAACGGGTTTTGGTCACTACTTTGACCAAGCGAATGGCGGAAGATTTGACAGAGTATTACGCCGATCTGGGCATTCGTGTCCGGTATCTCCATTCGGATATCAGCACGTTGGAACGAATGGAGATTATTCGTGAATTGAGAATGGGAACCTTCGATGTGCTCATCGGTATTAATCTCCTTCGCGAAGGTCTGGACATACCGGAGGTCTCCCTGGTCGCCATTCTCGATGCGGATAAGGAAGGGTTCCTCAGATCGGAGCGTTCCCTGATCCAAACCTGCGGACGCGCTGCCAGGAATATTTCCGGAAAGATTATCATGTACGCCGACACGGTAACCCGATCAATGCAGCACGCCCTGGATGAAACAGTACGGCGAAGAAAGATTCAAAAAGCGTATAACCGGCAATATGGCATAACTCCCTCAACGATCCAGAAAGAGATCTCCACCATTTTTGATTCGGTTTATGAAGCCGACTATGTTACCGTGGCTGCGGTTGAAGAGCCGGTGACACCCTTTGAAAATTTTGATAATATTGATGAAATGATCAGGAAAATGGAAAAAGAAATGGAGGCGGCAGCCAGGGAACTTGAATTTGAACGGGCTGCCGAACTCAGAGATCAAATTAAGGCGTTGAAGCAGCGGCTGGTGTTTGAATTATAATATATGAATGAACAGGTAGCGGATAAAGTCGGCGGTCTTTCTTCCGATTCCGGCGTCTATTTGATGAAAGATGCCGACGGACGCGTCATCTACGTGGGAAAGGCCCGAAATTTAAAGAAAAGACTGGCGTCATATTTTTCCCGCACCATCCATAAAGATACCAAAACCGGTGTATTACTGAAAAAAGTCGCGGATGTAAAGACCATCATCACAGGCACTGAAAAAGAAGCCCTGATCCTGGAATCCAATCTGATAAAAAAATACAGGCCGCGTTATAATGTTATCCTGAAGGATGATAAGCGGTATCCCAGCCTGAAAATCGATCCACGGGTTAATTATCCGAATATCAGCATCGTTCGAAAAATAAAAAAAGACGGGTGCCTGTACTTCGGACCCTTTTCATCTTCCCATGCCGTGAAAGAGTCTGTTAAGATTATTCATAAAACATTTAAAATTCGAAAATGCAAATCCAACGACGTCAAACGAAGGGATCGTCCGTGCCTGAACTACCAGATGAATGCATGCCTTGCACCATGCTGTATGAAGGTCTCTAAAAAAGAATACCATGAGATTGTCGGTGAAATTATTTTGTTTCTGAAAGGAAAGGCCCCTGATCTTATTCGTAAAATAAAGTCTGAAATGACGGCTGCCGCAAAAAAAAGAAACTATGAAAAAGCGGCGGAACTAAGGGATAAAATATTTGCCCTGGAAAAAACCCTGGAAAAGCAGGTCGTGGTGGCATCGGATTTTATGGACAGGGATATTCTGGGACTGGCTTCAGACGATCTATTCACAACAATCACCCTGCTGGCCGTTCGGAGCGGATTTCTCAAAGGCGCCAGAACGTTTTATTTCAATGAAACCATGGCATCCGAAACCGAATTGATGGAATCATTTATCAAGCAATATTATGAAAAATCCAACTTTTTGCCGAAGGAAATATTGCTGTCCATTCCAATGCCGTCGGCCGATATTCTTGAAGACGTTTTATATACCTTTACACAAAAAAGAATCCACATAAAATATCCTGTACGCGGTGAAAAAAAACGACTGGTAGAAATGGCGGTTCAGAATGCGAAAACAGCTCTCACGGATGCAAAAACTTCGAATGCCGTTTCCAAAGAATTATTGAACAGGCTCCGACAACGTCTGGGCTTGCAGCGGTTTCCAGCACGTATCGAGTGCTTTGACAATTCCAATATCTCGGGTTCGAGCCCTGTGGCAGGGATGGTGGTTTTTGAAAATGGAAAACCCAAGAAATCCGACTATCGTAAATTTCATATAAAAACCATTCGCAAACCGGATGATTACGGGACAATGTGGGAGGTCCTGCACCGCCGTTTTACCAAATACCTGGAAAATAAAGACGGTGACCCATTGCCGGATTTACTGGTGGTGGACGGCGGAAAAGGTCAATTGAATATGGCCCTTGACGTCATGAAGAAGTTGAACCTGTTGAATCGGTTCGATATTATTGCCATTGCAAAAAAGGACGAAACAAAAGGGGAGATTTCCGACAAGGTCTATAAACCGTTTCGCGCCAATGCCGTTCAATTCGGCAAAGACCGGGATTTGCTATTGTTTCTGCAGTTGATCAGGGATGAGTCACACCGGTTTGCCATATCATTTCATCGTCAAAAGCGAAAAAGTAAATTCCTGCAATCCGAACTGGACGGCATTCCGGGAGTCGGAGAAAAGAGGAAAAAAATCCTGCTGACACATTTTAAAAGCATTAAAAGGATCCGGGCAGCATCACTTAAGGAATTAAGCGATCTGCCCGGTATGAACCGCACGACCGCCGGATCGATTCTCAATGCACTCAACAAAGGCAGCAGATAACCTGCCGGTTTGGTTTTAAAAACCGAGCTCCTTTAACTTGTCCTTCAGCTCCTGTACAGCATCGGCTGATTTTTTCAGGGCTGCTTTTTCATCTTCCGTCAGGTTGATTTCAATGATTTCTTTAATGCCGCCTGCGCCGAGCTTTACCGGAACGCCGATAAAGAGATCATTAAACCCGTATTCACCCTCAAGATAAGCTGCACAGGGCAATATTTTCTTTTTATCCTTTAAAATTGCTTCAGCCATTTCCACGGCGGCGGCAGATGGGGCATAATACGCACTGCCCGTTTTCAGAAGGCTGACGATTTCAGCACCGCCATTTGCAGTTCTTTGGACCAGGGCATCAATACGTTCTTTTGACATGAGTTCGGTGATCGGAATTCCGGCCACGGTTGAATATCTCGGCAGTGGAACCATGGTATCTCCGTGACCGCCCAGTACAAATGCATGGGTATTTTCAACAGACACATTAAGTTCCATTGCGATAAATGCCCTGAAACGGGCCGAATCCAATACGCCCGCCATACCAATGACCTTGTTTTTTGGAAAACCGCTCACGTCATAGGCGACATGGCACATGGCATCCAACGGATTGCTGACAATAATTAGGACGGCATTCGGGGACCTTTTTGCAATTTCCCGGGTAACGCTTTTCATAATTCCGGCATTCGTACTGATCAGGTCGTCCCGACTCATCCCCGGTTTTCTCGGAATCCCTGCTGTGATGATGACGATATCCGAACTTTCTGATTCATCATAGGCGTTGGTGCCGATGATATCTGCATCGTGTTTTTCAATAGGCGCCGCTTCTTTCAGGTCAAGTCCCTTTCCTTGAGGCACGCCCTCGATTATATCAATGAGAACAACATCGGCCAATTCTTTTTCAGCGATTCTCTGGGCCGCCGTAGCCCCGACATTTCCTGCTCCTACAACCGTCACCTTTTTGTCCATACGTATTCTCCTTAACCATATTCCAATATTTTTAACCCCGTTATGATTTTTTGTAAAAATTGTGGATAACCAGTGTACTTAAGATTGTCAATAGATTTATTTCATGTTAGAAAGTTAAATTTTGTAACGCATGGGCTTTAATGAAAATACAAACGGCTCAGCCCATTTATTTTTCCCGCTTTCATTTATTGACAAAGCAGGGCGTTTCAAGTTAAATTTGTTCATTATCAATATAACTTATTGATAAAAGAATTGAAAATATTTACAGGATGCTATAGTACGCGGGGTCGCAGATGGATCTCAAATCAAAAATCAAATCATTGATCAAAGAAGCTGAACTTTATCGCAGCCAGGGATTGCTGGCGGAGGCCAAGGAAAGCTATGGGCAGGTGATTGCCCTGGTGGATAAAAAATTACCACCCTCGGACGGACAAAAAATAATCAATAATATTACAGACAAAATCAATGGAATAGAAAAGGAAATTCGCCTTGTTGAAAAAAAAGTATTATCCCCTCACATGACAAAGGAATCCCAGGATCTCATCACCAGAATGTTTGAGGCCACGGAAGGAGAGGATGAGGACGCGTCGGCAATGGAGGGGGCCAAGGCATTGATAAAGTTCGGTCAATTTGAACGTGCGAAAGAAGAACTCGTCAAATTGTTAAAGATCGAATCCAAACGACTGGAGGCGGCCAGACATATCATCAATTGTTTATTTTTGGAATCCAAATTCGACGATGCCGAAAATCAGTATATGGAATGGCTGACCGGCGGTTTGTTTACCGCAAAACAGCTCGACGCCCTGAAGCGGTTTATTGAAAAAAACTTTAAAAACAAAGGCATTGAAAAGAAACTCCCCGGGATAAAAAAACAAGATATTATTATTGAAAAGGACCGCAAAAAGGTACAAAAATCACTTCCATCTCAAAAACGCGTCCAAAAACCGGCCAAACCGATGGTTAAGCCGAAGATAGCGGAACCTGTCGCGGCGAGAAATGAGAACGAGGATTTCGAAGAGTTTGACATCCTGGCATCCATTAAAAAATCCAAAAAGCCGGAAAATAAAAAATAGATGCAACCTGTTTAATACGACCGATAAACATGTTGTACCGGCGCCGGAATTTTAAAAACCGTTTTTTCTGTTAAACCCGAATGTTGTCCAAAAACTGCAACCGGGTTAAGCCGAGACTGTTGCAAATCAAATTATATCCTGGACTTGGAGCTTGCTATATGGCTGTTTTGAACATGAAAAATCGTGAGATTGAATGTAAAATCGTTTATTACGGGCCAGGACGATGTGGCAAAACGACGAATTTGGAATATACGTATAAAACCTTCAAAAAACAGATTGCCGGTGATATGGTGTCCATTAATACGGAGGGAGACCGCACCTTGTTTTTTGATTTCCTGCCCATAGGACTCGGCAAGATAAAGGGCTGCGATGTACGGGTTCAGTTATATACCGTTCCCGGGCAGGTTAAGTACACATCAACACGGAAACTGGTTTTAAAAGGTGTTGACGGTGTCGTTTTTGTAGCGGATTCGCTTAAAGTAAGACGCGAAAAAAACATGATTTCATTAAAAGACCTGCAATCAAACCTGAAAGAATACGGCCTGAGCATATTTAAAATTCCACTCGTCCTTCAATATAATAAACGGGATCTTGCAAATGAAGGTCTGCCGATCATGTCCATTGAACAAATGGAAAGAGATCTAAACCGCCAGTTGAAAGTCCCTTCCTTTGCGGCAAGTGCGGTAACAGGCGAGGGTGTGGGTAAAACACTGACCGAATGCTTGAAACTGACGCTGTTATCACTCCAGAAACAATTCAAATGGGCTCAATGAGAAAAAAAATAAACGGAAATACTGTCTTTTCAGGAGATCTGAACTACTTCGGCCTCGGCGATCTTATTCAATTGATCGGTTCCCACGGCAGCACGGGAGTTCTTAATCTGAAAAGTCCATACGATGAAGAATCCGGAATGATTTTCTTTGTGAGAGGCAACCCCATCGATGCCGAATATGGTTCGTTAAAAGGACTGGACGCGGTTTATGCACTGTTTGGCTGGTCCCGTGGGAATTTCGAGTTTTTCTTAAATCCCGTGAATAATGCCTCGACGATTCACGATAGCCGTATGCAGATCATATTAAACGGCCTGAAAATGCTGGACGAAGGAAAAATCAAAAAGCTTGGGCCGATTTCTCATGATAAAAGCCTGAAAAACGGTATGGTACTGGGTATCCCCCAGCCGGTTATAAAAGGTCCCCTTATCGATTATATTTATGTTGTCGATGAAGAAGAATTCGAGGCGGGCAGCGATATCGTCCTTGAAGGCAAATACGGCAATTGGTTATGGGTCATACTGGAAGGAACCGTTCAAATTACAAAGAAAACAAAAGAGGGCATGGTTAATATCGTCCGTATCGGTCCAGGTTCTTTCGTGGGTAGTATCGCTTCTTTTTTGCTGGGTGATTACGTCCGAAGTGCCACGGCGGTTGCTGTAGACAGGGTATTGCTCGGTGTTCTGGACTCCCACCGGCTGTCTTTGGAATTCGGCGGCTTGTCTTCTGCACTGAAAAGGATTTTTCTTAGTTTGGACAAACGATTAAAACAGGTGACGGACCGAGCGGTGGACTATTATTCCAATACGGAACCTAAAATCGAATTGGATAAAATGGAAATATTTATCCGGCAGGGAGATGCAAAGGAAAAAGTGGCTCTGATCAAAGAAGGACGGGCATGCGTTGTTCGAGCCACGGAACACGGTAATGTTTTTCTTGCGAATTTATTTCCGAACGACTTTGTCGGTCATATACCGTTTATCGATATGGACCATGAGTACCTGTCCGCCTCTGTTTACGTTTCAAAAAACTTAAAGGTGGAGGAGTTGGACTTGAATGACATGATTGCCGAGTATGGTGGACTGTCATCCACATTTAAAAATATCATAAATAACATTGCCGCGTGCATGTCGGCCACGTCAATGATGGCCTGTGAATTTAAGAAAAAACATGCACAAAACGGTTCATGATCGTAATATCACCTGTTGCGTATAAAATACCGGCACAGCAACACCTCGTTTTTTTTATGAATATTTTATCCGGATCGCTTTTGTCGATTGAGGGGAAAGGAATATGAGTGAAAATCTTAGAAAGCATGAGCGTATCAATTCATCGAACTTGTTGTATTTTTGTGTAAAGGATGAAAATGAAACCATTACCCAACAGGGAATGGGGAAAACGCTTAATGTTTCCGAGTCCGGAATTCGTCTGGAAACGAATTACCCCATTGATTCAAAAAAAACCCTCTGGTTAAGCATCGGCTTTGAAGACGACTTGGTAGATGTAAAAGGAAAAATAGAATATTATATTGAAAAAAATAATCAATACGAGTTCGGGATTCGTTTTATCGATTTGGATGAAGAATCGCGGGTGATCTTATCTCAGTATGTTAAGATATTCAAACAGTTCAATGGTTGATTTTCAATGTAATGGTACCTGAAAGGAAGGATGTTTTTTATGTATGCCGATCCTGTTTACGAAACGAATTTTCCCGGATTAAAACTGGTAAAAAGGGGGAAAGTAAGAGATATATATGAAGTTGAAGATTATATCTTAATGGTGGCGACGGACAGAATTTCAGCCTATGATGTCATCATGCCTAATCCCATACCGGATAAGGGAAAGATTTTAACCCGAATTTCCCTTTTTTGGTTTGATAAAACGGCCTCTATACTGCCGAATCATGTTATCACGAGCAAAGTATCCGAATACCCTGAAATATGCAGGCCATATGCCGATATTTTAGAAGGAAGGAGTATGCTGGTCAAAAAAACACAACCGCTTTCGATCGAGTGTGTTGTCAGAGGATATTTATCAGGATCCGGCTGGACATCTTACAAGGAATCAGGGAGTGTTTGCGGTATATCCCTTCCGGCGGATCTGAAAGAATCACAAAAACTCCCCGAACCGATCTTTACGCCATCCACAAAAGCAGAACTCGGCGAACATGATGAAAACATTGATTTTGATACAGCCGTAAAACTCGTTGGAAAAGACCTGGCGGATCGTGTTAGAGATTACAGCCTCCAGATTTATAAGGAAGGGTGTCGGATTGCTGAAAAACAAGGAATCATCATTGCGGATACCAAGTTTGAGTTCGGTTTGAACGGAGACGACCTGATTCTGATTGATGAGGTATTGACCCCTGATTCTTCAAGGTTCTGGCCGAAATCGTTTTATGAAATGGGACGATCACAGAAAAGTTTTGATAAGCAATACCTTCGGGACTATCTGACTTCAATCAACTGGGATAAAAAACCGCCGGCCCCCAATCTGCCGGATGAGGTGATCCACAATACCCGACAAAAATACTTGGAAGCCTTAAACCGGCTCATCGGCACATCCAATGTCATTTAGGGAAAAGACCGTTCGGTTGTCGTCCATTGATTCTGCAAACGACCTGTTTCGAATTACAACGAAAAAGGATTGCACGGATCTTGCACGTTCCATTCAGGCCGTTGGTTTAATCAACCCACCGCTATTACGTCATATGGAACCCGGCTTCAGTGTTGTTTACGGATTCCGCCGAATTGAAGCCTGCCGCGTTCTCGGACATCAAAGCATCGTTTGCCGGGTGGCGGATCCGGACCTGTCCCCCCTATACTGTGCAAAACTGGCTGTTTTGGACAATTCTTCCCAACGGGAGCTGAACTGGGTTGAACAATCCAATGCGATTTGGCTGCTGGCCCGTTTTTCAGACGGGGAAAAACAGTTACGCAACATCTTGACGGATATGGGTTTGCCCGCCAGCCCGTCCTTTGTTGAAAAAATGAAGTCGATCAAAATGTTGCCGGAATCAATCAAAACCGGAATCCTTGCAAATCGCATTTCATTGCCTGTCTCGCTTAAACTCATGGAAATGGATAAAGAGGGGGCAACGGTTTTATCCGATATTTTTCAGAAGCTGAATTTAAGTCTCAACAAGCAACTGGAAATGTTGACCCTTGTTAATGAAATTTCCCATCGGGATGATATTTCAATTATGGCCATATTCCAGGAACCTGCCATCCGGAACATTCTTGACCAGGATGATCCGGAGAAAAACCATGCTGCCGGTTTACTACGGGACTATTTGAAAAAAAGGCGTTTTCCTGAAATCTCCAGAGCGGAGCAGGAATTTGAAAAGCTCAAAAAATCTCTTAACCTACCGAAAAATATCCAATTTCATGCACCACGATATTTTGAGGGGAACACCTACTCCCTCCAGATGAAATTTTGCTGCATGGAAGAACTCAGCCAATGCCGGAGCGTCATTGATCATATCATGGCACACCCGGTTGTGAAAAAAGCCATGGAATGATCCGTCAGGGAATTTTTCCCACGAGTTTTTTCAATTTGCCGTAATATTCATTCCCAATGGAACTGTCCTCCCCCGAGATCCACCATCGATAGATGCCCAGCAGCGCTTTTTGCTGAAATTCGGCTTCAGGAAGAATGGACAGCGTATACCGGTCTTCGCTGAATTGTATGGTCAGACGGACGCGGTAGCACTTCGTTAATTTCCCGGTTACCGGATATTGCCATAATGTCCGGATAAAACCGTCTTTTTCGCTCTCCCTGTCCAGCCCGAAGTTGTTTTGCATTAAATTTCTGACGATTTTCCAGACATCATCGGCCAAATATTCGCTGCTGATCTCCAGTGTAAGCGCTTCCGGTGAATCGGTTTCGATAAACGTCTCCGGAGGGGGAGAGGGAGAACATCCTGAAAACAACGCGATTAAAAAAAAAGCGATAATTATTTGGAATGCAATTTGTCTATTCATTTTTCCCTCCAGATAAATTTTACAGACAGGCATGAGAAATATTTATAAACATAAAAGCATTTGTGAAACAACTTTCAGGGTTCTAAAAACTTTTTTTCCTGTGTTTTATACAACCGCTTTTCGGAATATACCCACAAAAACCAAATTCAATACAATAACAGGAATTTTATAACAAACCGAATACTTAAAGTATCATCGATCCGATTTGTTGTCGATAAAAAAATAAGCCGGAAAAAATTTCAATGTCATATTTGCATTGCGTTTTGTTGTTTATTCGATTTATATCCCATTTCACTATGCGAACATGATGACGCTGGAGGGTCTATCTTTTGTCCATCAAAAAAGTCTACATTGACAAACATATCGCCGATCTTGAAGAAACTGCGGCAATCGCATCAAAAATCGGTGCTCCCATAGAAATTGCGGATCAGGCCCGGCAGGTTTATTTGCATATCCGGCAATCGGATGATCCCGTCCGTAAGGGAAAAGAGGTGCTGTATATCACCAAAAACAGGGGAAGATTTATAAAGCGCTGCCCAGGTACCCGGTATTATAATTGTTGCGGATACCAGATCCTTCACATCGGTACGTTTTGCCAAATGGATTGCGCCTATTGCATCCTTCAATCTTATTTTCATCCGCCGGTATTGCAGTATTTTGTAAATCATAATGAAATGATGGCGGAACTGAGTGCGGTATTTGCCAACAAGCGAATCAATCGGATCGGGACAGGGGAGTTTACCGACAGTCTGATCTGGGAACCCTGGACAAACCTGTCCTCCAAGCTCGTCCCCGAATTTGCCGGACATACAAATTCGGTTCTGGAATTAAAAACGAAAACCACGGAAATCGGCGGATTGAAACAGCTTCATCACAACCGTAAGACTATCATGGCATGGTCATTAAATACGGAAAAAGTGATCCGAAATGAAGAAAGAGGTACCGCGTCTTTAGAAGCAAGATTAAATGCAGCAAATACGTGTGCATCGTGGGGATATCCCCTGGCTTTCCATTTTGATCCCATTATCATATACGAAGGGTGCGAAAAGGATTATCGCAATGTCATTGAACAATTGTTTTCCAGTATCTCTCAGAAACAAATCGTATGGATCAGCCTGGGAACGTTTCGTTTTATGCCGGACCTCAAATCCATCATCCAAAAACGATTTTCCTCATCCAAAATCATCTACGGAGAATTTGTCCCGGGACTGGATCAAAAAATGAGATACTTCAAGCCCATTAGAATTGAATTGTACTCCAAATTGGTCTCATGGATCAGAAAATCAGCACCCGATGTTCTGATTTATTTTTGCATGGAAGATGATGAAATCTGGCGAAAAACCCTTGGTTTTGCACCGAATGACAGGGGAGGGCTCTCCAGAATGCTGGACGAATCGGCCATTTTGCACTGCCGTTTGACACTTTGAAGGGTTATAAATAACGCTCCACTCACAGTAAAAAAGCCATAAGTGTTTATCAAATCAATATCCCCATTCCCCTTTCGGGGAATGGGGATATTTCACGGGTTTGCGGCAAATCTACTCTTTGCTTTTATTTGCCGCCTCTATAATCTTTTCGGCGATTTGAGCCGGCACTTCGTCATAATGGGAAAATTCCATGGTATACACTCCCCTGCCGCCGGTTATGGAGTTAAGATCCGGCGCATACGTCAGGAATTCAGCCATTGGAACGTGAGCATTAATGACCTGATTCTTTCCCGCACTGTCCATACCCAGGACCCTTCCCCGACGGCTGTTCAGATCTCCCATAATATCACCCATAAATTCGTCAGGCGCCGTCACGGTAACTTTCATAATCGGTTCCAGCAAAACAGGCCCTGCCTCTTCAGCCGCCTTTTTAAAGGCCAGCGAACCTGCGATCTTAAATGCCATTTCAGATGAATCAACAGAATGATAAGTACCGTCATCAAGTGTAACTTTGAAATCTATGCATGGAAAGCCGGCCAGCACACCTTTTTTCGCGGCTTCCACAATTCCCTTTTCAACAGCCGGTATATAGGTTCTTGGAATGGCCCCGCCTACAACCGCATCCACGAACTCGAACCCTTCACCCCGACCCAGAGGCTCCATTTGAATCCAGCAATCACCGTATTGCCCGTGTCCACCGGACTGTTTTTTGTGTTTTCCCTGAACCCTGACTTTCTTTCTGATGGTTTCCCGGTAAGGCACTTTGGGTGTGGTCAGAAGAACTTCGACATTGAATTTTCTTTTCAGTTTTTCGATCGTTGCTTCAATATGCACCTGTCCCATTCCGGACAATACCGTCTGCTTGGTTTCTGCATTTCGCTCAAGTTTCAAAGACGGGTCTTCTTCAAGAAGCTTGGCAAGTGAAGAAACGATCTTGTCTTCATCTCCCTGGCTTTTGGGTTCAACTGCAAAAGAAATCAACGGCGGTAACGCCTCGGCGCATTTGAATTTCACCTTGTTGGATTCCGCGCACAAGGTATCGCCGGTAGTGGTTTCTTTTAATTTTGCAACGGCAACAATGGAACCCGGGCCGGCTTCATTAATCGGTTTTTGTTCCTTTCCGATAATTGTCAGCAACTGGTTGTACCTTTCCCGTGTCCCCTTCGTACTGTTGAAAAAACCACCATCAGACCCGAGCTTGCCGGATACGATTCTGAAAATGGATAGGCGCCCGGCAAAAGGATCTGCAATGGTTTTAAATACAAAAGCTGAAAAAGGGCCATCAGGATCAGGATGGCACTCTATTTCGGAATTATCATCAGATGCAAGCCCCTTTCTGGAACCGCGGTCCAATGGCGAAGGCATGCAGGTTGCAATGGTATCCAGGAGCAGATCCACCCCGATATCTTTCGTTGCTGACCCGCAAAGTACCGGAACAATGGTTCTATCCAATATGCCCTTTTTAAGCGCTGAATTCAGTTCTTCATCGGTCAGGGATTCCCCATCGAGATAACGCTCCATTAATTCATCGTCCGCTTCAACGATATTTTCAATCAATGCCTCGCGTTCGCTTTCGACATCATCCTGCATATCAGCCGGAATATCCGCCGCTTTTGTTTTTCCATCATCGTAAATATAGGCTTTCATGGCAACCAGGTCGATAACGCCTTTAAAATCAGCCTCAGCACCAATGGGCATTTGTACAATAACAGGCTTTGGTTCGAGACAGGCGGTGATGTCTCCTATGGTTCGGGAGAAATCAGCTCTTTCCCGGTCCATTTTATTGATAAATATCATACATGGCATGTTGAATTTTTCTGCAAAATGCCATGCCTGCTCCGTCTGGACCTTCACGCCGTCAATGGCATCAATGACAACGAGGGCGCCATCTGCCGCTTCCATGCACAATTGCGTATCGGTGAAAAAGTTCTGATCGCCCGGCGTGTCAATGATGCTGATGAGATGTTTTTTCCACTCAAAATGATTAAAGCTGCTGCTTATACTTGAATGACGCTTAAGCTCTTCCGGCTCGAAATCCATGACGGTATTTCCTTCTTCCACACGCCCCAATCGCTTGATGGCACCGGTTTTAAACAACATGATTTCGGCAAGGGACGTTTTTCCCGATCCGCCATGACCAATAATGGCGATGTTTCTAAGCTTGTTTAACGTATCAGTCATTTTACTCCTCTCTACTATCGAAATTTATTTTAAGGCCCTAATACACAGGCTCTTGAACGGCGGATGCAGTTAAACCGGATTCAAAGGATCAGCAAAAATCGCGGAATTTGCCGCTAAAACACGACCCGCGCATTGTATTGATGATTTACCAAATTTAGCATCCCTATATGGTATATTAAAAAAAATCAAGCTTAAAATCCCGATTTATCAGCACTGAAACATCCGGTGAAACATAAAAACGAAAGTTCACGGTTTGGCGTCATTTTGGTTGGAGTTTCTTTCGGGAACATTCATCGAAATGATGAACTCCAGGTTTCCCTTGGCCCCGGATATGGGCGAAGGGATAATCGCTTGGCAGGTAAGGCCTTGCCGGTTAAAAAAAACAACCAGGTCTTTTTTGACCTCTTCATGCATCTTTTGATCTCGAACGATGCCCCCTTTGCCGACTTTTCCCTTTCCGACTTCAAATTGAGGCTTGATCAAGGCAAGAATCCGGGAGGGTCTTTTCATAAACTTCAATACAACGGGAACAACAATTTTCAAGCTGATAAACGAAACATCTATCGTTGCCAAATCAACAGGCATGTGAAGGGCATCGGCCGGCAAATATCTGATGTTTGTCCGCTCGATAACCGTAACCCGGGGGTCGGTTCTGAGTTTCCAGGCCAATTGTCCGTATCCCACGTCCACGGCAAAAACATGGCCGGCACCGTACCGCAAAAGACAATCCGTAAACCCACCGGTCGAGGCACCCACATCCAGACACGTCATCCCTGAAATATCCAGGTCTAATTCCTTGATGGCATGTTCAAGCTTCAAACCGCCACGGCTGACAAACGCAATGTCACTGCCTTTTATTTTAATGTCGTCATCATTGTTCACAAGGGTTCCGGGCTTGTCGACCAATTGGGTATTCACGTATACTTTTCCCGAAAGAATTAAAGACCGGCTTTTTTCACGGCTTGCTGCCATCTGCTTTTCCACCAGTAACAGGTCAATTCTTTTTTTTTCTTTATGCACAACCAAGACCCAAAGCCCTACATCAAACCGGTTAGTTCTTTGGCCGCTTCAACGACGGCCCGGGCGTCAATACCGTATTTTGATATCAGCAATCGTTGATTGCCGTGTTCAACGAACGTATCCGGAATCCCGAGCCTCCTGAGACGAAAACCTGTAACGCCGTTATCATTCAAGCTTTCCAGGACAGCGCTGCCGAAACCGCCGTGCAGTATATGCTCTTCCACGGTAATCACCCTGGGGATTCTGGTAACGAGAGAACAAATCAATTCATGGTCTATGGGTTTAACAAAACGGCAGTTGACGACGGTTGCCTGTATTCCCATATTCTTGAGATCACTAGAACCGTTAAGGGCCTCTCCCACCGATCGACCCACCGCCAGGATCAATACATCGTTTCCGTCCGTCATTACCTCGGCTTTACCGATGGGAAGAGGGAAGGGGGAGGGGATGATTTTCACCCCCGTTCCCGCACCCCTGGGATATCGAAATGCAATGGGGCCTGCATTGTATTCCATTGCCGTTACAAGCATTCGGCATAGTTCATTCTCATCCATGGGCGCCATTACGACCATATTGGGCAGACTCCTTAAAAAGGAAAAGTCGAACAGCCCATTATGTGTAGGCCCGTCTTCACCCACAATCCCGCCTCGATCAATGGCAAATTTAACCGGCAGTGATTCGATGCAGACATCATGCAGGATCTGGTCGTAAGCACGCTGTAAAAAAGTGGAATAAATGGCCACTACCGGCTTGAATCCTTCAGCGGCAAATCCCGCCGCAAAAGTCACACCGTGTTGTTCGGCGATTCCCACATCAAAAAAACGTTCGGAAAATTTTTCGGCGAACCGGGAAAGCCCCGTTCCTTCCGGCATTGCAGCAGTTACCGCGATGATTTTTTCATCTCTTTCCGCCAGTTCGATCATCTTTTCCCCGAACACCTGGGTATACGTGGGCACGGGACTATCATGCCGGGTGCTGTTGCCGGTTTCGATTTCAAACGATCCCACACCATGAAAATAAACCGGATTTTTTTCAGCCGGAGGGTAACCCTTTCCTTTTACGGTTCTGACGTGTAAAAGAACCGGTTCTTCAAGATCCTTAACATTGTTCAAAATATCAATCAGATGATTCAGTTTGTGCCCGTCTATAGGTCCGAAATATTCGAACCCGAACGCCTCGAAAAGCATACCGGGCGTTACGAAAGTTTTAAACGACTCTTCAGAACGTTTGGCAAGCTGATAAATATCATTCCCGATTCTCGGCAGGGACTTGAGAAAGTCTCCCAGAGTTTTTCTCAAATCCTGAAGATATTTGGCAGAAAGAGTACGGCTCAGAAATGAAGACAACGCCCCGACGTTGGGAGATATGGACATGTCATTGTCATTTAAAACAACAATCAGGTTTTTATGAATATGTCCGGTCTGATTCAGTCCCTCGTAAGCAAGGCCGGCAGTCATGGAACCGTCTCCGATAACTGACACGATTTTTCGATCCAATCCCATTAACCGGTTTGCACACGCCATCCCCACACCTGCCGAGATCGAGGTGCTGCTGTGTCCGGTTGTAAATGAATCATAAGGGCTTTCACTCCGTTTTGTAAATCCTGATATGCCGCCATGTTGTCGCAACGTTGGAAATTTTTCACTTCTTCCGGTGATTATTTTATGGGCATAGGCCTGATGTCCCACATCCCATATTATTTTATCGGCAGGTGAATCGAAAACATAATGAAGAGCAATGGCCAGTTCCACTGTTCCCAGGCTGGATGCGAGATGACCGCCGGTTTTGGAAACAACCGCAACGATCAATTCCCGTATTTCATTGGCAAGCGTTTTTAACTCGGATAAGGACAGATCCTTTAAATCCGCCGGGCTTTGGATTTGTTTCAAAAAATGGCCCAAAGTAAAATCCCCCTATCTATTCCTGTTGATAATATATCCGGCTATCTCCCGAAGGGGAAGGGCACGTTTATCAAAATCATCAATGACCTTCAAGGCGTTGTCGATTAAATCAAGGGCAAACCGCCTGGACGCCTCCATCCCCATTATTGACGGGTAGGTGCATTTATTACCGGTTTCATCCGTTCCCACGGATTTGCCCATCAGCTCGGGATTACCTTCGACATTTAAAATATCATCTGCAACCTGGAATGCAATGCCGATATTCCGGCCATAGGTCCGTAGAGCTGTAATTTGGTGATGATCGCCCCCGGCAAGGATGGCGCCTGCAACGACGGCTGCTTCGAAAAGAGCGCCGGTTTTCAGGCTGTGCATTTTTCTGAGTTGGGATAATGAAATCTGTAGTCCTTCATTCAGGATATCCATCATTTGCCCCATAACCATTCCTTCGGGTCCGGCTGCGGAGGAAATCACATGGATCAATTGGACCTGTTGTTCAGGGGAAATGACGGCCGAAAGGGCAGGGTCGGATAAAATTTGAAATGCCATGGTCAAAAGCGCGTCGCCGGCTAAAATGGCTGTGGCGTGATCGAACTGTATGTGGCAGGTGGGTTTTCCCCTTCGGAGGTCATCATTGTCCATGGCCGGAAGATCGTCGTGAATCAACGAATAGGTGTGAATTAATTCAATACTGCATGCCGGATGAAGAAAGGGATCGGGGCCTGGTGCACCCACGGCATCGGCCGCCGCCAGACAGAGAATAGGGCGTATGCGTTTACCGCCGGCCAATAATGAATAGGCCATGGCTTGCGCCAGTCTGCCCTGAGAGGCAATTTTTTCCATCATCGCGCTTAATGTTTTATTAATAAGCCTTTTCTGATCATTAAGATAGAATTTTAAGTTAAACATATGATCGGACCGATTAATCTCCTTTTTACGGTATAAATAGTTGAATTCTAAATTAAAACATATTTGACAAGTTTAATCTGGCGCTTCGAGTCCTTCCATGTCGTCGAAAAAGGGGGTTTCTTCGATACGACCCTCGGAATCCTTTAACAGGATGCTGATTTTTTTTTCAGTCTCATCCAGAATATCGGAACAAAATTTTGACAATGCAATGCCTTCCTCGAATTTTTTTATTGCCTTTTCCAATGGCAGATCGCTTGATTCCAGGTCATGAACGATCTGCTCCAGCTGTTTCATGGATTGTTCAAACGTTTTTTTTGCCATTAACCGATTTCCTTTCGACGCGACATGTTAACATACCTTTTGCCAGAAGAATTTCAAGGTGCTGGTGGACAGCCACCTCATTTGCATCCCGGACAACCGCGGCCCCAGGAACGGTTCGCGTAATGCTGTAACCCCTTTGCAGGATCGCTGCGGGATTCAGGGATTGGAGCCGCGCTTCCAGTTCGCGAATTCCCCGCAGTTTGTTATCTATCAATATTTTGATTAAAATAAATAAGTTATTATCTAATTGCTTAAGGTTCTCTTTAAGTTTATAAACAAGCAGTAAAGGGTTTCTGGATAACAGTGAATCCCGGCGCCAGTCTAGTTTTTCACGATGTTGGCGAATACTTCGAATCGTGGCGTTGGTGAATCGAAATGTCAGGTCGTCCAGTTTCAATCGCCAGTCATCAACCTGCTTTTTGGGGTCAATCAAGCGCCTTTTCAGATCTTTTACAACCTGCCGCTTACCGTTTAAATAGCCGTTCATGACACGTTTTAAGATTGATGTCAGCTCGGCAACCCGGTTGGCAAGGTCTGATTTAACCGGAATGACGAGTTCTGCAGCAGCAGAAGGCGTAGGGGCCCTCAAATCCGCGGCAAAATCGGCAATGGTATAATCTATTTCATGTCCCACCGCTGATATGACCGGGATATGAGATGAAAATATAGCCCTGGCAACCGGCTCCGAGTTAAACGCCTGCAGATCCTCAAGGGATCCGCCACCTCGGGCCAGAATGATTACATCCGAGGCTGCACGTTCTGCACGTTCGTTTAAAAAATGAAAGGCATCAACGATCTGTTCTATTGACTCGTCTCCCTGGACCTTTACCGGAATGATTTCGAGGTTTACGTTGGGATAACGGCGAAACAGGATATGAATGATGTCATGAACCACCGCTCCGGTAGGTGATGTAATCAGGCTGATCTTTCGCGGTAAATATGGCAGCTTTTTTTTGAATTTAGGATCAAAAAGACCTTCTTCCGACAACCGTTTTTTTAATTTTTCAAAAGCAAGCTGAAGAGCACCGACACCTTTGGGTTCAATGTATTCAAAAATAATCTGATACGTCCCCCTGGGTTCATAGACGCTGATACGACCTATGCCGATAACCGCCAGGCCGTCTTCCAGATCAAAATGCAGGCTTCTGGTTTGGCCCCGGAACATGACGGCACTTATTTGACTGCGGTCATCCTTCAAGGTAAAATAATAATGACCGGATGAAGGAATTCTGAAGTTCGAAATTTCTCCGGAAATCCATATGAAAGGAAACTGATCTTCAAGAACGAGTTTTATCGATGCCGTGAGTTCCGAAACCGAATAAATTCGGCGGTTGGTTTTATGGATGCCGGTATTGACTTCACTCATCAGATATAACCGAACAAAAAGAGTGAGGATGGATAGACAGATCGCTTAAAATGCAGGTCTGGAACACTGACTAAATCTCCTTGTTATCATCACGAGATGCTGATTAGGTATCACAGTTGCCCGGCGGATTCAATCTAATTTGTTTTCAGTCGCAGGAAGTTTAATTCCTCAAACATTCATAACGTCTGATAAGGTATATTATGTAAACTAATGCGCAGGGACCTGAAACCCTTACTTTCCGCGCTTCTGCTTTTGATGAATGATCTCCCGAATGGCAGGTACCATATAAATGTCTTCCGTTGGCATATCCCCCAGGCATGCCGCCAGGATTTCTATCTTGTTATGGATGTTTTCATGTTTATCCATGATAAACAGCTGCTTTCCTTTTACCCTGCACAGTCCGCTGTTGATATGTATACCGGTTTTACGCAAATTCTGCTCTGATACGGTTATATCGAGTCTTTCAGCCAAATCCTTCAATTCCTGGTAAACGTGTTCCGGTTTCATACGGAAATCCTTGTCAGTATTATCGAAACATGTTATTAAGATTCCATGCGGTTAACCAAGGCCCGGACCCTGGACATCCGCTTTGACAAATGCAATCCGCATGTCTTGAATTGCGGAAATTTTGTATTATAATATAACTCAAATTATATGCTTTTTTTAACATGATCAATATTTGATTGGCATCACAATGATTTTTTCATTATTTTAACCATTTTCAGGAGGTTTTAATGGAGTCACTTTCAGTTCGACAAACGCAAACGCAAATCTTGGTAAATACTTTTATTCGAAGCGTCTATAACTGGATGGCTGTTGGATTGGGGATTACCGGTGCAATGGCCTTCTATGTTGCCAATACCCCTGCCATGTTGAACATGGTATATGGTAAGCCATTCATATTTTTTGGATTAATAATTGCAGAACTGGCACTTGTATTCACCATCAGCGCAAGGGTTCAACGGATGAAGGCATCCACCGCCTCTGGTTTGTTTGTTCTTTACGCCGCGCTAAACGGTCTTACCTTATCTTTTATATTTATCGTCTATACCAAAGCTTCCATCACCTCGACATTTGTCATCTGTGCCGGCACGTTTTTGGCCTGCAGCATTTACGGTATGACCACCAAACGTGATCTGACATCTCTTGGCGGTTTCATGGCAATGGGACTGATCGGCATCATCATCGCATCCGTGGTGAACATGTTTATCCGAAGTTCAGGAATGAGCATGATTATCAGTTATATCGGCGTGCTTGTTTTTGTTGGACTGACAGCCTATGATACACAGAAATTAAAAACCATGGCGCTTACCCAGCCGGACGGTCTGGAAGCGGGGATCATCAGAAAAGGCGCCATTTTAGGAGCATTGACCCTGTATTTGGACTTTATCAACCTGTTTTTGATGTTACTGAGAATCCTGGGAAACAGGGAATAAACGACAACCCTTTTTTGATGGTCTTTATGCCGATTTTCCAAGCTTCTTGGTAATCACGTCGGCAATTTCTAAGGCATATGCCCGGGTATTTGTTTTGGACGCCCCCTCAACCATCACCCGGCAAAGCGGACGGGTACCGGAATATCGAACCAGTACCCGCCCTGCTTTGCCGAGTTTTTCTCTAACGAGATGTATAACCCTTTGAATGTCCGGATCAGATTCCAGATCCGCCTTTTTTTTCACTTCCACATTAATGAGAACCTGTGGATAAAATGATACCAACCGGGATAATTGGGATAAGGGCTTTGATTCATGGCGCATGGCCTCCATGAGTTTCAGTGCGGTAAGAATGCCGTCGCCTGTGGTGTGATGGTTTAAAAAAATCGTATGACCGGAATCTTCTCCCCCCAAAATCGATCCTTCGGCTATCATTTTTTCCATGACATGACGGTCCCCGACATCCGTCATTATGTGGTCAATGCCCATTTCCTTTAAGGCAATACCAAGACCTACATTGCTCATCACCGTGGTTACCGCTAAATTGTTTTTCAATTGGTTTTGCTGTTTCAGCATTTTGGCACAAATCGCCAAGATGGAATCGCCTGTGACCGTATCCCCGTTTTCATCCACCGCGATAAGCCGGTCTCCGTCCCCATCAAAGGCCAGTCCGATATCCGATTTAGTCTCCAACACCTTTTGCCTTACATGTTCCGGATGCTGGGATCCGCAGTTGTCGTTGATATTGATCCCATCCGGATGGACAAACATCGGCGTGACAGATGCCCCCAATTTCGAAAAGAAATCAGGGGCGAGTTTATAGGTGGCGCCGTTTGAACAGTCCATTACAATCTTCATACCGTCTAATGAAAAAGTATCAGGCACGGCCTTTCTTAAAAAACTTTCATATTGATCTGAAGCACGGGGTGGAATAAAAACCCTGCCCATCTTGTCCGTCAATGATGATGATATGACATCATATTGATATAACAACAGATGCTCGAACTTGTCTTCCATTTGAACCGGAAGTTTGAATCCGTCTTGATTGAACAACTTGATACCGTTGTCGTGGTATGGATTATGAGAGGCGGAAATCATGATGCCCGCCGTCGCATGCGATGATACCGTAAGATGGGCAACCGCCGGTGTGGGAATGGTTCCGACATATTGAACATCAACGTCCATGGAACAAATTCCGGCCATAAGACTATATGCAATCATGTCACCGGATAACCGGGTATCCTGCCCCACGACGATGTTTCCCCTTTCGTGTTGAGGCTTAAACATGAAGGCGGCGGTTCTCCCTATTCTTAAGGCCATTTCAGCCGTAATGGGATATTGATTGGCCTCCCCCCTGATCCCGTCCGTACCGAACAGTTGTCCCATATTATTCCTTCTCCACTGAAAATTTAATCGATGTTTAGTCCAAATGACGGAATATGCTGAAGCGTCTGATGGATATTTGACTCGACAATTGTGTTAAGCCAGCAGGATCCAAGATCCGCATCATGAACATCCAGTCGGCGGATCACATCCAGGTAGCGGGGTCCGTGAGTATGGATGCCGGTTTGAATTTTTGCTTCAAAGGCGTCTTTTAAAGACACGTCTCCGATATTGCGGGCCTGCCGGTTCAACTGTTCTTCCACTTCCGGCCATTTCTGAAAAATTTCATATTTTTGTTGAATGACCAGGCCGTTCTCTTTCCGGACGGCTGCCCGATATCGTTCGGCTGAATCCGGCAATTTCATACAAAACAGTTTAAATCTGTGGATTCTTTCATCTATATTCATTTTAAGGGTTTCAACGAGCCCCTGGAAAAGTTCTTCTGTAAACGATGGGCCGATAAATCGCCTTCTGATATGACCGTACCATTGCCGCAATGCATTTAAATTGGCAATGTAGATAATATTGTTCTTCACGATGCGCTTTATGCTGCGATACAGACCGGGAGTGTGCGGAATATTCCCCCCCCGTTGCCGTCCTTCAAAAATAAACCGTCCGGTCCTTAATTCATCTTTTCTGCAAATAGTCCCGGCAGCCACAATTGTTCCGAATGCCAGTCTGCAGGGCCCGACAAGCCCCCCCTGTCCGCCGAGAAATATGGGCGGCTGGTTGAGCATCACACCGTGTGGGACATCTCCCAATAATGAAGGCGTGGCCTTGTCCTGGTTCGGTGTATAATTAAAATGGATATAGGAGCTGCCTACTTCACTGTGATTTTTTCTGTCTGTTCCTCCGGACATGAAACAATCACAAAAATTAATGAGACTGCCAAGGGTGACAAAAGGGAAAAGGATGGTTTGTTTCACCCCCACGGTATGGGCGATGCCGGCCTGCTCCTCAAAAATAGACCCTTCCCGCACATGAGCGCCGGACCCTGCAGATGATCCTTCCAGAAAACAGGCTTTTTGAAAAAAACCGCCTTTTAAGGACACATCAGGCCCGATAAAGCAATTGTCCACTGTCGCAGGAGCTTCACCCCCCAGGCTTACCCCTTTTGATATAAGTGTTGATGAACCAAAGATTTTGCACCCGGAATGGATGGTGACATCATCACCCGATATTCGGTCGGGATCGACGTCTTCACCGATCTCCACACTTTCAGGGTTGGGCATTTTTATGCCTTTCATCAACAGGAGTTTCTTTTTTGAAAAAGCTTTTGATGTCATGAACCCACGCTTTATAAATAATGATCCTGGTTTAAGTATTGGATATTCTGCGCCCATCCAAAGCGATGCTATAAAAATATTAAAGAATTATATAGCAAATATAGACAAAACGGGCAAACAGAATCGCTCTCTAAAGCAGTGTTGATCTACTTTCTCCGATATAGTAAATATCTGATCATAAATAATATCTTTTGGCCCAGGCCTTTGTTTTCGCTCCTATGAAATTCTCAATCGGCCTTTTGATTTGCGCTGGTATACGAAAATCACGTTTTTGTTATTTTTTCTGTTCTTGACCCATTTAAAAGGAACTGATATAGGCGAACTGCATTTACCGATCCATATTTTCCAGTCAACTTAATGAAAACAGGAATTATTTTTTGTGTCTGCACAGGATAAGGAAACCGTTGTCATACATGTAAATATCGAGTTGAGCGTCCAGGCCCTTTCATCCGTTGTCGATATCTCCAAAAAACTGGCGGGCCGAAATGGCAAAGGCCGCTATCAGGTTGACACGGCAGATGCCGTCAGTAGGATAATATCCCGTTTTTTATTTGAAAATGATTTTGAAGGATATGTTAAAAATCCTGATCATTACACCTGATACACCGATCGATAAGAATATTTTTTATGCTATTTTGCAAAAAAAATTACGGGACTTACCGAAAGGAGATGTGTTGTCTGATGAAAAAGAAGCACCCTATTCAGACCGTTTTCATTTTTAATATTTTCAAACTGTTTATCTGCCTTGGAGTGACCTGTATGGTATTTTGGGGATGCGGCAGCAGTGAATCCGATCCCTTAAACACGGGTGTATTTATTGATGGCGAAATCGAAGGATTGGAATTTCAGAGCGGTCACCGTGCCGGTATTACAGACAGCAGCGGCAAATTTTATTTTGCGGAAAATGAAACTGTCACGTTTACAATCGGCGGTTTAATGATCGGGGAACCTGCTGCCGCAAAAGAACTGATGTCGCCCATAGATCTGGTGGATGAACCTGATGCTTTTGTCACCCACCCCACCGTTACCAACATCTGCCGACTGCTTCTGTCGTTAGACGTCAATGGAGATCCGGATGACGGTATTTTTATCTCCCAGGCCATACGCGATATTATCAGGGATTTGGTGGAAAACGGTCTTGGCATTCAATTTGATGTCCCAATGGATGATTTCGGAAATCAGACCGGAATCCAGACACTCCTCGACACACTGAATACCGAAGGCGTGTTTACGGACGGCATTCGAACACTTGTAACCAGTGAATCGGCATGGACGCATTTTTATGCCACGCTTGCCGATTACAATGCCACTCCCACGGTCATGATCAATTTGGGAGACGGTCTCACCAACGGAACCCAAAGCGGATTCGGAAATGTTCACCAATATACCCAGGTGGCAGGATTTGCCGCTTATATCAGCTATCAACTTGATGATGCCTCGGAACTGGTCTGGCAAAACCCGATGCTTGAAATTACGGACGAAGAAAGAAATTTCAGTCGTTTATTGGAAGATGATGAAATCAAAACCCCGTATAATCTCGGTGTTGACGGCGCCACAACAAAATCCTTGGTGTATGAGCTCACCGGAAGTGGCAATGACCTGCTGGATGAATTGATGCTGCCGATTCCTGAAGACAGTGAAACAGAAGTCACTCAACTGGATGCGGCATTGTATGTTGCAGGTCTTCATCCGGATCGGCTGAAAATCTTTACCGTATGGATCGGTGCCCAAGACAGCCTTGCGGCAGCCTTCCGAAACGGCGGCACAGAGCTTACCGAAACGGCCATTTCAGACTATTTAAACGATACGGACGCCGGTCATGATCTGGATTCGGTCAAGGCAAATTTGGATGACATGGTTGAATCCCTGCGCCAGGTTCCATATGCCTATGTGTTTATCGCAACCATTCCCCATGTCGACACTTTGGGCTGTTTTTTCAGTAAAAGCGATATAGAGGCTCTTGCGGTGTACGACAACCCATCTGTGACCGCCATCGGAGAAGATGAACTGATCGGATTCGATCCTTTTATAGGCGATATCAGCCAAGTTGAGACCAGCATATCCAGGGCATTGAATTCCGACGACGCAACGCTGAATGCCGCCATTTTACAGGTTCTTGCCGATGACGCCAATTTCCTGAGTCCGGCTGAAATTGATCTCATCAACACCCGGGTCGATACCATTAACGCCCATATTGAGGCGCTTTCATTGCTGTATGATAATGTTGTCCTGGTGGATATGAAGACCTACTATGATCAGCTTAAAAATGGAGGCGTTCCGACAGCGGAAAACGTGTTGAACAAGAGATTCGGTGGTGGTTTTTTCAGCCTGGACGGCTATCATCCCTCTTATTCCGGAAATGCCGACATCGCCAACCGGTTTATTCAGGAAATCAACGCAATGGAGATCGGGCTGGATATTGAAGAATTAGATATTGATGCGCTGGTATTGCCCATTGATCCGTATAACCTGGATGCTGACGCAGATGGTTTTTTGGCAAATCCGGGGATGATTCCGGAATTGATATCCGTACCTGTCTATGACCCCTTACTGAAGGGCTGGATCGATTGTGATGACGATAATGATGCGGTTTTCCCGGAAAACGTCAGTGGAGACGAATGTTTATAACATCATAAATCTTAAATGAATGAAGGAAATATAAACATATCATGAAAAAATCCGTCAAATTTATCGGTTTGAGCATAGGTGTGATGATCTTGTGGATGCAATCGGGAATTGCCATGGCAGAAGACGAATTCAAACGATTTGCCGTGGGCGTCAATGTCGGCTATTACAATACCGCATCTTCGGAAATAGGAGAAGTGGATGCCAACTTTGAAACGGTTCCCTTCCTTGGCATTAACGGAACGTTTTTTCTGAACAAATCCTTTTCCCTTGAATTAAGCACCCGGTTCATCCAGACGGAATTGGAGGCGGAATATGACGACAGGACCGGCAAGCTCGGAGATATTCAGCAAATCCCTATTTTTTTAACAGCCCGTTATCAGCATCCCATTCAGAAAACCGATATCAACGTATTCTTTGGCCTGGGCGCCAATTATTTTATCAACTCCTTTGATCAGGAAAAACAAGAAGGACTGGCTGGTTTTTTCCCGTTAAATGTACAGACGGATGTTAACAACAGTTTCGGATTCCATGCCAATGTAGGTGCGGAAATGTTTTTTAAAAACCGCTTTTCCGTTTATATGGACCTTAAAGTAATTTTTAACCAAGCAGAGTTTGAACTGGTTCATTCCGATCTGACGGAAGAAACAAAAGATGTCGCCTTGAACGCATCTGTTCTGGGTATTGGCTTGAATTACTATTTTTAACGAAACGTTTTAGGGACGAACGCTTTATAGAATACAGCATCACCTTTGATGCTGTATTTTTTTACAGCAGCCGGAACCAGAACCGAATCCCCCCTGGCAACAGATATTTCTTCGAAAGCCTCCAATGGGCTGATGAGCGCCCTTCCCTCTGTGCACAAAAGAATTTCTACGCTCCTGTTCAGGCCGCTTTCATGGACGATCTTCTCATCAACCCGTATTCGTGACAACATAAATTCTTCTGAGATGCTGTCATAAACCCCTTCAGATGGACTGATGGCCCTTGGCGTTAAGCAATTGATTCGCCGGGAATTGAACGTCAGGATGTTGATGAGTTCGGGCACATCAATGTGTTTGCCAGTCAATCCACCCCTCAGGACATTGTCCGAATTCGCCATCAATTCGATTGCGGTTCCTCTCAGGTAGGCATGAAGTTCTCCTGCGGGCAGATACATGGCCTGACCCGGTTCCAGGCAAATGAGATTTAAAAATAAAGGAGATAACAGACCGATATCTCCGGGATATTCCTGGTGAAGCCGGATGACCCATTCAACCATCGGGGGGGGGCTGGAAATTTTTTCAGCCAAGGCAACGACATTATCAATCAAAGAGGTTTTACTTTTTTCATCCATTGTCATTAAATGCTGAAAAAAAGCCTTCAGCCCATCCCGGCTGTTCCCGTACTTAAGAATCTTTTTTTCCATGTTGAAACCGCCGGGAAAATAAGCTTCCAGGATTTCCAGGATTTCCAAAGCCGGTCTAAATCCGTTTAATGCCCAAAACGGCGTCAAAGCGCAGATACACTCGGGTTTATGGTTGTCATCCCTGTAGTTTCGATTAAACGCATCCATGGGGATTTGAAGCCTGTTTTCCCGTTCAAACCCTATCTTTGCCTGAATACGATCCGGATGGGCCTGAATGGACAACGGCCTGTCGGCAGCCAGTACCTTGAATAAATACGGTAGGTTCTTGCCGAAACTGTTCATGACGGATTCGCCGAGGATCTCTCTTGGATAGTGTTCAATAAGCTCCGTCAATGGAACCCATCGATTTTGGTAAAATGCCCTTGACGGTGCCTTTGGATGTGCTCCCATCCAAAGTTCCGCCTGGGGTGTTTTGGACGGTGTGGGCTTCCCCATCAGTTCGGGAATGGCGGTACAGGACCCCCAGGCATACGTCTGAATGGTGTTTTTTAATTTGCAAATAGTATTCATGCGGTTCATCCTAATATTTTTCTTAAAAATTTTCCAGTATGGCTGTCTTTGGATTTTGCCAGCTTTTCAGGCGGGCCCGCTGCTACGATTCGTCCGCCTTCGCTGCCGCCTTCCGGACCCAGATCGATGATCCAGTCCGCAGATTTGATCACATCCAGGTTGTGTTCGATCACCACCACCGTATTTCCGGCATTCACCAAATTCTGCAAAACGGTTATGAGCATCCGGATATCGTCAAAGTGAAGTCCGGTTGTGGGTTCATCCAAAATGTACAAGGTCCGGCCCGTACTTTTTTTTGCCAGTTCCTTTGCCAGCTTAATCCTCTGTGCTTCTCCCCCTGACAAAGTGGTGGCTGATTGACCGAGCTTGATATAACCGAGGCCCACCTGCATCAGGGTGTCAAGTATGGCCTTGATTTTCGGGTGGTGTTTGAAAAGATCCATTGCCTGTCGAACGGAAAGATTCAGCACATCCGCTATGGAGTGCCTCTTGTAAAGGATTTCCAGTGTGGTTGTATTAAACCGTTTCCCCTTGCAGATTTCGCAGGGAACAAATACGTCAGGCAAAAAATGCATTTCAACCCGGATGTACCCGTCTCCGGCACAGTATTCACATCGTCCACCCTTGACGTTAAACGAAAACCTGCCCTTCTTGTAGCCCCGCGCCCTTGATTCCGGAAGCATGGAGAACAGGTCCCGGATATGGTCAAATACTTTCGTATAGGTTGCCGGATTGCTCCTCGGTGTTCGACCGATGGCTTTCTGGTCGATATTGATCACCTTGTCCAGATGGTTAAGTCCGGATATTCCCCCGTGTTTTCCCACTTCAATACTGCTGTTGTGGAGTTTTCGCACAAGTGCAGGATACAGGATCTGATTGGTAAGGGTCGATTTGCCGGCACCTGACACGCCTGTAATCAGGACAAACAGGCCCAATGGAATTTTTACGGTGATATTCGCCAAGTTATTTTCACATGCTTTTTTAACCGTAATCCAATGGTTTCCAACGGATTCCGGACTTCGCCGGCTTTCCGGAACCGGTATTTTCTCTTTTCCGCTGAGATATTTTCCAGTCAGGGAAACCGGGTGTTTTTTTATTTGGGCCGGGGTCCCTTCCGCAACGATTTGACCTCCCAGAAGACCGGCGCCGGGTCCGATATCAACCACCCAGTCCGCCGTTTCAATGGTTTCCTGATCATGTTCAACAATTATGAGGGTATTTCCGATATCCCGTAAATGACAAAGGCTGTTTAACAGTTTTCTGTTGTCTCTCTGGTGAAGACCGATGGAGGGTTCATCGAGAATATACAAAACCCCGGTCAGTTCAGACCCGACCTGGGATGCAAGCCTGATGCGTTGGGATTCTCCGCCGGAAAGCGTCGGTCCCTTTCTGTCCAGGGTAAGATAGTCCAATCCCACATTGATGAGAAATCCCAGTCGGTTAATAATTTCTTTGAGCAGTTCGCCGGCAATGAGTTTTCGGTTGCCTTCAAGATCAAGGGTATTAAAAAAGTTATAACTTTCCTTTATCGACATCTGTGTAATATCGATAATGGAGCGTCCTTCCACCAGCACATGACGTACTTCGGGTTTCAGGCGGCTTCCGTTGCATACCGGGCATTTTGCCGAGGACATGAATCTGGAGTACCATTTCTTCGCCCCCTCGGATTTGGTTTGCAGATACCGGCGCATCAAACCGTTCAACAGACCTTCGACATTCGTCGTGATGTCTCCCTTGATTTTTTCCGAGTCCCATCTCACCGTCACTTCCCGTCCATCAGCCCCGTAAAGGCATAAATCCCTTTGCCTTTTCGGTAATTTTTTCCACGGAATATCGAGATTCAGTCCGAATTGTTTTTCCAGTGCCTCAATCTTTTTCAATCCCCATGACTTGTTGCCGTGTTTTTGGAAATAGTTTTTCCACGGAAGGACGGCACCCTCCCGGATGGAAAGATGGGGGTCGGGCACAATTTTATCCGGATCCATGGATAATACCGTACCAATGCCGTTGCATTCAGGGCACATACCCTGGGGAGAATTAAATGAAAACAGCGGTGGATCAAGCTCGGGAAAGGCAAATCCGCAACAGGACCGCGCCTCACTCATACGGATATCCTCACGATCCACCACATGGACAACGAGACTTCCTTTTCCGTATTTTAAAGCAGTTTCAACCGAATCCGTCAACCGGGTTCGAAACGCCTTGCCCGTGTTGATCACCAGGCGATCCACCACCACTTCAATATTGTGTTTTTTATGTTTTGAAAGTTGTAAAACATCCGCCAAATTCTGGACCACCCCGTCTATACGGATGCGTGCAAATCCGTCCCTTTTGAGTTCCTCTATGAGGTCCCGGTGTTCGCCCTTGCGATTTTCAATGATCGGTGCAAGAAGCAATAT
Source organism: uncultured Desulfobacteraceae bacterium (assembly GCA_964386565.1). Lineage (GTDB taxonomy): Bacteria > Desulfobacterota > Desulfobacteria > Desulfobacterales > UBA5616 > CAYLRU01. The sequence goes on along the minus strand of CAYLRU010000009.1, from coordinate 55,866 downwards.
CCGTGTTTTTTCCGGCATTGACAGGATCTGCGAAACCATGCTTTCGGCATCCCCTCTGCCGACCTTTTTGCCGCATTTATGGCAATACTGAACACCGATTCTTGAAAAAAGAACCCTCAGATAGTCGTACACTTCCGTAATGGTCCCAACCGTGGAACGGGGATTTTTGCCGGCGGATTTCTGTTCGATACTGATGGTGGGGGAAAGCCCTTTTATCGTGTCGTACTTGGGCTTTTCCATCTGGCCCAAAAACTGCCGCGCATAGGAGGACAGGGATTCTATATACCGCCGCTGTCCTTCGGCGAATATGGTATCAAAGGCCAAGCTTGATTTTCCGGATCCGGAAACACCTGTAAACACAATGAGTTTTTTTTTCGGGAGCTTAACGGTTATATCCTTGAGATTGTGCTCTTTTGCGCCCTTTACAATGATATGGTCGTATTCCCGTGTCCTTGTCGTTTTTCGTTTTCCACCGGATTTCATTTGAATTTTCTTTCAGACCACCAGGGAGAAAAATCAGGCATATCCATGCTCGGCTTCATGGCGAATTTCGGGGGACGTTTTTCATGGAAGGCATCCACGGTTTTTTCTTTTTTCTCCTCGAACCATTCTCAACACCGGGAAATGGAAATCCTCATGGTCGTCGTTCTGCAAGGGCAAATAGCACAGTCAATATGAAAGATCAATCGGATCAAAAGTTGTTATTTACTAATAAACCGTCGATTGATATAAATATCAGCATAAATTGGTTTAACCTGTTTAACCCATCTGACATGGATCAAATGCCGATTCAGGTAAATGAAATATTTTACAGTATTCAGGGAGAATCTTTAAATGCAGGTCGTCCGTGCGTATTCGTCCGTGTTTCCGGCTGTAATTTGCGATGTTCCTATTGCGATACCACTTATGCCTACGATAACGGAACGCAGTGGGAAATACCGGATATTGAAAGGCGAATTTCGGCGTTTGAATGCCGGCTGGTGGAAATTACCGGCGGTGAACCCCTGTTGCAGGATGATGTCCCGTTGCTGATTTCATCATTGCTCTCCCGTCAATATGACGTCATGCTGGAAACAAACGGAAGCCTGGATATCAGCCGCGTGGATGACCGATGCATGAAAATCATGGACATCAAATGCCCCGGAAGCAACGAAAATGCCAGTTTTAACAGGAAAAATTTATCTCACCTGACCCCGAGAGACCAAATCAAATTTGTCATGCAGGACCGGAAAGACTATGAATTCGCCAAAAACATGCTTTGGGTGATTTCGGGAAGCGTGCCCCTGCACCATGTATTGTTTTCCCCTGTTCATGGCGTACTAAATCCAGCGGAACTGGCAAAGTGGGTCCTTTGGGACCATCTGCCTGTGAGGGTCCATCTGCAGCTTCATAAAACGATCTGGCCGAATACTGAACGAGGAGTGTAAAATTTTTTATAAAACATTCTCATCTATTTATAAGGCAACGTATCGGTAATATGCAATCACATTTATCCACACGGAAAAACGGGAAAAAAAAGGCAGTTGTTCTTTCCAGCGGGGGAATCGACTCCACCACCGCCATGGCCATAGCAAAAAGCAGGAATTTTTTAATTTACAGTCTCACATTCAATTACGGTCAAAGACATTCCCGAGAACTGGATGCCGCACGGGATGTAGCGGAAGTATTGGGAGCGGAAAAACACCTGGTATTGGATATTGATCTGCGTCAAATAGGCGGTTCCGCGCTCACGGATAACATCGACGTTCCGAAAACAGGGGTCATAAAAAACGAGATCCCGTCTACCTATGTTCCGGCAAGAAATACAATTTTTTTATCCTTGGCCCTGTCCTGGGCTGAAGTATTGGGGAGCCGGGATATTTTTATCGGGGTAAATGCGGTGGATTACAGCGGATATCCGGACTGCCGGCCCGAATATATCGCCGCCTTTGAAAAAATGGCCAATCTCGGATTGAAAGCCGCAGTACAAGACGGTTCAAATATCTGCATACAAACACCCCTCATTCATATGACCAAAGCACAGATCATCCTGACCGGCATCAGCTTGGGCGTGGATTATGCGATTACGCACAGTTGTTACGACCCCGATCCCGGGGGCGCAGCTTGCGGGAAATGCGACAGTTGCATGATAAGAAAAATGGGATTTGAGTCGGCTGGTGTACCCGATCCGACACTTTATGCACAATGATTATATATGACGGGAAATACAGTTGGTCCGGGGAGAAAAGATCGGAATTACGCCCCGTGAGCTGGTGGGCCGGCGCTTATTGGCTGAAAATCATCGATCTTTCCCAGGAGAAAAACAGCGTATTAATGTTAAAACCCATTGTCGTTATCGTTTCCGACACCGGTGAAGGGGCATCGGCCACTAATTGCGCCTCTGAACTGGTCAAAAGCGTGTGTCGGGATTTTAATTTGGATATTAAAAAAATCCTGTGGGTTGAGTATCATCCCGGCCCCCCGCCCCATATGGAAGTGGGTAAATTTACATCCATGGCCACCATTCATAATGAAACGCTTTATACAACGGAATGGCGACCCATCCGGAAAGATGAGCTTGAAATGATCTCACCCTATTCATCCCGGGCAAGAAAGATCATGGAATACGACAGATACGAAACTTAGGGTTTAACAGGTTCCATATTTTTTTGTGTCTGGCCCAAGGAAAAGGAGACAGATATGACTCATGAAGAACATGATTTCGAAGGCATGGATCCGGAACAGGCGAAATCGATTTATCAACCGGGTAAAAATCCTGAAATCGATGCCTGGTTTAATGGTTTTTTTATCGAAAACCATTTGGATTACTATACGAATCCTGATCATGCCTGCACACCGGAACAGATTCGGTTCATGGTCTATACAGAGGGCCGGGAACAATATTATCCCTGTTCTGACAAAATGTTCGAAGCCATCATGAACCGCAACAAATCTGCGTTTTTGCAGAAAAAATATAACGAGGTCTTCCAGAAACTCCTGGGTTTGATTGACAAAAAAATCGAAGATCCCTGGGAAAAGTCTTTTCTGGAATCCTTGATTATCATCAAATTCAAGCACGAGACCCGCGACGAAATTATGATTCCGTCCCGGGTGGAAAAACGGCTTCTGGGAATGTTTCTGAAACGAACGCAAATCGAAGATCCTTACATCAATGAAAAAACCGTTCGAAATCAGCGGGCCAGGCAGGTGCTGTCATCGCCGGTATTTCAAAAAGCCATCAACAGGGTAATCCGAAAGGATTTCGATTGCATGCCGCAAACCCTTTCGGAGCTGAAAATACGGGCTGATTATATTGAATTAAAAAGGCTTGTATCCCTGTGCGTTGAACGAAAAATATGGGAGACCGATGAGGCCGAGAGATACACTGAGGATGATTATAATAAAATACTGGGGCGCCCATTGTCCGGAAACGGCGTGGACCGGTTTTTCAATTTTTTCGGCTTGGCCCAACATGATGAACCGGATAGGGACGTGGGGTCGAAAAAGATTCTCTGGCTTGCCGATGAATCCGGCGAGTTTCTTATCGATCTGTACATTATCCGTTATCTTGAAAAACTGGGGCATAAAATCATCATCTCATTTAAAGACGGCGCACTTTTTACAAAAGTCGATTTTGTGGATATCCAGGAAGATGATCTTCTCAAACAAGAAGTTGAAGACATTTATTTGATTCAAGAGAAAAACCTCAGTAAAAACCAATTGATATCCCTGATTCGAAGCGATCACGCTATTCTGGCCATTTCAGACGGCACCCGGGAAAACGTCAACCTGATTCTGGCATCCGTTACATTCGCGCGAATTTTCAAGGAAGTCGATGTTGTGATTTCCCGGGGACCGGATCAGAAAAGACGGTTTTTTGAAACCCATTTCCAGTTTACCCAGGACATCTATAACATCTCGGCAAACGCGCAGGGCCTTGCGGAGATTTCTTATAAGCCGATGCATCCGTCCGTAAAAAAATTCTCTTACAGGGATCTGGAAAACAAGGCACAGAACATCATCGACAAGATGAAAGCCGCGAAAAAAGAGAATATGACCGTGGTATTTTACAGCGGTATTATTGGTTCTATTCCGGGAAAAATTGAAATGGCCAAGCAGATCATGTCCACGTTTGTAAAATATCTGAAGGACCAGTATGCCATGACCTTTATTATCAATCCGTCTGAATATTTTGAACCCGGCATGGATGCGGATGATCTGATGTATATGTGGGAAATCGTTCAGCGAAGCGGTTATATTGATATTTGGCGGTTCCAGACTTACGAAGACATCGCGTTGTCATTCAAACTCATGAATAAAAAGATACCTCCGGAATGGGTTGGAAAAGACGCAACCTTCAGCACCGGGTGCACCAAGGAGATGCGTATCGCCCTGGATGTCCAGAAGCATCATCCGGAAATGCAGATCATCGGTCCGTCACGGGAAAAATTCATGCGCCGCGACGAATACGGGATCGGCAAACTTTATGACCAAAGACTCAGCAATACCTGTTCTATATAACTGCCCCCATACTCCCGTATGCCTGCCAATTGACGGGGATTCTAACCTTGCTGCCCGCCTTGTTGGTGAACAGCAGATAACCGTTTTCCCGGCCGAATTGAAAAAGGTCCCGGGTAATCTGTACGTCGGCACGGCAATAATCGATAATTTCCCGGAGTTTTCCTTCTTTCCACCATTTCAGGGCCACCAGGCCGTCGGCTGTTTTTCTGGCCCCCAGCGTTACGTTCGATAAGTGGTCCAGGGAAAGCCGATATCCCAGATACTTGTGGACATCTTCTAAAATATCAAGCGTTTTGATACCGCTGAAATCAAAATTTGTATACCCGGAAAGCACCCGATAGTCAAAACGCTTGATATTAAATCCCACTACGAGATCCACCTGTTGCAGATACCGAACCAGATCGTCGATCCGATCATCTAAAAATTCTATAAATTCATCCGTTTTAGAATCATACAGTACTGCACAACTGACCCCCATTCTGTCCGCACGGTGCCATCCCCCCACCTCACCGGCGGATCGCTGCGTCTCAATATCCAGTACGCCGAAATAAAGGTTGGCATTCGTCCGTTCAACGGATTTCGGTATTATAACCCTTTCTGCTGAGACGACTTTCTTTCTCACGGTTCTGATATGTTTGGGTGATCGTTTTCGTGAAGCAGCGGGTTTGAGATTTTTTTTAAAGGACCACTCCACCGATGGATGAGGTGTTGGCAGACCGGTTGTTTCCACATGGGTGGTTTTACCCGTTCCCGACAGCATTTGTTCCAGAATAAACAAGGCCGCCCGTTTATCAATAGGCCGGTTCCCGGATCCGCATTTGGGGGAATGAACACAGGAGGGGCATCCTGTTTCACAGGGACAGTCCCGGATCACTTTTCGCGTATAACCCAACAGATCTCCGATTTTTTGAAAGGCCTGGAGGGTTAATCCGGCGCCTCCGGCCACTCCGTCATAAATAAAAACAGCAGGTCCGCCGACCTGGGGATGGTAGGTCGTCGATATACCGCCGAGATCGTTCCTGTCCGTGAGGACCAAAAGGGGAAACATGCTGATAGCTGCATGTTCGATGGCATGTATGCCTCCCATGAAATGTAAATATTCCGCTTCCGCTGCCTTTTGGATGAAATCCGGAATATTAAACCAGAGTCCGTCGGTTTCGAATATCAACGGCGGCAAGTCCAATGAAATCCGGTCTAATCTCTTTTTTGCATATATAGCCCATTTATCATATGCGTAAACCTGTTCCGTAACCTTGAGCCTGCCGGAATACGCGGTGATCGCTGAAAATGATGTTTGGTCGTAAATCTCGAGAATTTCCGTTTCCTTTTGTGCCATCGCCCGTGTATAGTAGCGTAGTTTAGCAGGTGAAGCCTTTGCCGTGCATGTTCCGATATCCAGGGTTTCGATAAGATAGGTTTCTCCCATGTGCAAATATACAGCACCGGGATGGGTTTCCTTAAAAGCCCGAAAGGCGTCTATTTCACCGATAATCATACCGGTCTTTGAATCCACAATAGCATATTGGCTTCCGGAACCGCGCAGGTCCACTTCACGATGGGGCATTTTTCGATTGGAAAACCATTCAGCACCGGATGCTCCTTTCAACAAGTCTCCCTTTTCCTCCGATTCCGCCAGGACTTCCCGGATGGGTGTTTCAGCGAGATAAGGCTCACCATCCTGCAGCGTCAGCTCGGCTGCCGCACAAATCAAATGTCTGTAAACAATATTCCGGTTATATGGATTTATTACCGCGGATTCGGGTTCACGAGCGATCAGGTCTTCTGGATGACGCATAAAATACTGATCCAAGGCATCTTCCCCGGCAATGAGAATCAACGCCGAATCCTGTCCGCTTCTTCCCACCCGTCCCCCCCGTTGAAGTGTGGAAATCACTGTTCCGGGATAACCGACCAGCAGGCACAGATCCAAATCCCCGATATCGATACCCAGCTCAAGTGCGCTGGTTGAAACAACGGCCAGAAGCTCTCCACCAGCCAATCTGGCCTCGATGGACCTTCTTTCTTCAGGTAAAAATCCCGCCCTGTAGGCACTGATACGGTTTTCATATTCTCCGGAACTGTTACGGGACCACATGGCAAGCAATTCCGTCATCTTTCTGGACCGGGTATAAACGATGGTTCTCAGTTTTCTATGAAGGGCGGCCTTTAATAAGGCGATGGTAACCCGGGAAGATCCTTCCATCGGATCTATGAAAAGCACGTGCCGTTTTCCCTGTGGGGCACCGCTTTTGGTTATGCCGCAGACCTCAAGTCCGGTAAGCTGTTGCGCCAGTTGTGACGGGTTGGATATTGTGGCGGAACAGAAAACAAAGGTCGGCGATACGCCGTAATATGTACATATGCGTTTGAGCCTGCGAAAGACCTGGGCCATGTGCGATCCCATAACGCCTCGATAGGTATGGACTTCATCCACAACAATGGTTTTCAAGCCTGAAAACAAAGCCTCCCATTTCCGGTGGTGGGGAAGAAATGATAAATGAAGCATTTCAGGATTGGTAATAATTACATGGGGCGGATTCTCGCGTATTTTTTTCCGATGCCATGCTGACGTATCTCCGTCATAAATCGCCGCTGTGGGCTTTTCATGTTGAATTTTTCCGGAAATCGCGTTGAACGCCTGCAGTTGATCCTGGGCCAGGGCCTTTAACGGAAAAATATACAACGCTTTTGATGAGGGCTCCGTCAAAATATTTTCGAGCACCGGCAAATTATATATCAGTGTTTTACCGCTGGCCGTCGGTGTTGACACAACCGTATGGCTGCCGTTTCTGATGAGTTCCAAGGCTCTTGCCTGGTGGTCATAAAGACGGTCGATTCCCATTGCCTGCAGGGCATGGAGAATTTCCTTCGGCCATGATGTGTCAAGCATCTCCCACACAGGCGGCGAATCCGGCAGAATCCGGTGAAAAGCGACCTGGTCCTTCATGCGCCTTGATGTTTTCAAGGATTGTATATATTCATTGATATCGGATGCCTGTTTATTCATTCACATACATATGACCGGAAAAACCATCTGCCGGTTGAAGCGGCTGATCGATATATCCGGATCAAATGATTTAATTTGTTGTGAAAATACTTTAAAATTGTTAAAAAGTAATATATACAAAAAAGAATTAAAGGTATTTTTATCAATACACCGATTTAATACCGGAAAGACTTGCTAATATTGGAAGACCCGCTCTTATTTAACAGATTTAATGCCTTTTCAAACACCCGTTTTCATACGTCGGGATTATCAAAGGCCGTTTTCCAACGGTGTTCGGCGTTTTATCGCGTTACTGCGTTTTTTTCTCCCCTCTTTTATTTATCACATAAATCGGAAAATACCAGAAATTTCATTCAACTGATTCCATGCAGGGGCTGCGCATGTTGACCAATCAGGTTATTATATTGATTTTATTACTTATTATGTCGGCTCTTTTCTCATCCGCTGAAACCGCCCTGTTTTCCCTCAGCAAAACAAAAGCCCGGCATCTGGCCAAATCCGAATCAAAAACCCACAAGCTGATTCAGCATATGAAACAGGATCCGCATAACCTGCTGACCACTATTTTAATCGGAAGCAATATCGTAAATGTCGGCGCTTCGGCCTTTGCGACATCCATTACCATCAACCTGTTCCCCAATTATGGAGTGGGAGTGGCCACCGGCATCATGACGTTGCTCATCCTGATATTCGGAGAAGTTATCCCGAAATCCATCGCAACGCGCAACAACATTCTGATTTCGAGACTCCTGATATACCCCATTTACTGGACATCCATTTTTTTTCGGCCCGCCATCATCATGTTGAATTTCATTCCCAAACTCACCGGAAAAATAAAAAAAACCCCCGCTGCAACGGAGGAAGAACTCATGACGTTTGTCGAAGTGGTGGAGGAGGAAGGTGAGATAAAAGAAGAAGAGGTTGAATTAATTCATAATATTTTTGAACTGGATGATACGATGGCGTCTGAAATCATGACCCCGCGGGCGGACATGTTTGTCATCCAGATGAATCAAAAACCGGATCTGGAAGCGATTCTGGAATCAGGATTTACCCGGATTCCCGTTATTGATGGGGATATCGATCATGTTGTGGGTATCCTGAATGTCAAAGATCTGTTTTTGCATTACATTGCCTCGGGTGAAAATATCGATATCCGGAATATCATGAAACCGCCCTATTTCGTCCCTGAAAACAAGAAGCTTGATACACTGCTTCAACAGTTCAAAAGAAGAAAGAATCATATCGCCATCGTTGTAGATGAACACGGCGGTGTTTCCGGACTCGTTACGCTTGAAGATGCCATAGAAGAACTGGTGGGTGAAATTGTCGATGAAACCGACAGAGACGAACCGCTGATTCAAGCCATAACCGAAAACGAATGGATTGTACTCGGGAAAACGGAAATCGACGATGTAAACGATGTTTTAAAAATGAATATTCCCGATTCCGAACGCTATGATACGTTCTCAGGCTACATCCTGGATTTTATCGACAGAATTCCAAATGAAAAGGATCAGATAACCATCGGCTCCTATCAGATTACCGTACTGGAAAAGGAAGGCAACCGAATCAATAAATACACCGTTAAAAAAATTGAACCGGCGAAAAATGACGCCACGGGCGATGATGCGGCTTTACCGTGACAATCCATTCCTAAATATTCCCGTCAAAAACCTGGATTCTGAATACGCGTTTCTGATAGGCCAGGTATTCATCCAACGTCATTTCCGGTTTAAATTTTTCAATAATATCCCGTGCTGTTTCAGCATGACCGGAGAGCAGATCAATCGCCGTCATGGCCAAGAGTTTGGCGGATGTCACATAAAATAGATCCTTGTCGACAATTTCATAATCCGCACCATGACCCGTACCGGCAATCCCGCCGATGTTGGGATGCAGAGCAGGCATCAGGTGAGAAACATCCCCCATATCGGTAGATCCGGTGCCATGACCGCCTTCAACGTATTCCTCTTCCCCCAAAATGGCAATTGCATTGCTTTTGAAGACTTCCGCCATGCCAGGATCGTTAATTAGGGGCATATACCCCGGGATCGTCTGGATTTCGACTTCAGCTCCCACTGCAACCGCACCGGCTTTCAATGCCCGGTCCACTTTTTTCTCGGCATCTGCTATTGCATTATTCGTCCGTCCCCTGACAAAAGTTTCCAGGCAGACTTCAGCGGGAACCACATTCACCAAGTTCCCCCCTTTGGTAATAATGGGATGCACCCGTATCGTATCACGATCCTGGAAGGTTTCCCGTTGGGCATGTATGGCTGCAAGGGCGATTTGAGCGGCATTTAAAGCGTTAATTCCTTTATGGGGCGAGCTGCCGGCATGAGCGGACTTTCCAAGAAACCGAATACGCTTTACAACACAGCCGTTTGATGATTTTCCCATGATAACTTTCCCGGAATTGGTTCTGTTGTGACCGTGAATCATCATGGCCATATCCATATCATTGAAAAATCCCAGTCGGATCAGTTCTTGTTTACCGGCCAGAAATCCGATCCTGCCGCTGTTTACAAGGTCCATCCGGTATTCAATTTCAACACACTCTTCGGCAGGTACGGCAAAAAAAATCAGGTTCCCGGATATATCATCCTCAATATGAATTGACTTTAAACCGATCATGGCACCCAACAGGGCGGCGATTTGTCCGTTATGACCGCAAGCATGGGCTGCACCGGTTTCTGCGTCCGCCATGGGGTGTTCATCAACCCGGAGTGCGTCAAGTTCACCCAACAGACCCAATGAGGGCCCGGGCCTGTTACCCTTTAATTCACCCCTCACACCGGTTATGGCCAACCCGGTGCGATGTGCAATACCGTAATGATCCATGACCTGCGAAACCAGGGCGGCCGTCTGAACCTCCTTAAACCCCATTTCAGGGCGTTTCAAGATGGTGTCCCCGATCTCCATGATTTCTTCGGCAGCCCCATCGATGGCGTCACAAACATTTTTTTTCAATTCATCACAAAGACGCATGAAATGCACCTGATAAAAGTCGGATTTTCAAAAATATGAATTGGATACATATTACTATATAAAGCAAAACATTCAATAAATCGTATAACAAACCGATTTAATATTATATTTATTCTGATTTCACACGTTCAACATACATGCCGGTTCTCGTATCGATTCGGATCACCTCACCCTCTTCAATAAAGGGGGGAACCTGGATGACGACGCCGGTTTCCAGGGTCGCCGGCTTTGTATCACCGGATGCTGTATCGCCTTTTACCCAGGGATCGGCCTTCTTGATTTTAAGATCGACAAAGTTGGGCAATGTGATCTCGATGGGCCGACCTTCGAAAAGAAGTACGGTGCAGACGGTGTTTTCCTTTATGAATCCCTTGGCCTCTCCGACTTGATCGGGCGTCACCAGGTCCTGTTCATATGTAGACGTGTTCATGAAACAGTAGTTTTCTCCGTCAAAATACAGAAATTCCATTTCGACTTCTTCAAGATTGGCCTCATTAAACTTGTCGCCGGAACGGAATGTCCGATCAAATTGTGCACCGGTCAGCATGTTTTTCAACCTGCACTTATACAAGGCCTGGCCTTTTCCCGGTTTAACAAAATCAAACTGGGTAATGATATAGGGTTCTCCGTCCATTTCAAATTTTAAACCCTTTCTCAAATCACTGCTTTCATACATGACACTATGGTTCCTTCCTAAAATGGTTTTTTATTTGTGTACCAATTCACCGGATTGTCTGAAAAGTCCGGATCTCTTTTTCAGCACGGCGAACAGCTGAAATCAGTTTTTTAACTTTGTCCGGGTCTTTTTTAAACCGAATCGCCTTCCCCGTTTCATCGACGGCATTTGTGTTTGTACAACTGTCGATACCGGCGGGCAATACGCTTAAAATTCCGTCATATACATTATCCGGTGAAATTCCGCCCGCCAAAATGACGGGCAAAGCGCTTTCTTTTACCAATTCACCCGCCATTTCCCAGTCACATTCTTTTCCGGTGATGCCCACGAATCCCGACCCAGGCTGACTTGAAACACCATTTTCATCGTCTGGTAAGAGAACGGTGTCGATCAAAAAATAGTCACTAAGGGGTTTGAATATCCCGGCGATTTCAAGGCTTGGTACGTTTTGGGCCTTTCCAGTCCGGGCAACCGGAATGGAGCGCATGATTTTAATTTCCGGAAATCTTTTTTTAAAGCCTTCCTGGAGATCTATAAACCGACCGATATCGCCGGATATTTTTCCCCTCTTCCCCTTTTTTTCATCAATAAGGGATTCACAAAAATGCATGATATCCGGGGCATAATAATCCGCCGTTCGAAAAACCATGTCCGGATCACTGAAAAGGGGAATCAGGCTGCTTTTAACCGCCGTATTTTCTCTTAACCGGATGGTTTCCCGCAGGGTTGTATTCTTCCATTCATTGACGGTCAATACGACGCTTCCGATACGATCAACCCCGAGTTCAATCATGATTTCAGCTTCTTTCGGCGTCTGTATTTCGTATATTTGAACAAATACTTTCTTGGCGTTGTTCACCTTTTTTTCGGATTGGCGGTTATCTTTTACATTCAAATTGTCTTCGCCAATGAGAAAGGTCATTTTTTAGGAATCCCGCATTGTTAGTTTGTGAACGGCATATAAAATAAAGTTGACTTTTCGCGCTGTCTCTAACATATTCGGGTCGTTAAGGCAAACCGTTTCAACCTGGAAACGGAAATACCCAGAACCGAATTTATTTTGATTAAGGATATACCATCGCAAATGATACTGATCATCGATTTCGGATCACAGTACAACCAGCTTATTGCCAGGCGTGTCAGAGAATGCAAGGTTTTCTGTAAAATTGAACCTCCGATGATTTCCATTGATACCATACGATCAATGAATCCCAGGGGCATCATTCTTTCAGGCGGCCCTTCAAGTATTTATGAAAAAAACAGCCCAAGAATTGACCGGGCAATATTTGATCTGGGCATTCCCATACTTGGCATCTGCTATGGCATGCATTTTATGGTGGATGCTCTGGGCGGGGTTGTAAAACGGACGCAAAAAAGAGAATACGGATTTGCAAAACTTCATGTACGCAAACAGGACGCCATGTTTAAAAATGTCGATTACCCGACAACCTGCTGGATGAGTCATGGCGATTCTATTGAAAAATTGCCAAAGGGATTCAGTGTCACCGCTTTTACGGATAACACCCCGGTAGCTGCTGCGCAACATGCGGACAGACAGTTTTTCGCCCTTCAATTTCATCCTGAAGTGCAGCATACAGCCAAAGGCAAACAAATACTGAAGAATTTTTTGACGGATATCTGCGGCTGCAAACCCACATGGACCATGAAATCGTTTGCCGCTGATGCTGTTGAGGAGATTCGGGAAATTACGGGAAATAAAAAGGTCATTTTGGGCCTAAGCGGCGGAGTGGACTCATCGGTGGCGGCCGTTCTCATTCATCGGGCCATCGGCAATCGATTGACCTGTATCTTTATCGACAATGGACTGTTGAGAAAAAATGAGGGGGAAAAACTTAAAATCTCTCTGAAGGATCGACTCAACCTCAATATTCGTTTTGTTACCGCCAAAAATAAATTTCTAAAACCCCTGGCCAAGGTTACAAATCCCGAGAAAAAAAGAAAAATTATCGGAAAGGTATTTATGGATGTGTTTGAGGCGGAAGCAAAAAAAATCCGCGGCGCTGAATTCCTGGCCCAGGGAACACTCTATCCTGATGTCATAGAATCCCAGTCGGCATTCGGCGGTCCGACATCGGTCATCAAAAGCCACCACAATGTCGGCGGTCTGCCTAAAAAAATGAAACTGAAACTGGTGGAACCGCTGAAATATCTGTTCAAGGACGAGGTTCGGAAACTGGGTAAAACACTGGGAATTCCGGATGAACTGGTCTGGCGACAGCCTTTTCCCGGTCCCGGACTTGCGGTTCGGATTATCGGCGACATTACCCCGAAACGGCTCAATATCCTCAGGGATGCGGATGACGTTTTACTTGAAGAAATTAAAAAAGCCGGATATTATCGAAAATTATGGCAGTCTTTCGCCGTGTTGTTGCCGATTAAAAGCGTCGGCGTCATGGGAGACCAAAGAACATATGAAAATATAATCGCCGTTCGGGCCGTTACCAGCAAGGACGCCATGACGGCGGATTGGGCCAGGCTTCCACAAACACTCCTTGGTGCCATATCAAACCGTATCATCAATGAAGTCAACGGGGTCAACCGTGTTGTCTATGATATCAGTTCAAAACCGCCGAGTACCATTGAATGGGAATAAGGAAAATGTATGACGAGGATGCCGCTAATTTTAAAATAAGGCTGGATGACGATGACGGTGACGACATCCTTGCCGATGATGAACAGAAGCGAAAGAGCGGATACAAGGGTGGGGATTCGCAGGTTGTTAAATCAAACCGTGGAATCCTCTTTGTCGCAATTTTTTTACCGTGTCTGGTCGGCATCGGCCTTTTTGTTGCTTACATCGATATTAAGGAAAGGATTGCCGCGGATATCAGTAAACGCGCCATTGTGGTAACCAAACTGTCAAAGGAACTTGAAACCAGACTTTCCGCTATTGCTGCGAATTATGAGTCCCTTGAAAAGAAAACAGATGCCGCCGTATCAGAAATATCCGGCAAATTGACCAAAATCGAAAAGTCGGTCAACGCACTCAAGTCTTCAAAAACCGACACAAAAGCGTTCAAAAGCGCTATTAACGGATTGCAAGACAGATTCGCACCCCTTGAAAAAGATATTAATGCCGTAAAATCAGATATTTCAGCCCTATCCCGATCTTTTGAAAAGTCCATGGCGGATATAAACGAAGCGATAGCGGCCAACACTGCATTGATGACAGCGGCAACCAACGAACTGTCAGAAATAAAAAGCAAAAAAATGGACAAATCGTTGTTTGAAGCATCTTTTCAGGCTGAAAACGAGCGATATACAAAACTGGCCGGTGATTTAAACCGGGAATTGGGATCACTGAAATATAAAATCAAAACATTGGAAAATCGTCTGCTGAAAACAGCATCCGGGACCGAACCGGCTGTTGAACCGACAAATCCGGTTGATCCGAACAAGAATATCATTATTGAACAGACGATTCACTAGGAATCGCTCATCCGTCACAGTATATCAAACCCTTATCTGTTTCCTGTCTTTTTTGATAAAATTTTTTCTACTCTTCCGATATCTTCAGGCAGGTCCACTTCAGGCGAATCATGGGCGGTCACCACAATTTTGATCTGATGACCGTATTCCAGGGCTCGCAACTGTTCCAGTTTTTCAACCCGTTCAAGGTTTCCTTCCGGCAGGTTTCTGAACCGCTCCAGGAATCTCCTGGTATAGGCATAAAATCCCAAATGTTTATATGTATCATGGACAACATCGGGATTTCGTGAATAAGGAATGGGAGACCTTGAAAAATAAAGCGCATTCCCGTTCACATCAAAAGTCACCTTGACATCTTTGGGATTATGGATTTCCGAATCGTCGATAATCCGATATGCAAGGGTGGTCATTTCGACCTGGGATTCATTGAAAAACGGATCCACCAGTTCCTTGATACAATTCGGGTGCATCAGGGGTTGATCACCCTGTACGTTGATGATGATGTCTTCCATAAGTGCCCCTGCTTTTTCGGCTGCCTCCGCTACACGGTCGGTACCGGAACGATTTTTCGGAGAGGTCATCATGGCATGACCGCCGAATTGTTCCACCGCTGCCATAATTCTGGTATCATCGGTTGCCACGATCACATCCGACAGCTTCAGGTCCGTCTGTCTGACACGCTCATACACCCATTGGATCATGGGTTTACCCAAAATTCGGGCAAGGGGTTTTCCTTCAAATCTTGAGGAATCATATCGTGAAGGGATAATGGCTATCATCTGCATCAGGATGCCTTTTCTGGAAATTTAATTGATTCTTTTTTCAATATTATCTATGTTGCCCAAAATAATTTTATAATTTCTCCCGGAAGGAAATTTGCATGAACCACGACACACTGATCAAACTGTTAAATCGGGTCGCCCAAGGGGATCTTTCAGTTGCAGACGCGGCAGACCGGTTAACGACCCTGACCATCGAAGATATTGATTATGCTCATATAGACCATCACCGTTCTCTGCGCAAGGGATTTCCCGAGGTGATATTCGGTGAAGGAAAAACCGCTGAACAAATCACCGGAATCATTAAAAAAATAGCGATTCAGGAAGATGTGGTCCTGGTAACCCGCATCGACGATGAAAAAGGCAGGGCAGTTCTCCGTCATTTTTCAAAGGCGGTTTATCATCCGGACGCCCGCATGCTGGTACTTGAAAACAAGAAAATGGAAAAAAAGGGGAAAGGTGAAATCGTGGTGGTATCGGCGGGAACTTCTGATATTCCCGTGGCCAAGGAAGCATTCTTGACGGCAGATGCCATGGGGAACACGGTATCAACGGTATTTGACGTAGGGGTTGCCGGCATACACCGCCTGCTTGATCACAAATCGTTGCTGGAAAAAGCCTCTGTTTTAATTGTTGTGGCAGGTATGGAAGGCGCCCTCCCCAGCGTCGTGGCCGGTCTTGTGAAAAGCCCTGTTATCGCCGTCCCGACAAGCGTGGGATACGGCGTCAGCCTGGGCGGCCTGACCGCCTTGTTTTCCATGCTCAACAGTTGCAGTTCCAACGTGGCGGTCGTCAATATTGATAACGGTTTCGGCGCCGGTTATATAGCATCCACCATCAATCAGATATAAACGATAAAGCCATCACCGGGTATCCCCACCCCACCCGCCGATGAGATGGAGGTGGAGGTGAAAAATGATCTGACCGCCTCCCCTTTCCACATGAAAAATTAATTTATAACCGGAATCCGCCGTACCAACCTGGCACGCTACTTCCTTCCCCGTCATTATCATTTCCGAAACAATCGGCCCGTCTTCCATTGTCAAGTCGTTAATGCTGCGGATATGTTTTTTCGGCACGATAAGCAGGTGAATCGGTGCCTGGGGATGAATATCTTTGAACACCACAAGATTATCGTTTTTCAAAACAAAATCGGCAGGACTTTCGCCACTGATAATCTTACAGAAAAGACAATCTTTTTCCATCAGAAGCCTCTTTACAACAGTGCTACAGGGCCCACCTCCCCTTTAATGTGGGCGACTGCAATGTTTTTTCAAGTTGTTTTAAAAACAGTTTTCTGGGGATTTCCCGAGCACCAAATCGTTTTAAATGGGCAGTGGGGATCTGGCAGTCAATCATATCGAAATTCAGGCCTTCAAGAAATTTCACCAGGAAAAAAAAGGCCGTTTTTGACGCATTGCTCACGCGCGTGAACATGGATTCGCCAAAAAAAGATTTGCCCAGTGAAACGCCGTATAGTCCGCCGGCGAGTTTTCCCTCATACCAGGCTTCAACACTATGTGCATAACCGGCCTGATACAGGCGGATATAAGCCGCCATCATTTCGTCCGTAATCCAGGTTTGCCCGCCGTTGTTTAAACGAACAGCGGCACAGGCACGGATCACAGCCTCAAAAGCCCTGTCCATGGTGACATGAAAAAGGTTCTTTTTGATTATTTTTTTAAGACTTTTTGAGATCCTGAACTCATGAGGGTATAGAACAAGCCGGAAATCCGGTGACCACCACAAAACAGGCTCTCCTTCCATGTACCATGGAAATATTCCGTTCTTGTAAGCGGCCAAGAGGCGCTCCCGGGTAAGGTCCCCTCCCACCGCGAGCAGCCCCCCTTTTTCAGCCAGATCAGGTGGAGGGAATTGAATCTTATCCGATAGATAAAAAACCGGCATTAAAATACTTGAAACAGAATAAAATTGTGTTTGACAAAAAAAGGATCAACCTGCTTTACTGAATTTAAATGACGGCCGATCCTTATGAAGCCTGACATACACCTTGCCGCCTTTCATAAGTTCTCCGAACAGTATCTTGTCGGAAAGAACATCCTTTATTTCCGTCTGGATGAGGCGGGCAAGGGGTCTGGCACCGTAACGGGGATCATGCCCTTTTTGGGCCAGCCAAGTCCTGACTTTATCAGAAATGGACAGACTTACATTTTTAGCGGCCAATTGGGCATTGAGTTCTTTAATAAATTTATTCACGATTCGCTTCATGATCTCAATATCCAGGGCATTGAAATAGATAATCCCGTCTAGCCGATTCCTGAATTCCGGATTAAACAGGTCTTCAATGGCTTTTTTTCCTTTATCCCTGGTATGATACACTGTTTTGCCGAAGCCGATACCCTGACTGCTCATTTCCCTGGCACCGGCATTCGATGTCATCATGATAATGACATTTCTAAAGTCTGCTTTTTTTCCATTATTGTCCGTCAAGGTGGCATGGTCCAGAACCTGGAGCAGAATATTGAATAAATCGGGATGCGCCTTCTCAATTTCATCCAGCAGCAGAACACTGTAGGGATGTTTTCGAATTTCATCGGTTAACAGTCCTCCCTGATCAAATCCGATATATCCCGGAGGAGCGCCGATAAGACGGGCAACGGCGTGCTTTTCCATATACTCGCTCATATCGAACCGAATAAATTGGACGCCGAGATTGGCCGCCACCTGTTTTGCCACTTCCGTCTTGCCCACACCGGTAGGACCGGTAAACAAAAACGAGCCGATGGGCTTTCCCGGTGTGGCCAGACCGGCCCGGGACCGCTTGATGGCAGTAACCAGAGAAGCAATGGCTGTGTCCTGACCGAAAACAACGGATTTTAATCGGCTTTCAAGTGTCTCCAGCCTTGACTTATCCGATATGGATACGCTTACCGTCGGGATTTTCGCCATTTTTGCTACAATTTTTTCGATATCCGACGGGTGAATCTTTTTTCGTCTTGATGCACCATAAAGGGTTATATAGGCACCGGCTTCATCAATAACGTCTATGGCTTTATCCGGAAGATACCGGTCATTAATATATTTTGCCGAAAGTTCCGCTGCAGCGATTAACGCCTGGTCCGTAAATTCGATGCCATGGTGCTCCTCATATCTGGATTTCAGGCCTTTTAGTATTTCAACGGTTTCTTCTACCGGTGGTTCGGGAATTTCAATTTTTTCAAATCGTCTGGATAAGGCCCGGTCTTTTTCAAAGTGATTTTTATATTCTTCGTATGTAGTTGATCCGATACAGCGAATTTCTCCCGATGCCAGAACCGGTTTTAATATGTTGGATGCATCCATGGAACCGCTGCTGGTTGCCCCGGCCCCGACGATGGTGTGAATCTCATCAATAAACAGGATTGCGTTGTTTTTGTTTTTGAGCTCGGCAATGACATTTTTAAGGCGTTGTTCAAAATCCCCCCTGAACTTTGTTCCGGCTAAGAGAGCACCGAGATCCAAAGACAGAACACGGATGTCCCTCAGCGGTTCGGGTGTCTCACCTTTGCATATTTTCTGGGCCAATCCTTCTGCAAGGGCTGTTTTCCCTACTCCGGGATCACCAACGAATACCGGATTGTTTTTTCGTCTGCGACACAACACCTGCATGGTTCTTTGCATCTCATTATCCCTTCCGATCAGGGGGTCCAGCAGGCCGCATGAGGCCATATCCACCAGGTCTGTTGTGTAAAGTGACAATGGGTCTGATTTTTTCTTTATAACATCCGATTGAACTTTTGTTGTATCAACTTGTTCCTGACTGCCATGAGGGGCATTATGGGATATATAATTGAGAACATCCAACCGGGTCACGCCTTCTGCTCTCAAAAAATACGCGGCATGGGATTCTTTCTCCTGAAAAATGGACGCAAGAATATCACCTATAGTCACTTCATTTTTTTCCGCCGATCGAACGTGATTTACGGCACGCTGTATAACCCGCTGGAAGGCGACGGTCTGTTGGAGTACATATTCATTTCCCTCGGGAATGGTGTCTATCCGCTGGTCCAGATAGTTTTCTATGGAATGGCATAATCTTTCTACGTTGCCGCCGCAGTTTTCAATTATTTCCATTCCGGAACTGTCATTTAAGATGGCAAACAGCATGTGTTCAACACACACATATTCATGACGCCGCCTTTTTGCCTCCTTCACGGCAAATCCAAGTGTGGCGCTGAGTTCTTTACTGATCATTGCCTTATTCCTTTTCCATAACGCATTTCAACGGGAAACCGTTTTCCATGGCCAGGGAATGAACCGTGTCCACCTTCGTTTCGGCAACCTCATACGGGTAAATGCCGCAAATTCCCCTGCCGTTCCGATGAACGTTCAACATAATGGCAACGGCCTCTTCATTTGACTTGTGAAAAACATACCGGAGGATTCTTACAACAAATTCCATCGTGGTATAATCGTCATTCAATAGCAAGACCTTGTATAAAGGCGGTTCATCCACTTCCTGTTGAACATCTGAACCTGTCTCATCCCCTATTACGGGCCTTTCTTGTGCCATTTGAACCATTCCCGGAAAATTGTAATTTTTTGATTTAAAAGTACTGTTTTAATGCACCCCTTCATCGGCTACTGTTATCGAATTATAATCACTGAAGGTGTCGTTTGTAAAGAGCATAATGCGATTGATGAATTCGGTTTTTTACGAATTCATCATTATTGACCGCAGCATTTTTTATATTTTTTCCCGCTGCCGCAAGGACATGGATCGTTTCTTCCAACCTTTTTATTCGATCGTTTCACGGGTGTTTTTTTTCGATTTTCCTCGGCACCGCCACTTGAATAAATCAGGTTTTGTTCTTGAGATCGCTTTTGCAAGGTCGTTACCTCTTCGGGTTCGGCCACTTCAATCCTGAACAATATGCCGATGGTTTCCTCCTTGATCCGTTCAATCATATCGGCAAACAGTTCAAAGCCTTCTTTCTTATAAACAAGCAATGGATTCTGTTGTGCATATCCTCTCAGACCGATCCCCTCTTTTAAATGGTCCATGCTTAACAGATGGTCTTTCCACAGGCTGTCCACGGTCTGGAGCATAATCATTCTTTCCAGATGACGCATATGTTCCGAACCGATGGTTTTTTCCTTGTCCGCATATTTTTTCGATGCTTCTTCGGATATTATGGCGGCCAACCCTTCTCCCTCCAGCCCATCTAAGGTATCATCATCCGGCGGATTGAAATGAAAGCCGAACTGCTTGAAAAAAGCCTGTTTTATTCCGTCCCAGTCCCAATCCACGGCAGGCGTTCTTTCATCTGCGTATTGATCGGCAATAAATCGGGATCTCTCAAAGATCATATCCTCGATGGTTGATCTTAAATCACTTCCGGTTAACGCTTCTCGGCGTTGGCGATATATGACTTCCCGCTGCTGATTCATCACGTCATCATACTCGATGAGGTGCTTTCTGATATCGAAATTGTGCGCTTCCACCTTTGCCTGGGCATTTTCAATAGCCCTGCTGATAAGCTTGTGCTCGATAGGTTCTCCGTCTTCCATGCCCAGCCGCTCCATGATTCCGGTAATCCTTTCCCCACCGAATATTCTCAACAGGTCATCCTCGAGGGCCATATAGAACCGCGATGATCCCGGGTCACCCTGTCTGCCGGATCGTCCCCTCAACTGGTTGTCGATCCGTCTGGATTCATGCCGTTCCGTTCCCAGGATATGGAGCCCGCCGAGTTCTGTTACCCCTTCGCCCAAAACAATGTCCGTTCCCCTGCCGGCCATATTGGTTGAAATGGTGACGGCTCCTTTTTGCCCGGCCATGGCAATGATTTCTGCTTCCTTCTGGTGGTTTTTTGCATTTAAGACCGAATGGGGAATCCCCCTTTTGCTTAATTTTTTGCTCAGGCTTTCAGATACGTCAATGGATATGGTTCCCACCAAAACCGGTTGTCCCTTTTTATTCAGCGCCACTATTTCATCCAATACCGCTTCATATTTTTCCCTTTTGGTTTTATAAATCACATCCGGATAATCAGTTCGGATCATGGGTTTGTTCGTGGGGATCACAATCACATCAAGACCGTAAATTTTCTTGAATTCCGCTGCTTCGGTATCCGCCGTACCGGTCATTCCCGCCAGTTTGTCGTACATTCTGAAATAATTTTGAAACGTGATGGTGGCCAGGGTCTGGTTTTCATTTTCGATTTTTACGTTTTCCTTTGCCTCCAAGGCCTGGTGTAATCCTTCGCTGTATCGCCGTCCCGGCATCAACCGACCGGTAAACTCATCTACGATAATGACCTCCCCGTTTTTCACAATGTAATCGACGTCTCTCTTGAACAGCGTGTGTGCTTTTAACGCCTGATTGATGTGATGCAGCAGCTCGATATATTTGGGGTCATATAAATTATCCACCTGAAGGAGTTTTTCACACTTGGCAATACCTTCCTCTGTCATAACGGCATTACGGGCTTTTTCATCAATGGTGTAGTCCTTGTCCCGGGTTAATTTGGGAATAATCGTGTTGACCTGGTAATACAGATGGGTCGATTTTTCAGCAGGACCGGATATGATCAGAGGGGTTCTGGCCTCATCAATCAAAATGCTGTCGACTTCGTCCACAATGGCGAAATTAAGATATTTCTGGACAATGGCCTCATGGTTGAATTTCATATTATCCCTGAGATAATCGAACCCGAATTCATTATTCGTACCGTAAGTAATGTCCGACCCGTATGCTGTTTTCCGCTCGGCATCATCTAGACCATGAAGAACAGTACCCACGGAAAGACCTAAAAAATTGTAAATCCGGCCCATCCATTCCGTGTCCCGTCGGGCAAGATAGTCATTGACCGTAACAATATGGACTCCTTTGCCGGTCAAGGCATTGAGGTATGCCGGAAGGGTTGCCACCAGGGTTTTCCCTTCCCCGGTTTTCATTTCCGCGATCTGGCCCCTGTGCAGGACGATTCCACCGATAAGCTGAACATCAAAATGACGCATGTTTACGGTACGGACGGATGCTTCCCGAACTGTCGCAAACGTTTCCGGAATCAATTCATCAAGGGATTCGCCGTTTTCTATCCGTTGTTTAAAGATATCCGTCTGTCTTTTAAGCTCCTCATCGGACATTTGACGAAATTTGGGTTCCAGTTCATTAATGGCTTGAATGATGGGCTGAAGTTTTTTTAATTCCCGTTCGTTCTTACTCCCGAATATTTTGGTCAGTAATCTGGCTATCATTTGCTGTGTAATCCTCCTGAAGCTCCGGTATCGTACCTTGGCATCATCGCATTTGAATCCGTTTAATCGTTTTTTTCATTCATTATCATTTACGCAGGAAAGGAATCAACAGGTTAATATGCCGATGGCAGATGCCCATATACTGAAAAAAGAACTCAGACGACATTTCTCGGCTTAATATTTCGTTTATCAGGTTTTTACATAACCAAAGGAACACTTGGAGAGATCTTGCGGATACCCCGATATGGCAAGGCGTTAATTGAGGATATATTTTTCCGGATTCACCTGAATGCCGTTCAGCAAAACCTCGTAATGGAGGTGGGAACCGGTGCTCCGGCCCGAATTTCCAACCAGTCCGATAACTTCTCCCCGCTCCACGGACTCACCCCTTTTTTTAAGAAGTGTATCAATATGGGCATAACGCGTCACCATTCCATGTCCATGATCAATGATGATCATTTTACCCAACAAACCCTTTTTCCCGGAGAAACTGATGACGCCGTCGGCGGTAGCCCGTATCTCGGTTCCTTTGGGAGCGGCGATATCCAGACCTTTGTGAAATTCTCTCTTTCCGGTAAACGGGCTTTTCCGGTAACCGAATCTTGAAGAAATCCAGCCGGACGTAGGACGAATAGAAGGTGTGGAGGCAAGTAGGTTCTCCCTGTCTTTCAACATGTCCAGCAGTTGCTCAAACGATTTCTTATGGTATACTGAAATCATTTCAAGCTGGTCCATCTGGTCATGCATCTCCCGAAGCAGGGCATTATGACCGGAGGCAATGACGTTTTTGGTATCCAAATCCTCGGGTAATGACCCGCCCACACCAAAAATCTCTTCCTGGTTGTCGGTCTCTTCCAGGTTGGCGACAACTTTTATTTTTTGCTCAAACTCACTTAACCTGGCCAACTCGGATTTTATCCTGTTGATCTTTTCGGCAAATATCCTGATTTGCTTTTTTTGATCAGCAATATTTTCTTCCTGGCGGAGTACGATCTTTTCAAGATTTTTGTTCTGAACATCGGTGAACTTGAGACGGATGTAATCGAAAAGAATGTAGCCGGAAGACACCAGGACTGCCAAAAGAAAAAAACTGAATAAACACACAAGTTGTTTTGAAGCAACGATCTGCCTGACCCGGGTACCTCTGTCACTTAACACCAGAACGGTGAGTCTGTTGCGTTTGAGCATAATTATCTGACCTGAAAATGTGTTTATACCGAAAAGGAATTATGAGATCATCAGTTCAACACGCCACATAGAATAACCCACGACAGCCGGATTGATCTAATCATGGTTCATTTATCACACAATAAATAACCATGTCAAGCATTTATACCATATGTTGTATGATCGGCAAAATATACAACAATTCTTTGTGCTATTTTTTGAGAGCCATGTCCATGGTAATCTGCCGATGGGTGCTGTTAATCCACAGAATATCCAGCACCCATCGGCATTTTTTAAACAGGCAATGTAAGCGCATTCCCCGTTCCCCAATGACCAGGGCAACAGGTCGTATCTAATTGATACCCAGTTTGAATTTCAGGGAGTTCAAGGTATTTTTCATGAGCATGGTAATCGTCATGGGCCCTACACCACCCGGAACAGGTGTTATGTATCCGGCGATTTCCTTGGCCGCATCAAAATCAACGTCGCCTCTTAATATGGCAACCTTCTTACCGGTTTTTTCACTGATTTTTTCCCCCACACGATTAACACCGACATCAATGACGCACGCCCCGGGCTTTATCCATTCCGGTTTGACAAGGTTGGGAACACCGGCTGCGACAATCAGAATATCAGCCCGTTTACAATGTTCATCCATATTTTTTGTCCGGGTGTGAACAACGGTAACGGTGGAATTCGCTCCCGGTCCTTTCTGGAGCATCATGTTGGCAATGGGCTTGCCCACAATATTGGATCGTCCGACAACAACCAGTTCCGCACCGCTTGTTTCAACACCTGCTCTTACGATCATTTCCTGAATCCCGGCGGGAGTGCAGGGGGGAAATTTCACTTCGCTTCCGCCGATCATCAACCGGCCGACATTGACAGGATGGAATCCGTCCACATCCTTGTCCGGGTCAATGGCATTCAGTACCTTTTTTTCATTGATATGCTTGGGCAACGGAAGTTGTACCAATATCCCGTGAATTGAATCATCTTTATTATACTTGTCGATTAATGCCAGGAGATCCGCTTCGGAAATGTCCGGGCTTTGATTGTCCTGTATTTCTTTAAATCCGACCCGGTGGGCCGTTTTAATTTTTAACGTCACATAAGAAACAGAGGCAGGATTTTCTCCCACGAGGATGGTGACCAATCCCGGAACAACACCGTGTTTTTCTTTGATCTGGGCGACTTCCTTCGTGATTTCATTCAGGATTTCCTCCCGAATATCCGTACCCTTAATTAATTTTGCCGTCATGTTTGTCTCCTTTCGCTATATGTAGGTCTAATTAAAGCAATAATCGACAATGTAAAATCAAAATCCTCTCTTAGTCCAATAGAAACGGGTTGTCAAGTACTCTCAACAACTGGCCTTCGCGCTATAATGGGTACGGCACCTGCAGTAAGCCGGCGGTCTGATCATACCCCATCATGATATTCATGTTTTGAACGGCCTGCCCCGATGCCCCCTTTACCAAGTTATCAATGGCTGATAACAGAATGATTCGCCTGTTATGTTTTTCAATCCGAAATCCGATATCACAAAAATTCGTTCCCTTAACATGCAGTGTATCCGGCATTCTGTTATCCTTGCAGAGTCGAATGAACGGCTGTTCATTGTAGTAAGTATGAAAACACTCTTCAATATCCCTTTCGCCGACATTCTGTTGCAAAACAGCGTAAATGGTCGTCAACATTCCCCGGGTCATGGGCACCAGATGGGGAACAAAGGTGATATGAATCGGCATGCCCGCTTCACGGCTCAATACCTCTTCCATTTCCGGTGTATGACGGTGTTCTCCGACCTTATACGCCTTGTAGGATTCATTCACTTCACAGAAATGGGATGTCGGCGACAGGGAGCGTCCCGCCCCGCTGACACCGGATTTTGAATCCGCGATAATGGTGGTCTCCTCTATCAGATTCTGCTTCAGCAACGGTATGAGCGGCAAAAGAACACTGGTCGGATAACACCCTGGGTTTCCGATGAGCCGTGCCGTCTTAATTTCATCGAAAAAGATTTCACTTAAACCGTAAACCGACTGCTTCAGCAGTTCCGGAGCCGTGTGGGGCTGATAAAAAGCTTCGTAACGCGCAACATCTGAAAACCGAAAATCAGCAGAAAGATCAATTACCTTTTTACCGTTGTTGATCAATCCGGGAATTATTTCCATTGGAATTTTATGAGGCAGTGCGGTAAAAATTACATCTGCCGCGTCACACAACCGGTCTATGGACATGTCCTCGCAAACAAGGTCAACCACATTCTCCATAGACGGATAAATCCGGCTGAATTTTTTTCCGGAATACTGTCGGGACGTAATTATCGTCAGGTTCGCTTCCGGATGAGCGACTAAAATTCTGACAAGCTCGGCTCCGGCATACCCATTTGCTCCGACAATGCCAACCCTGATCATAAATCCTCCTTTTTTATACTGGGGCAATACCTGTTCGCCATAGGGTTGTTTTCCATGGCGGTAAACTATTTTTACTATCAGATCTCATTTTTAATATCAAGGTGTTAAACATTTATTTTTAATCATAAAAAGCATTTGCATGAACATGTATCAAATCGCCCGCAATCATTTGTTATGGTACGAAATGCCGGATAAATAATGGAAAAATGATGACTTTTTGCATTCCTCAGAACGGAATCTATTGACAGCACCATTGAAAAAATAATAGGTAGTTGGCGTAATTAATACCGAAACAACCCATCCCCAAACTCATTTGCAAGGAGAAAAAAATGAAAAGATTCAGTATGATGTTCACGCTGGTGCTTTTTTTTCCCATGGCCTTTTTACCGGTCTGTCCAACGTCGGCAATTGCGGAAACCGTGGATCTGACGTACAGCATCTTTTTCCCGTCCACACACGGCCAATGTGAAGCCGGAGTTTCCTGGGCAAAAGAAATAGAAAAAAGATCAAACGGCAGGGTCAAGATTACCGTTTTCCCCGGCGGGACCCTTACAAAGGCCAACCAGGCATATGAGGGCGTTGTAAACGGGATATCGGATATTGCCATGTCCTGTTTTGCCTATACGCGGGGAAGATTTCCGGTGATGGAAGCCCTTGACCTTCCCCTGGGATATCCAAATGGAACCGTTGCCACCCGTGTTGCCAACGATTTTTATAAAAAAACCCAACCCGATGAATTGATTGACGTCAAGGTATTATATCTCCATGCCCATGGCCCTGGTTTGCTGCATACCCAAAAGCCGGTAAAAAAATTAGAAGATCTTGCCAGGATGAAGATTCGCTCCACCGGTTTGAGCGCAAAGGTGGTCAAGGCATTGGGCGGCGTTCCCGTAGCCATGCCCCAGGGAGCCACTTACGAAGCCCTGCAGAAAGGGGTTGTTGAAGGAACCTTCGGCCCCATTGAAGTGCTGAAGGGATGGCGACAGGCGGAGGTTATCAAATATACCACGGATTGCTACAAGGTGGGATATACCACGGCCATGTTCGTGGTGATGAACAAGAATAAATGGAATGCATTGCCCGATGACTTAAAAAAAATATTTGATGATGTCAGCAGTGAATGGATCGCTGTACACGGCACCACATGGGACAATGTAGATAACGCCGGACGCGAATATACCCTGAGCCGGGGAAATGGAATTATTCCGCTTGATGATGTCGAGCAGGCCAAATGGAGCCGGGCGGTTCAGCCGGTCATTGCCGAATATATTAAATCCGCAGTGGAAAAAGGACTTCCCGGTCAACAATATGTGGATGATATCAATACCATGATTAAGACGTGTGTGTTAAAACAACCGGGAGAATAAAGTGCTGGAAAAGATCGACCGATGGATTGAAAAAACAGCATACGGGTTTAATATCATGGCGGCCTTGTCCGTAGTCGCCATGATGCTTCTGACCTGCACGGATGTGTTTCTCAGATTTTTCCGCAGACCCATTACCGGGACCTATGAACTGATCGGATTCCTCGGCGCCCTTTTTGTTTCATTTTCTTTAGCACATACATCCGTCATGAAGGGACATATCGCGGTAGATTTCCTGGTCCAGCGACTGGCTTCCAGTACAAGAAATCTTATTATGCTCATCAATGACCTCATCGGCGCTGTTCTGTTCGCCCTCGTTACCTGGCAATGCTTTTCATATGCACAAAGCTTAAATACGGCCGGTGAGGTTTCCATGACACTGCAAATCCCCATTTTTCTCATTGCCCGTGGAATCGGTGTCGGATGCGGTCTGCTTTTTGCCGTGCTGTTTTTCAGGTTTGTGAAATCCGGATTCACCATTTTTTTAAAACGCTGAAATATTGTGAAGGAAAATTGAATGACACCGACGTCGGTGGGTATCTTGGGGTTATGCTGTTTATTCGTTTTTATTTTTTCCAACATGCCGGTGGGATTCGTCATGGCCGCCATCGGCTTTATCGGTTTTGGATATCTTGTGTCATTCGATGCGGCCATGAATCTTCTGGCAGTGGATCTGTTTGAAGTTTTCGGTTCTTATAACCTCACTGTTATCCCTCTTTTCATACTGATGGGACAGATTGCTTTTCATTCGGGTATCAGCAGCCGGTTGTTCAACACGGCGTATAAGTTCATCGGTCACTGGCCCGGCGGGGTTGCCATCGCAACCATCGGCGCATGCACCGGATTCTCCGCCATCAGCGGGTCCACCAACGCAACAGCGGCGACCATGGCCGCGGTTGCCCTGCCTGAAATGCGAAAATATCACTACAATGACAAACTCGCCACAGGCGTCGTTGCCGCCGGCGGCAGCATGGGGATACTCATTCCCCCCAGCGTCATTTTCATTCTTTACGGCATCATGACGGAACAGTCCATCGGAAAACTTTTCATGGCCGGGATCATACCGGGACTCCTTTTGACGATACTGTTCATCATTGCCGTCGTCATCTGGACAAAAGCAAATCCAGCCCTGGCACCGAAAGGCCCCAGGACAAGCTTAAAGGAAAAAGCCCGGTCCCTTTTCGGTCTCATTGAAACCATTATTTTGTTTATCATTGTCATGGGCGGCCTTTTTTTGGGTTTTTTCACACCCACCGAGGCCGGCGCAATCGGTGCCTTCGGTGCACTGGTCATCGCCATGGCGAGACGCAACCTTCCATTAAACAGGTTCAGACAGGCGCTTTACGAAACTACCCGGATATCCTGCATGATTCTGGTCATCGTTGCCGGCGCCACCATCTTCGGGCATTTTCTTGCCGTCACGCGAATCCCCTTTGATATTGCCAATTGGATCGTCGGGTTTGACCTGCCGTCCTGGGCGATCATGGGATTGATCATTATGGTTTACCTGATCGGTGGATGCTTTATCGACGCATTGGCCCTGATTATGCTGACGGTCCCGATCTTTTATCCGGTGGTCAATACCCTGGGATATGATCCCATGTGGTTCGGCGTCATCATCGTCCTGATCACCCAGATCGGCGTTATCACGCCGCCCGTGGGAATTAATGTCTATGTCGTCAGCGGCGTGGCACATGATGTTCCGCTGCACGTCATCTTTAAAGGCGTTTTTCCTTTTTTAATCGCATTGATCCTGGGATCCCTGGTATTGATCCCTTTTCCTCAAATTGCTTTGTTTTTACCGGGTTTAATGCGATAAGAAGAATTTGAAACATATGAATTTGTATCATCAACAAGGAGGATAATAAAATGACAGAGTTGGTAACCCTTTCAATTGACAGTCATGTGGCGGATGTCCGGTTCAACCGGCCTGAAAAATATAACGCTTTGAGCCATGATATGATCGCAGCCATGGCTGATACCATCAACAGGCTTGCCACGATGTCCGACGTCAGGTCTGTGGTGATTTCCGGCGAAGGAAAAGGTTTCTGTGCAGGCCTGGACTTTGAAAATTTTTCCGCCATGCAATCACCCCGGGAAAACAAAATTACAAGCCTGACAGACCGTTATGAAGACCGGATAACCAATATATTCCAGCATATTGCTTACGGATGGAAGCAATTGCCCATGCCGGTTATCGCAGCCGTTCATGGTGTTGCCTTCGGCGGCGGCTGTCAAATCGCCCTTGGCGCTGATATCCGTTTTTCCACACCGGATGCAAAATTTTCCATCATGGAAATGAAATGGGGCCTTATTCCGGACATGTCTGCATCCCAGACCA
This sequence comes from uncultured Desulfobacteraceae bacterium, assembly GCA_964386565.1. Lineage (GTDB taxonomy): Bacteria > Desulfobacterota > Desulfobacteria > Desulfobacterales > UBA5616 > CAYLRU01. The sequence continues at coordinate 25,968 of CAYLRU010000009.1, read as the reverse complement.
TAAGGGACTTGGTCTCTATCGATGTGGCAAAAGAACTGATCTTTACCGGAAAAATCATCAGCGGAGAAGAAGCAGCCAGACTTCATCTGGTGACCCGGACATGCGAGAATCCCCATGCGGAAGCCATAAATCTGGCCAGGGAAATTGCATCCAAAAACCCGGATGCTGTTCGTGCTGCGAAAAAATTATTAAATGAGGTGTGGCACGGCGATTCAGCACGGGGGCTTATGATGGAATCCGAACTGGAAACAACGCTCGTGGGCACCCCCAATCAGCTCGAAGCCATTGCCGCTAACTTTGAAAAAAGAGCCCCGGTATTCAAAGATCCGGAGTATACTTTGAAAACCTGACATTGACATGCATATCGATCTGAAAGACATTACATTTCAGCACCGGAAATCCACTTTCCCGGTCTTTGAAAATTTGTCGCACCGGATCCGGGGACCGGGTTTTCACGCTCTTTTCGGACCGTCTGGCGTGGGGAAAACGACCCTGGCCCAAATTATTGCCAATGAAACTGCCAATTTTACCGGTTGTGTGGACAACAGCCGGATAAACCGTGTTTTATATACCTATAATCTTGAGCGGTTGCCCAACTGGTCTTCCATCAGGAAAATTCTTAACGACATTACACCTGCCGACAGAACCGACTGCCTGGTGGACATTGTTGAGACCTTTGGTCTTGCACCGGTAATGACATCACGGTTTTCCCAACTCTCCCTGGGACAACAGAACCGGGCCAACCTGACCCGGTACCTTGTCCAGGATTTTGACATGCTCATCATGGACGAAAGCCTGGCCAACGTGGATGAATCGACCAAACAGCAGATTATCCTGAAAATCAAAAACCGTTTTCCGGACAAGGCATTTTTATACATTTCCCACAATGTCGCCGAGGTCTCAAAATTCTGCAAAGACATCCTGGTCCTCAGACGGCCCGAAAAACACCCTCGTATTGCTACTGTGGCGGGATTCGATTATACTGGGCAAGAAAAACCGGAACCTTCAATCCTTGACCGGATCATGCTGGAGATCATGAATGCTTTATAGGCGACTATACCAGTTTTTAATGGTCTATGCCATGGGCTTAACCGGACTTTTCCTGTTCAAGTATGCATTCAATCTTTCAAATTATGTGATCCCATCCCCTCCGGAAGTGTGGACGACGGCCCGGTCCTATTTTTTCGATTACCTGTTACATGTATTGGATACCCTTTCCGTGGCCGTCATCGGTCACATGATTTCAATCGGCTTGGCAACACTGGTTGCCGTTGTCGCCACCCTGACAAACTGGATCGGCTCTTTCCTCAAAACCAGTGCTTACAATATACAGGCATATCCCATCGTGGCGGTTGCCCCCATCATTTTCATCCTGTTCGGCGACGGAATCACCTCCAGGCTGCTGATCACCGTCATGATCTGTTATTTCCCCATTTTGCTGTCATTTATCGGTATTTTTTCCGAACCCATTGAGGATATCGAACACTTCTACTCGGTAACCCGACGCCTCACGTTCAGACTTCAGCTTAAAATCCGAATATTTGAAAATATTTCCAAACTCATCACGGTCATTTCGGGTAGTGCGACCGTTGCCATGGTGGGAACCATTGTGGCGGAATTCATCGCCGCCGATGCCGGAATCGGATACCGGATCCGAATCGCCCTGTATCAGAGTGACCTGTCAAAAATACTGACCGCCCTTTTCCTCATCGGCATCTGTACTTCCATGTATCTGCTGTTGCTGGAGTATGCCGGTCAGGCCATTCGAAAAAAATGGGATACCACGTCCGGGGTAACATCATGAAATTTAAGTTACGTATAAAATTTATTCTCCTGATTGCTGTTTCGGTCCTTATTGCCGTGCATTCCGTACAAGGCGCGCAAGATGACACCGTTATATACTATCGTCTTAAATGGATATTCAATACAAGCGTTGCAGGCGACATATATGCCGACGTACATGGATTGTACGCTGAAAAAGGACTGAATGTCATCGTCAAACCCGGCGGACCGGAAAGGGATGCCATAAAGGAACTTGAACTGGAAAGAGCCCATTTCGGGGTTGCTTCGGCGGACCAGGTTATACGGGCCATTGATAAGGGGGCCCGTATTGTCGTCATCGCCCAGTTGTTTCAGATCAATCCCCTTCAATGGATCTATCGCCCCGCGAAAACCATGATCAAAACCCCCGGGGATCTCAGGAAAAAGATTGTCGGGATTACCTACGGCGGAATTGACGAGAACATCATGAATGCCCTCCTGGCAAAACATCATATCGAAAAATCCGAAGTGACGTTCTACAGCGTTCGATACGACTTCACCCCGTTCTACCAGGGCAAGGTGGATCTATGGCCCATTTACCGCAATGCACAGGGACCGATTATCGGAAACAAATTAAAAGCCGCCGGTGAAATGATTGACTATTTTGATCCGGATGCCCACGGGATTCGATCGGTAGCCAATTCCGTTATCACTTCTGAGTCCGTATTGAACAGTCATCCGGACCTGGTGAAAACGTTTATAAGCGCATTGCTAAGAGGATGGGAACTGGCAATGAACCCGGATAACACCGAAAAAACCATCCAAGCGATTCATCGGTTTGATAAAGATACCCCTGTGGATGTTATCGAAAAACAACTGGCCTTGACAAGACAGTTCATCAAACCCCATCTGAACACAAGAATCGGTGCAATCGATGTGCCTGCCTGGAAAGATACGGAAGAAATGATGGTCCGGCAACATCTGGTCTCGGGCCCGGTTCATATTGAACAATACCTTAACGACCTTTCAGTCGATCGATAGGAGCAAAATCCGGTAACGATACCTGATCCGTGCTTTATGAAAAACGAGGCCCTGAATGCGAATGCGCCATTCCTGTTATCAACAACAGCTCCTCTAAAAAAATGAAACAAGAACCAAGTGCCAGGTGAAAAGTTAAGGCAGGCTTGTTTTTAGAAATAATAATATGTTTTATTACAGCAAATTATATATCAATACATAATATTTTACTTTAATAAAATAGGTGGCGATACCGACGGGTGAACACTGGGATTGTCCTCTCATCAGACCATTTTTTTGCATTGAACAAGACGAAGCCCCATCATGTTTCGAATGTGTTTTGTCTTTTCCAGATCGCTTCCGCCGGCAGCAATGATATCCTCAACTTTGCCTGCAAGTTCGGGATCTTCCATAATGTCCCGTATCCATGTCGCCAGTTCCGGGAAATCGATCTGGGGAAAGGGTTCCGACAAAAAGCTTACGATTTCGCTGAAACTGTACAGGGTCGCCGGGAGAATCCCCGCGCGTTCCCGCAACCGAAATCCTTCGATACGATTTTCATAGGGAACATTCGACAAAATTCGTTTTGCCAGTTCTTGGGATGGTTTTTGCAGCATGGGCATCATCATCCTTTACCCAGAAGCTTTTTTGTTTTCAGTTTATCGGCAACAAAGTCCAGTCCGAGGGATGCCAGGGTTTTTCCTGTTGGATAACCGGTTTGGGGTTCCCAGCCCTCCAATTGGTAGTATCGCGTTTTAAACTCTTCAAAGCCGGCTTTTTCCACATATCGGCCCCGGCCCGCCAGGTTGATGTAATCCCATTTTCCGTCCTTTATCCCGGGCATGTAATACAAGCCGAACTTGGGTTTGGAGAACGGGAGGTTATGGATATATGGGGAAAATTGAACCATATCCCGGTGCCGGCCTTGGAGGGTCCAGATAGCATGATCCAGATTCCAGATTTTACGACCCATACGGATGCCGTCGCTGAAATCCAGATTTCTCCCGGTAACCGCTTTATAGAACCTCGGTTCTCCCTCTCCGGTTATACCGGACTTGTCAGGTCTGTACCGGTTATAGAAATTTGCATATCTCAGATCGCAGAACATGGCGGATTCTTTCCAGAAACGGGTATAGTGACGGTGCCAGGCCACCAGTCTTGCAATATGTTCGGAGTACATGTTTTCGTTGCTGTAATCCAACATCCGCTCATCCGGTTTAAAAGGCTTCATTTTCCCGACGATAATTTTAACGATATCTTTTGCCGATATGGGTGGGTCCTGGTTTTTCAGCCTGGCAATGGTGGGCATCCAGAATAGATAATTAAAATCATGCTCGTTAATATCCCTGTCGCCCAAAATGGAGCCATACCCCCATTCCAATTCAGCCCGGGGATCATATCCGTGCTCCGGAAGACCCCAGTAGGCATATGGCAGCAACCCACTGGCAAGGTCTTCATCCAGACGTCCCCATCTTTTGGCGGCCCGATAGAAACCTTCGGCAATATCATCACCGATTCCTTTGCGAAAGGCGATCATCTTTGTCAGTTTTTCGGCAAATGCATATTCTCCGAGTTGATCAAAATCCAATTCGCAATCGATGTCCTTTCCCGGTCCCAGAACCCCCATTTTGTAGAGCGCTCTCAGATAAGGCAGGCCAATAAACAATTCATAGGCATTTATACCGTATTTCTGAAGCAAATCCGTTGCCTTGTAACTTGCATCAGTCTGGTTGCCGTACATCTGATTCAGACCGTTCGCCAAGGTTTTCTGTCCCACTTTTTCCAAAAGGTAAAGGGCGGATCGCATGAGCGGACCGTTATGCTTATCAATATCGAACTGTGTGTAAAAAAAAGTTTCAGCGCAACTGGATTCGTTTCCAAGGCTGTCACCGGTCCTCAAACGGCAGCCTGAATGGCATCCGGTGCATGCCTGAGGCCTTGCCTGGGCAGGTCTTTGCCAGAACAGGATGGGAATAAAGGGCGAATCAAATCCGCCGGGCGCGGGATTTGATTCAAGATCGTTAAGTTTGTTTTTTTCAGCATCCGTGGGGTCGGCGGAAAAATATTTCTTGGACCACAGTCTTGCCTGTATTAAATCATTGGGGTCGGCAACTGATATGGAGCCTGATCCGATAACGCTTATAGCCTTTAAATTTTTAGCACCCCAAACACCACCAAACCCCCCCTGCCCTGCAGCATTTCCAGCATCATGAATCAGGCAGGCAATCCGGCATAAATTTTCTCCGGCAGGACCGATGGCCAAAACGGCGGGCTTCTGGCTGGTTCTGAGAGAATCATCATTCGTGTCAAAAGAAGTCCAGCCTTCCGCCTTGTTTCCGTTTTCAACCTGACGCCAAATTTCTTCCTGGGTTTTCCAGGTATCCAAACCCCAGAGGTCCGATGCATCACAAATTTTTACATTGTCGTTTCGAATATCGATCCAGACGGGTTTATTGGCCTGCCCCTCAATTACAATGCCGTCCCAGCCGGCGTATTTGAGCATGGGACCGAACCGTCCCCCGACATTGCTGCGGGTAAACCATTCAGGCATGGACTGTACCCCGATGCCCTGGATTTCCGTTCTGCCGGAAGCGGCCGGGGCCAATGTTCCGCTTAACGGAGAGGTCATGATGGTAATAACGTTTCCCGGGTCGAATCCACTGATCTGCTTATCCTTGACCAGATCCCAGAAAACGGCGGACCCCATGCCGTGTCCCCCTCCCCAGTGCGCATATTTTGCAGTGGGAATGGTGGATATGGCCATTTTACTCAAATTGATCCTCAATATCTTGCCGGAAAATCCGTTGTTCATTAAATATCTCCTTATAACCGAATCAATACCGTCAGTCCGTGGGATATTGCAATGATGCCCAGGTTTTTCCCCTCAAATTGACCTGGTACCCGCGATTTCCTTTTTGGACAGGAATTTTTTCGGAAAATGCGATAGCACCCACAGGACATACAGATATGCAGGCTTGCTTTCCGTTTAATCCGCCCTTTTTGTCCCAAAATGGCGTATTTTCACACAAATCACATTTTTGTGCATAGTTTCCCTCAAAGTTCCAGATGGCCCGGGATGGTTCAAACGGGCATGCCTCAACACAGGATCTGCAGCCGATGCATTTGTCCGGGTCCACCGTCCTGATATTTCCTTTTGATGTGTCAATTAAAAGGGCTCCGGAGGGACATGCGTCAACGCATTGGGGTTCGACACACTGCCTGCATTGAGCAATGGAGATATCCTCCGGAAAAGGTGCAAAGGGATTCTGAAGGACCTGGATTCTTGACAGGGATAGATTTATTTTACCTTCATGAGCCATGGAGCATACTATCATGCAACTGATGCAACCCTGGCATTTCTTGGTATCCACCACCAGATAACCCTTTGACGGCAATGCATCCGGCGGCAGGTCCCGGGGTTCCAGATACGTCACCGACTCTGTTTGACGTTCGCCGCAGCCCGGAAGATTGGCGCTTATTGCTATGGTTCCGGCAATTTTTAAGAATCCCCTCCGGGATATATCAAAAGAAGATCTTGTATTTTCAGATACGGCATTGCTTTTCTTCATGATTGATCCGTGATTGTAATTTATTGGTTTTATGGCTGAGTTTTACAAGGTCAAATTAATTGAATACATAAATTAAATAGAATTCAGATTGAGAATGAGAACTTAATATGTAAATATCAAGGAAATGTCAAACAATTCGGGCTTCTTTTCCAACGCGTTTATAATTTTTTGAATTTATCCCACCCTGATTGATACATTTATCTGTCTTAATAAGAGTTATTACAACAAAAACGGAAAATTAAAAAAAGAGAGTTTCATATTTCTATCAATTCTTTCCAAGTTTGGGGGGTATGGGAGATAGAATAAAAAAACAGTTGAAATGCAATGGAAAAAGATTCCCGTCAAAGGGTATTTGGCGGGAATCTTTTTAACAAGGATTCATGCCAGGGCCTTTTGAACAACCTGATCCAATTCATTGAAGAAATCGTCCAGCGTGGTATTCTGATACTCCAGAAGTCGTTGTGATTCTTCCGTATCATACCAGTTAAACCACCCGGGATGGTCCAGGAAGCTCATCTCATCTAAGGGGATATCCATGATTTCTCCCCAGCGCTCGACATATGCCTTTCCGGTAACCTGCCAGCTTTTTCCACCGGACAGAATCAGGGTTTTTCCAAAAGCCTCCGGATTTCCGGGAAGCGCGGCCATGGCATGGGCCAGATCTTTCAGGCAAATCAGTTCGATCTTCTGGTCTTCCTGAAAAGCCCAAGGTTCCGGCGGATCCAGAAAAGCAGGAATGACCACTCCTGAAATTCTCAGGTTAACGAAATTCAGGCTGGTGGAGAACAGAATTTTTTCCGCCTCCACCTTGCTCTCTGCATACCAGTCATCAGGGTTTGGCGGATCTTCCGGACCAATGGGCTTGTCTGAACCACTGGTGTCGCCGTATACATGAACCGATGATGTAAAAATAACATCAGGCGCCTTGGGCATACCGGTACAGACATCCAATAATATTCGGGTTCCGTCCACATTTATTCTGAAGGTTTTTTCCCGGTCAACCTCACTTGCCGGCGGTAAAATGGCCGCAAGGTGATACACCAAGTCTGCTCCGTTTAAGGCATTTTTTAATGTTGCCGGATCCGTTATGTCTCCCTGGTGAATGGTTGTATTTTCCCAGCCGTTAAAATATCCGTAATCACATGACGGCAGATCGAAAATTCTTATGGCATGCCCTTTTTCTTTCAGCATGGCAGCCAGCATCCGTCCGAAGCTGCCTGCACCTCCTGTAATCAAAATATCCGACATTTCCGTACTCTCCTTGTTTATCCTCCGGCCATATGAACCACAACGGAAATCGATTCTCCGGGTTTTAACGTTGTGTCCCTAGTTTCCAAGTCTCTGCCTTCGCCCACGCAGAGAATACCCGGTTTAAATTCCCGTTTCTCGTGATCCCACAGGGTTTTGGGCAGCTTCTCACCATAGCGGTTGCCTATTTCATTAAGCAAATCACCGTAATTGGCGTTTTCGGGTAATCCCATGGAAACCATGTCTTTCCCGATGTATTCTTTAAATAAACCTAAAAAGTTCAAGGTAACATTCATGATGTCAACACCTTTATCGTCAGAATGCCGCGGATTATGTCATGATAACGGTCTTGTCCTTCAAAGATCCGGCAAATGCCATGACCGCGTCCGCAAACCCTTCAAGCCGCCACTTCAAATCGTCCACATCATCATTTGCCTGTGCATCTTCCCATGCCTCTTCCAGGTTCTGGGCTGCATCAAAAACGGGAAATGCCAGGTTGGTGCCTTCCTTGGTACGGAGGGTAACCTTATTTTTCAATCCGTTTAATTCTTCACATGCCTTTTGAGCACCTTCCAGCAATGCATCTCCGTTCAGTACGCCGGCTTCTTTAACACGTATCACCACGGTTCCCACTAAATCAATTGCCTGTTTTACATAATCTTTTCCATTCACTAAAACACCTCGTTATTCTTAAAAAAAGTTTATGGGTAAAAAGTATTTATGACGTTAAAGTCAAAAACGGGCACAAAACATTTCAACTCGGTTTTACACCAGATATAAAGCTCCCCATCCTGCCGAGAGATGATACGGGCAGGAGAAGGAGCAGAATATTTTGAGATAAAATTTATTCCCCAATTAAGTGGTGTTTACTCAATCCGCACTGCCCTCTCCGCAGATAACCCCCCGGATTCTTTCATGACCCGATCTCTTCTGCTGCCTCATTTAATCCCAGCGCCTGAAGCTTATCTTTCCTCGGAATGCCGTTTTCATTCCATCCCCTGATCCGGTAGTATTCATCCAGCTGAAATTCAAGATCCGCAGCCTTCCCAGCCGCTCCACCGTCCGGAAGTGGCGCAACCAGACGTTTGGGAAGCGTGTCGTCCTTACGGGAAATACCTTCCCGGCAGGCAAACGCGCGTTGCAGGTTCAATATCCGTTCCCCCACCTGCAATATGGACTGGGCTGTATACGGTAATCCGCTGGAAAGGCCCATTAAAATTGCCATATGAGACGGCTGCAATGCCAATCCGCCGAACATGCAAATGGCCATGGAATTAAAAATATTGGAAATATCCTGGGCGACTTTTGCGGCCAGGCCTTTGTTTTTCTTGTCAAACCGACCCTGTTTATAGAGGATGCCCGCCTCGGTGGAGATCAATCCCATTTCAAACATGAAAGAGCTTCCTTGAACATGGCACGCGCCCCGGGTACCGGTGGCGTAATTAACGGCAAGGCTGTGAAAAGCCCTTGGATCATGCATGGGCACTTCCATACCCTTGACGTGGATGGCATATTCCTCGGATCCCTTCCCGATTTTTTCAGCAGCTTTTTTGCATCCCTGGGCAAGAACAGCACCAAATCCTTCACCCTTTCCCATCAGTTCAAAAATTTCCAGTGCCGCATCCACATTTCCCCAGGTCAGATCAATTCCGCCGGTATCTTCTTTTGTGATGGCGCCTTTTTCATATGCCTCCATGGCCCAGGCCACCGTGCATCCGGCGGAGATGGTGTCCATACCGTGCTTGTTGCAGATTTCACCCAGCCAGGATACGGCTTCCAGGTCGTCAATGAGCAGCATGGACCCGCAGGATCCCAGGGTTTCGTATTCCGGACCCGGACCTTCATAGGCAAACCGGCCTTCGGGAATTTCAACCCACCGAGCGCACCGGATGGGGCAGTTGAAGCAGGCAGCCGAATGGGGTTTTAAGATGGTATCGGCCATTTTTTGCCCGCCGAGGTTCATGCAGCCTTCCTTCCACAACCCCACCTGCCAGTTTTTCACAGGAACGTCTCCTGTTGTCCAGCCCATGTCCATGGAAGATGCCGTTCCCCACTTGCCCATCTGTTGAATCTGGGGGTTGTCCGTCAGACCCTGGATAATCTGCTTGGCCATTTCGTTAAAAAAATCAGGGGCGGCAATGTTTATCTTTTGGTTTCCCCGTGCCACGATGGCCTTTAGTTTTTTAGACCCCATGACCGCCCCGGTTCCGCCACGACCAGCTGCCCTGCCATCGTCGTTCATTACGCAGGCGATGGGGGAAAGCGTTTCCCCGGCAGCGCCGATACAGGCAACCCGTGCACGTTTTTCCCCGGTTTTTTCCTTTAAAATATCCTGGGTTTCATAAGCGTCTTTTCCCCAGATGTCCGATGCATCTTGGATTTTGACCTCGCCGTTGACCAGTTCAAGGTAAACCGGTTTATCAGCCTTCCCTGTAAATATGATGCCGTCAAATCCGCATTTCTTGAGTTCGACACCGAAAAAGCCTGAAGATGTAGATGTCGCCAGAATTCCCGTCAACGGGGATTTAGCAGCCACCGTAAATCTTCCGGATGTAGGGAATCGGGTCCCGGTTACCGGACCGGTCATGAAAACCAGTTGATTTTCAGGCCCCAACGGATCACTCTTTGCCGGTACATTATCGTATAAAATCTTCGTGGCAAATCCCGCACCGCCGATATAATCCTGGGCCATTTGCGGATCCACGTCCTTTTCCTGCGTCGTTCCTGCGGTAAGGTCCACATACAGGATTTTTCCCATATATCCAAACATGATGCCACCTCCTTTTGTTATCTCATGTCCTCGAGATCGACTTCATCGGCCCGTTTGAATCCGCCGGGCGGGTAAATATCGCCTTTTTTCGCAAACAATTTGCTGTGTTTCGCGCCGGCCGGTATTCGTGAGAAAGTAAACGGCGCATCATCATCCAGCGGAGGAACTTCTATCAATTCGAATTCCCGGGAACCCAATCCGATTTTCTGGCCCACATTGGGCTGTATCTCCTCACTGATTCCCATAAACGATCCGCATGCCGTAAATTTGGGGAGCCCCGGGTCCATGACGCCTTTGGCCATGGCAATGGAACCCGGCATGCCGGCCGACTCCGTGGCTTTCCGGAGGCAAGCCGAATCAATGGCCACCGGATCCTTGGATGCAAAAACACCCAGGTTGGGAACAATGGCGCGATCGCTATAGGTCACGCAATCGCAGTATGGCGCAATATCCAGGGCCAGGTTAATATACCCGATCCTGTCTTTTCCCACGGCCTTGGTTGCAGCCAGGGCCGAATCCGCAATGGCGGCTGAAGTTGCATCAAAATAATCATCCGGCGGCATGGCCACACCGCACATGGCCAGAAGCGGCAGGCAGGCCATACAGCCCACGCATTGTTCCTTGTCCCATTGGATCTTCTCTTCGGTTACGGTTATGGCACCGACGGGACAAATTTGGCTGCAGGCGTAATAATCAGGACAATCTTTTCCCATACACCGTTCCGGCACATACGGACGAACCCGTAGTCCATACTTGGGGTGACCTCCAAGATGGAGGTTTAATTTCCCCCGTTTTGAAGCGCATCCCACGCCCATGTTTTTCAACGCACCACCGAAGGTGCCCATGGGATGTCCCTTAAAATGGCTCAGCATGATCATGGCATCGGCAAGCGCAATTCCTGCGCCGATATATTGCTCCTTTAAAATGAACCCTTCCGGAAGATCAATCCTGACATCATCTGTCCCGATAAATCCATCTGCAATCACGATGGGGCACCCCACCGTTGACATGGAAAAGCCGTTTCTTGCGATGGTTTTCAGATGGTCCAGAGCCGTTACCCGTGATGCATAAGTAAAATACGGAAGCGTGGTGGTGTCCACCACCATGGGATCGCCGCCGAGGCTTTTTATTTTGTCCACCAGGGCTCGTACATAAACCGGCCGGATATAAGCCGTATTATTGTACTCCCCCATATGGAGTTTAATCGCCACCACGTCATTGGGTTTGATCATATCACCGAATCCGGCTGCATCAAACAATGTGAGCATCTTGGCGACAAGGCTCGTCTGGTTTGACTGCGACCGGTCGTCCATGAAGTATACCTTCGCCATGTCAGGACCTCCTTTAGTTGATTGTTGATTGGATAAAGATCAACCTCATATGGAATAATACAAGGTCTGATTTATATTTTATTTTCGTCGGCTATTCACACTGCTGAATCGGCATGACGGGATATGCGTTGAATTTCGGATCAATAACATAATGCCAAACCAATACTTGATAAACTGTAAAAAAGATAGATAATTAAATGCAAATCACCTTTATGTCAACCGTTTTAGTAAATACAATTTGCCTCTTAAAAAATATTCACACCGCGCACCGTAAAATCGTACCAGATGTTTACGGATCCATGTGTGCCGTTAAAAAAGAGATGATGTCTTTGACGGCAATACGATTTTCGGCATCCATGAGTTTAATCCCGTCATCAAGCATGTGCAGGCAAAAAGGGCAGGCAGTTACCAAAATTTCAACCCCCGCATCCAACGCCTGTTCGACCCTTAAAACATTGATCCGACGTCCTTCTTTGAAGTCCATCCAGAAATGGCCGCCGCCGCCGCCGCAACAGAAACTTTTCTCTCCATGATAATCCATTTCGATTCGTTTCATTCCGGGGATTGCATCGATGAGTTTTCTCGGTGCATCAAATATGTTTTGATATCTGCCCAGATAACAGGGGTCATGATAGGCAACGACATGCGGGTTTCCATTATTTTTTAGCCTTATTCCTTTCTCCCGAACCGCCTGATAAAGAAATTCCGTGTAGTGGAGGACGTTGTAATTTCCGCCGAATTGAGGATATTCATCTTTCAGCACCGTATAGCCATGCGGGCATGATACCAACAATTGTTTAAATTTCCGCAAATTAAGTTCGGCCACCTGTTGTTTTGCCGTGAGCTGAAACAGGTTTTCATCGCCAATGACACGTGCAGGATCACCACAGCAATGTTCATCTGCACCCAATATGCCGAAATCGATCCCGTTTTTCCACATGAATTCACACAAGTCAACGGCGATTTGCCGTTTGCCCGGATCCAACGCGGTAAAACAGCCTGTCCAGTAAAGAACATCGCATCCTTCTCCAGGCGGTATAACCGGTACATTTAAACCATCCGTCCACTTCATTCTGTCTTTCTGGGGACCAAAGGGATTACCGAGACTTTCCATGGTTTTCAAGGCGGACGCCGCGTGTGATGGCAAGCGGCCCTTCATATTGACTTCATTGCGACGAATATCGATCAACGTATCAACATGCTCGATGTAAGCCGGGCAGATGTTGACACAGGCCATGCAGGTCCTGCAAAACCAGATAAAATCCGTATTAAAAGCACTGCCGACGATGTCTTTTTCTACAGGCACCGTCTCTTCCGTCTCTTTTTCCGGCTGTTCGGATGTCTTTAGGAGTGCCAACATGTTTTGAATCAATGTTTTCGGCGACAACGGCTGGCCAGCGGAAAAGGCCGGACATACCGATTCGCAACGCCCACATGCCAGGCAGGCATCTAAATCCATTCTCTGCTTCCATGTAAAATCCGCGATATTTCCGACGCCGAAATTGAGATCCGCTTCATCAAGGTCGTCACTTTCCATCAGTGCTTCAAGATCGATACGCGACAATTCACCCCTGGGATTAAGTTTGCTGAAAAACGCATTTGCCGGTAACAGGACCAGATGAAAGAATTTCGTAAAAGGAATGATGGCGATCCACACCATAACCAGGGCCGTGTGCAACCACCATAAAGCAACATGAGCGCCTTTACCTGATGAATTGCGTACAAGACTGGAAAAAAGATATCCAATGGGGGATAGCCGCGCCCAGGGGTCCGTCGTAACGGCGATCCGCACTCCTTCAACCAGAAAACCGGTGATAACAATAACGGCCAGTAGTATCAGGCAGGCCGTATCCATACCGGACCTGTCCAGCGTCTCCGGTCTTACGACATGTCTTCGCCACAATGCCATGGCTATGCCGATGAGCATTAATAAACCGGCCAATTCGCAAACCAGCGTTAAAAAGACGTATACGCCGCCGGTATACAGGGATGTTCCGAAATCAGCATCCAATAAAATAAACAGGGTGGTTAGAACAAGTCCTATAAAGGAATAAAAGATAAGCCCGTGTAACAGGCCCGGATAAAACGTATTGGAAGTTTTTTTTTGAAACAAAACGGCCGTAATCATGATCCAAAAGCGTTTAGCCGGGTGGGAGAACCTTTCACTGTCGGTTTTTCCCTGTCTCCACAGTTGCACATGGCGATAAAATCCGTAACTGAAAACAGCAAGCGATATAAAAAACAATACATACATCACTGCGGGAGATGAGATATTCCACATGATTTCCCGGCTGGCCTGTGGATCGTTCATGGAACCTTTTTTCTCTCTTGATTCAATACGGCGTTTCTGGTTATTGTCCAAAAACCGCTTTTTTTCTCTTGGGAGATATCATCATGACCCGACAAAAACAAGCCAAATTATCCGGCATTCAGGTCGCTCTTGAGCATCGTATCCTGAAAGGCCTCTCATGTGAATGGGATGCTGCATTGTGGGTGTTGGACGAACCTTACCATGGGATGATGAAGAAACCGTTATTTTCTCTTGGAAATCTTTCATCCGCATATGGGTTCTGGTCCCGTGAAAAAAAAGAAATCCGCATCAGCCGAAATCTGGTCGCAAATCATCCATGGGATGCGGTTCGGGATGTTCTGCGTCATGAAATGGCACACCAGATGGCCGACCAGGTATTCCATGCCGTTAACGAGCCGGCGCATGGTCCTGTATTTCAAAAAGCCTGCAGGCTGCTCCGGGCAAATCCCAGAGCTTCAGGAACCTATCCCACATTAAACGAAATCGTCTTTCAGACCAAACATGACCCTGGAGATGCAAAGTTAAGACAAATCAAGAAGCTCATGGCCCTGGCTGAAAGCCGGAACCGGTATGAAGCCGAATCTGCAATGGCAAAAGCCCACGAGCTTATTGCAAAGTACAATATCAGGGCGCTTGATAATCCCGGCGGGAGATCCATTCACAGTATTTTTCTGGGAAAGCCGGTCCTTCGAAAATCACGGGATGCATATTCCCTGGCCAGCCTGATTTGTGATTTTTATTTTGTCCAGGGCATCTGGGTACCGGCGTTTGTGGTTGAAAAAGGGAAAATGGGCAATGTCCTTGAGATATCCGGAACCGTGCCAAACCTCCAAATGGCCGATTATGTTTACCATTATATCCGTCGTTTCATCGATTCCCAATGGGCCTTGTATAATATCCAGAAAAAAATAACCCTTCATCGGAAAACGGATTTTGCCGTGGGCATTATAGAAGGGTTCAGGACAAAACTTACTCCGGTTCTTTCAGGTGATAGCAGAAACAGCACCACCGGCAAAAAGGACCTGGTGAAATCGAAAGATTTGCAGCTGAAAAACTACATCGCCTACAGATATCCCCGAACCCGGAAAATTTATCGCAGTGCTTCCTTTGAGGACAACGGCATATTAAAAGACGGCGTTCAAGTAGGAAAAACACTTGTTATTTCAAAAAGCATCAGTCACACCAAAACGTCAAACCGGCTATTGACGGACAAATGACGCTGGTTTTCCCTTTTCTTTCAAATCGTTTAACCGGATCTCCCCATTTTACAAAGCACCTCTGCAAACAACAGATCATCCGGCGTCGTGATTTTGATATTGAATTTATTTCCTTTTACAATTCGGACGGGTCGGCCGATGCGCTCCAGCAGCAGGGCGTCATCTGTTCCGATAAACCCGTCTTTTATGGCTGCTCTATGGGCGTTTACAATCAACTCGTATGAAAACGCCTGGGGGGTTTGGGCAAGCCAAACGCCTTTCCTGTCAATAGTTTTTTCAATATAATATTCTTCAGGAATTGATTTCTTAAGGGTTTCCTGAACCGGAACCCCCATTATGCAGGCCCCGAACTGTTTTGCTCCTTCGATACAAACGGAGATATCCTGTGATGAAATGAACGGCCGCACCCCGTCATGTATGACGACCAGTGAAGTTTTATCCTTGATGGCTAAGAGGCCGTTATATACCGAATGCTGACGCTCTTTTCCTCCGGCAACCATCATAACCGGTTTTTGCATTCGAATGCATGAAAGTATATTCTGTTTGCAAAATCGGATATCTGACTCCGGTATGACGATATGAATTTGGTCGATCTCGCTGCACGCATTAAACGCCATTATGGTTCGAGCCAGTATGGGAATGCCGTCAAGGTCGAGGTACTGCTTCCGGGCTTTCCCTCCCATTCTGACACTGTTTCCGGCGGCAACGATAATTGCTGAAACCATTCGGTCGTCCTGATTCCTATTTTAAGTATGCCAGTTCCTTGGGCAGGGGAATGCCTTTCCCCATTGTATCTTCACCATAATTGACGCTCGCCAGTATTTCAATATCCGCCAATGCCCTGGAATCCCCTTCAAAAACAACTTCTTTCACGTTCTCCTTGCAGATTTTTCCACCCGCCCATTGAATATCCAAAACGCTGCTGGCATCAAACCGATCTTCACCCACGCAAAGCTCCACTTGGCCCCCGTAATGCTGAACAATCTTGGCCACCAGGAGGCTGGGCCTGCTGTGAAAACCAAGCTTCACCGGTATCCCCACCTTGATGGAACCGCGCTCGATATTTTCATTTAAAATCTCCCTGGCCAGGTTTTTTCCGGTGTTTAAATAATGGCACACGTAATAGAGCCCGTAATTTATCGTCCGGTCAAGCAGTATTTCCGGATCGACCATTTCGGCCAGTCGCTGTTGCACTTTTTTGTAAATATTTTTATACCCGGCTTCATACAGGTGTCTTTCATAAAAGTGGAGTAATCTTCCGATGATCTGAAGAAGATGAAAAACACATGAAAAATACCCTCTAAGCTGCTTTAATTTTCTATTGCCAAACAGATACCCGCCGTGAATGACATACGTATCGAAAGACGACTGCAGGTTATGCACCAGCATTTCAAATCGTCTGATTTCCACTTCGTTTACCTTGTTTGGAACAACGGCCATAATTTCGTCCAGATCGCATGGTTCAAAAAAACTCAGCTGATCAAAATTGTCGGCAATACTTAAAAACTCACTTGCAATTTTTACAACATTTTCCTTTTGCTGATCTCTGTTTTCGTCATCAATATTGTAATCCAGCATTTCAGGCGTAGTGATGCCGGGGAAGTCAGCATGTTCAAACCCTTTAGCAGGCATACGGATTTTTAATCGTTTGGCTTCTTCAAGAATGGCAGGAGCAAGCTTCATCATGCAGCGCGTCAAAAAGATCATGGTCAAACGCCCGGCGTTTTCAAAGTCCCGGGTATCTCCCAAATCGTAAAAAGCCATACGGTTCTGAATATGTTTTTGGGAATAACTGGCAAGGCTTAAATGGCGAACAGCAGCAGCAAGCTCCCGGTAGTAATACCATTGGTTGTTGTTTTTGGCGCCGTGATAGTCTAAAAAATCCTCCAACAGTTGTGACTCGGATACCAGTTTTGAATAAAGCTTTTTCGTAAATGCATGGTGCGAATCGTCAACATTTACAATATACAAACAGCATTTTAAATAATCCTGGGAGAATAATTTTACCTTTTCAAAAAAAGAGATATCGCAATATGCACCTTTTACTTCCATTATTTCATTTCACCAATTTATTTCCCGTGCCGAAAATATTGAAAACCGCGGGTTTTAAATATGCGAAAAGAAAACGGTCGAAGCAGCCCGTAAGCCGAATTCTGTATCTGCCTCGGGTCACCCCGAAACAGGTGACGATCATTCATCTTCGGATGCCGCCTGCACGGCATCTCTTGCGACCTACCCGGAAACTCGAGCGGGCAACTCTCAAGCGTTTCCCTATTTGGTCTTGCACCGGGTGGGGTTTGCCGAGCTTCCCCGGTCGCCCGGGGAACTGGTGCGCTCTTACCGCACCTTTTCACCCTTACCCCGCCGGAGGCGGGGCGGTATACTTTCTGTTGCACTTTCCTTCACGTTGCCGCGACTCCATGTTATGGAGCACCCTGCCCTGTGGTGTTCGGACTTTCCTCCAAATCAATAAATGATTCAGCGATCGTCCGGACTACTCCGACCGTTCATTTTCATTTTTCCAATATATGATTCTGTGACAGTTCGGGCAAAAATGGATACTGTCGCACCGCTGTATTTCATTATATTTTTGTGGCGGAATATTCATATGGCATCCCAGGCATACTGCGTTTTCAACCTTGGTAATGGTTACAAGCCCTACGATATTACGGGTTTTCTCAAAACTTCTCATGATTTTCGGGTCGATTTTTCCCGTAATTTCGTTTTTTTTGTTTTCCAGTACCACCAGTTTTTTGCCGTCTTCTTCACGATCTTTTTCAATCCGTTTCTTTTCCGCCTCGATCTCTCTGGACAAGGCTGAGAGATCATCCTGTTTTGAACCGAATTGTTGCTCTGCTTCCTCTATAAGATCCAGGCACTCGATCATTTTATCTTCAATTTGGGATTTTTTTTCCTTTATATCATCGATTTCTTTTAATGTCGCCTGATATTCCTTGTTATTTTTTACCGACCCCAGCTTTTCCAGACTTTTATGAATTTTCGATTCATTGGCCGCAATATCAGAATCATATTGCTGATACTGTTTTTTTAAGTACTCAATGTTCTCTGTTTCTTTTTCAACCACCTGTTTAAAGGCCGTCAGCCTTTCGTCAAGTTCTTCGAGTCTTACCGGAATGTTATTTATTTTTTTCCGAATATTGGAGATGGTAATATCCGTTTCCTGAAGTTGAACAAGAAACTCTATCTGTTCTTTGATCTGTTCCGACATTGTGTTTATCCATTCACATGATTAATGATTAAATGGTTATAAACGGATCTTTTTCAAGTTCACATGCCCGGATACGAACATCGTATCCGTGACGTATAAATTCACCCTGAAGTCGGTTGGAGAGAATATCAAGCATGATATGTTCCGAGGCAAAATGCCCGATGTCAATCAATGCACGATTTATGGTCTCTGCGTCGCGCGCATCATGGTATTTAAGATCTCCACTGACAAAAACCTGTGTGTCTGATGAAAAAAAATGCGCCATCATGCCGGAACCGCTTCCGCAGCAAACAGCCACCCGGTTTACGAATAAATCTTTATTTCCTGCAATTTTAAGGCTTTTCAAATCCATTCGCTTTTTCACGAATATCGCAAATTCATATAGCCCCATAGGTTTTTCGAGGCTCCCGATACGTCCGATGCCAAAACCGGCATCTGTGTCCAAACCAACAACCGGATCATCAATGTGTTGCAAAAAATCAATATCCCGCAACCCCAATTTTTGCGCCAGCATATCGTTAATACCGTCTGAGACAGCATCTAAATTCGTATGCGCGGAAAACAGCGCCAGCTTATGCCGGAGGGCCTTCTGAACTATTTTTCCGTAAGGTGTACCAAGGTCAATGGATTTTACCGGCTTTATCAAAAGGGGATGGTGGGTTATCAGCAAATCGATCCCATTGGCGCATGCTGCATCAACAACAACAAGAGACGGGTCAAGGGCAATCCAAACGGAATGAACCGGCCATTGGATGTCCCCGATCTGAAGCCCTGGATTATCCCACTTCTCGGCAAGGAATGTTGGCGCCAGTGACTCCATAATATTGATGATATCATCAACGGTCGCCGTTTTCATGAACGAATCTCCATTGCATTAAAAAAGGCGTGGTTAAATGACATAACCACGCCTTTTTCCCCATAAACTTATGGATTAATGTCCAAACCATATCGTCATATCCATTATGTGTTTCATGTTTTTACAATTTCGCAAGATCATGTGATGAAAGTGGGCCCACCTGGATTCGAACCAGGGACCGACCGGTTATGAGCCGGTGGCTCTGCCAGCTGAGCTATGGGCCCTTGAGCTATAGGCGATATTTTTTATCGCCGGAAAACAGTTTTGTCAAGTATTAGGTATCAATAAAACTTTTTAATTTCCGGCTCCTTGTCGGGTGCCGCAGCTTTCGAAGCGCTTTGGCTTCGATTTGTCGAATGCGTTCCCGGGTTACGGCAAAGTCCTGTCCTACTTCCTCAAGGGTATGGTCTGCCTTTTCACCGATTCCGAATCTCATCCTGAGGACTTTTTCCTCCCGGGGTGTCAATGTTGCCAGCACTTTTCGGGTTTGTTCCGCAAGATTAAGATTTACGGCCGCCTCGGACGGCAGCACAAATTTCTTATCTTCAATAAAATCTCCTAGATGGCTGTCCTCCTCTTCACCAATAGGGGTCTCAAGGGAAATCGGTTCCCGGGCAATCTTTAAAACCTTTCTGACCTTGTCCAATGGAATCTCCATTTTTTCGGCGATTTCCTCTGGTGTGGGCTCTCTACCCAGTTCCTGGACCAGGTATCGTGAGGTCCGAATAAGCTTGTTAATGGTTTCTATCATATGCACGGGGATTCGGATGGTCCTGGCCTGATCGGCAATGGCCCGTGTTATGGCCTGTCGGATCCACCATGTTGCGTAGGTACTGAATTTATATCCCCTACGATATTCGAATTTGTCCACGGCCTTCATCAAGCCGATATTGCCTTCCTGAATCAAATCCAGAAACTGCAATCCCCTGTTTGTATATTTTTTCGCAATGCTCACAACCAGTCGCAAATTCGCCTTGGTTAATTCGCTTTTGGCCTCTTTTGCCACAAAACGACCTTCATCGACACCGGTGATAATTCGTTTTAAGGCCCTGCTTTTTGCCTTGATCAACTTTTCCTTTTCCTGGATCTCACTGTAAAATTCTTTTAACTCTCTATAAACACACGAAATTTCATCTTTATTCAAATCACATCGAGGTTTTATCCATTTGCGAAATTCCGTTTTTGTCCTGAGATTCGTCCGGAGTTCTGACAACGGCGCGTTGATATTTTCCGCAAACATGGCGATCATTTGATTCATGGTGTCAAACCAGTCAATCTGTTCGCGAATAATTCTTTCTATCTTGTCGATCACGCCACCTTCGAATCGCCATTCTTTCAACAATTCGAAAATCTTATTATTTCTTCTATTAATCGACCTTCTGATCCGTCTTTGTTCGTCAATATCCACACTGCCGGAAAAGAGTTTCTTTCGGTATTCCTCATTTTCCAGATGGATTGTCTTGATCGCACTAATGGTGTTTAAAAAATTCTCGATTTGCACTGTTTCATCAATATAGGCGTCACCCTCATCAATATCCCGTAAAACATGTTTCGGGCGGAGTTTTCCTTCCTCGATATGCAATCCCAGGTCCAGGATGCATTTCACACCGGTTGATGTATCAATCAGCGCCCTTAATATCTTTTGCTCGCCCTCTTCGATCTTTTTGGCGATTTCGACCTCTCCTTCCCTGCTCAGAAGTGTAACGAGTCCCATTTCACGAAGATACATCTTCACCGGATCTGAAACACTGCCGTAATCAGATATGGAAGATTCATCCTTGTGCGATCCGTCATCATCGAATTTTTTAGTTTTCTCTCTGACCGCCAATTTCCCCTCTTCAATGATATCAATATCATTATCGTCAAAAATCATGAGCGTTTCATCGAATTGCTTTGAAACGATCATTTCCTTGGGAAGTGCTTCATTTATCTCATCATAGGTTAAATATCCCTGTTTTTTACCTTTTAATACCAAGTCCGTTAATGCCTGTTTTGTTTCCCTATCCCGTGTTAACCTTTTTGATCCGGCCTTTTTATCATTTTTAACGGTCGTTTTTTTCTTAGCGCTTTGCTTTGCCATAAATGACTGCCTCCCCAATATGCCGGTTATTATTTTTTACACTGTTGGTCATTGTATTTAATTCAGAACGTGATATCCTACTGTATTGGTGTATTTCGCCTTTTTCTGCTTATCGCATTTTTTTGTTTTTTAGTTAAAAGCCTGTAAAGAAGCTCCTGGTTATTTTCGCTTTCTGCGGCTTTTATCTCGTGAATCAGCAATTTGTCCCTTCGTTTCCGGGCGATTTGGTCAAATTGACGAATTAATCTGATGCAACCGTTGTAATCCCAAGCCTCGTTTTCAATGCTCAGTTCCGAAACAATGCGCCTCATTTTATCATCGTCGATCCATCGGAAAATATCCGAAATGCTTATTTTGTCTCTTTCCTTGCATCCCAGGATAATCATGCCCAGGGATTTTAAAATACCGCTTTCAAATTTTTCCAAAACATTATGCGTCTCCACTTCGGAAATGATCTCAGGAAACTGGAGCATCATTGCAATGATTCGGCGCTCAAGGCGGTTTTCTTTTTCAAGGAAATCGGATGATAATGCAGGTGCTTTCCCATCGGATACAGGCTGCCGCGTTATGCGGCCTGTCTTGGATTGAAATTCGTTGAGTTTATGCAAAACCGCAGTTTCTTCTATCATGACACGTTCGGATAATTCCCTGACATAAAGAGATCGGGCGACCGGGTCTTCAATTGCAGCCAGAGGCTCCATCATATCATTGACGATGCGCACTTTACCTTCCGGTGTCATGCCGTGCTTTTTTACGGCGGCATCGATAAGAAAACCAACGATGTCTTTGGCTTTTGACGCCATCCTCTCAAATTTTTCCGCACCCAGCAATCTTATGTAGGAATCCGGATCATGGCCTTCCGGAAGTACCAGAATTCTAGCCTGTACGTCCTGTTGGATAAACAGGCCCACGCTTCTGACCGCTGCCTTGATTCCGGCCTCATCAGCATCGTACACCAGAATCATTTTTTCGGCATATCCTTTAAGAATTCTGATCTGTTCGGTTGTCAGGGCGGTCCCCAGGGTTGCCACCGTGTTTTTCAGCCCGTATTGATGCAGGGCAAGGCAATCGAAATACCCCTCCACAATGAAGACCGTATTGGTCTTCCGGCAGTTCGTCTTTGCATTATTAAGTCCGTAAAGCGATCGCCGTTTGTTATAAGTGGGGGTTTCAGGCGAGTTCAAATATTTAGGGGTTGCATCATCAACGGCTCTACCGCCGAAACCGATTATCCTGGAATTGACATCAAAAATGGGAAACATGATTCGGTTCCGAAACCGGTCATACGTTTTTGCTCCCCTGTCACGGGTAATAATCAACCCGGACATTTCAATGAGTGCCGGAGAAAATTTTTTATTCAAAAAGTTCAACAGGTTTGTCCACCCGGCCGGAGCATATCCCAGCCTGAATGCCGCGATGATTTCCGGATCAATTCCACGACGATTCAGATAATTCATTGCAAATGCCCCTGTTTTCGGACTTTCCCGGCATTTCTCATAAAATCCCATGGCAGCCTGATATAGCTCATACAGGCGTTCACGTTCACTTTTCTGAGGAATCCGGTTCCCTCCGGACACGTTGTCGGGAATATGAATATTGCATCGACCCGCCAGTACGCGAATGGCTTCGGGATATGACAGGTTGTCCATTTTCATGATAAAACCAAAAATGTCTCCGCCCTCACCACATCCAAAACAATGAAAAATCTGCTTGTCCTGGTTAACGGTAAAAGAGGGCGTTTTTTCAGAATGAAAAGGGCATAGACCGATATGATTCCGGCCGGTTTTTTTTAACCTCACCACCTCCGAGATGACATCAAGAATATCGATTGAATTTTTAATCTCGGAAATTATTTCATCTGGAATCCTAAACGCCAAAAAAAACGCCCTCCTTAATAAAAATAATGGAAGATATTCGATTGCTGGAGATGATAAAAAAACAGGATGGTATTTTTTTATGGTTTTTACATAAAGAAAGATTTAAAAACCGGTTTTTATATAAAAAACGCATAAAAAACCAGATCGTTCCGTATAAAAAGGTTTTGCGAAATTTTCCCGCCGCCGCGTTCTGACGGCTGCAGATCCGCTTTTTTACAATTAAACCTTTAAAATAATTACTTAGTGAAGATTTGTCAAGTTTATACCACCAAATATTTTTAAAACGGCAGGGTTTCCGGAAGATTCGTTTTATTAATTCTTATCGGTACAACAACCGATTACCGGCAGTTTTGGTGCTGTCCTTTTTGATATTCCCCTAGTGATTTTTCGTCAATCGAATGGCTTCTTTTAAACTCAGCGTTCCGCTGTATAACGCCTTTCCCGTGATGATGCCCACAACACCAACTTCGGCCAGCGGCAACAGTTTCTCCACATCTCTGATCGTGGATACACCACCTGATGCAACAACGGGAATCGATATTGCCGCGGCAAGTTTTCCGGTCTCTTCAATATTGGGGCCGGTCTGCATCCCGTCCCGATGGATATCCGTAAAGTTAATGGCCGCCACACCACTGTCTTCAAATCGTTTTGCCAGATCAACCGCTTTCACCTTCGTTGTTTTTGTCCATCCTTCAATCGCAACCATCCCGTTTCTGGCATCAATTCCCACGATGATCCGTCCGGGGTATTTATTACACAGGTCTAACACCCATTCAGGATTTTTTACGGCCTCCGTACCGATAATAACCCCCTTTACACCCAGTTCGATAAACATGACGGCTGTTTCTTCGTTTCGAATGCCGCCTCCCACCTGTACATCCACATTTACCGTATCCAATATTTTCCGTATGGATATCAAATTTTTAGGATGCTTTTCTATGGCCCCGTCAAGATCGACAATATGGATGACTTCAGCGCCCTGGGACTGCCATTGACGGGCGATTTTTACCGGATCGTCTGAATAGATTGTCTCCGCGTCCATTCGTCCCTGCAGCAGCCTTACACAGTTGCCGTTTTTGATATCAATTGCCGGAATTATTTTCATTTTGCCGGAAAGTCCTTTAAAATCTCTTCAAGGCCGTCAGCCGCCATCTCCCCGGCGGTTATCCACCTTCTTCTTTTAATAAATGATTTGATTTTGAACAGATCTTCGCTGAGTGACAGTTGTGTCTCATTATATGATCCCGACCATATGACGGCTTCATCGGATACACTCAGCAGATAAAATTCAAAGGCAACCGAAGCGGGACTGTTCACCGAATACCGGTTTCCGACACGTTGCCTGCATCTGTATAGATATCCCGCCAAAACAGCATCCGCCTTCAGTTCCCTGCCGATGGCAACCAGGCGTTTCTTCTCGGTAAATATTGTGTTTCCGTCGGTTAAAATGGCCGCCAAAGCATTTTTCGCCTGTTCTGAAGTGATAAGTGCAATATCATACCGGTTTTTCAGGCGGGATACCAAACCATCGGCCAGTAATCCTTCGGCGTTTTTCATAACATCCCCGGTCATGAAATATGTTCCGCTGATCGGACTGATGACGCTTTTGTTAACGCCGTATACCCGGGCCATATTTTTAACCGGCAAAAATGCAATTCGATTACCGGTAAAGTGCTTCGCTGGCGGTGGTGCGGACGGTTTGGCTGTCGTGCATCCATAAATTGCCCCCATTAAAAAAATAATGAAAAGGTATATGACGGGGGATCTCACCGTATTCGCCGAACGATTCGCATGATTCATTTTTATAAAGTTCCCTTTGAGGATTGGACACCCGTTGAACGGGGCTCTCCGGCACAGGCCTGATCAAGAGCTCTGCCCAGGGATTTAAATATGGACTCCACGATGTGGTGTTCGTTATCTCCATAAAAAACATTGATATGGATATTCATGCCGCTCCAGACACTTAAGGCCCGAAAAAATTCCTTTGCCAGTACGATGCCGAATTTCCCGGGCGCATCCGGAATGTCGGGAACATTATAAACCAGATACGGGCGTTTGGATAAATCCAGAGCCACCGCTGACATGGCGTCATCCATGGGTGTAACCGCATAGCCATACCGTTTGATTTGCCGACGGTCACCGAGTACAGAATCAATCACATCACCCAGAACAATGCCGACATCTTCCACTGTGTGATGGTAATCCACATCCAGATCTCCAGCGGCTTCCACAGATAAATCAAAAAAGCCATGCACGGCAAACAAAGTCAGCATGTGGTCAAAAAAAGGAATACCGGTTGATATTTGCGACTCTCCTGAGCCGTCCAGATTGAGTCTGATTTCAATTTCCGTCTCTTTTGTTTTTCTTTTCTTTGTTGCTGTACGCTGCATATCACCCATATTCCTTCCTGCCGACGTAAACGCGGCTGCTTTATCGTTTATCTTTCATCGCATGTTCCATCGTATGGTCCGGGATTAATAACTACCTGAAATTATTTAATATGGATTATCCTTTGGATGATGAGGGTACAATAATTGCAGAATAAAAGTCAAGGAATCTTTACTGTTTTACAATTTAACATCGTTCTTCTTTCAATACTCCGGCGACTTTTTCAGTTTTCTTCGTTTTTTTTAATTCATTAGCTCAAAATTTACACATTATTAAAATCAATAATATCTTATTGTTAACTATTAATATCAAGT
>CAYLRU010000008.1:0-108720 GCA_964386565.1 uncultured Desulfobacteraceae bacterium | reverse complement strand
GAATCAGAGTGAATTCAAAGCAACAAAATCGCAATCGAGAATTATTTGTTGACCAGGTTGACCGGATTTATAGCTATGGGTCAGAAAATCCACAGGCTTTTACAGCAGGCAAAACCATACCTTTTGATCTTCCGGGTTCCAGTTTTCCAGCCGGTTTAATCCATATTTGTGTATCATTGGATCCGGATATAAAAATCCTGTGAAACCTTTTGCTTTGCGTTTGATTTGGCTTGACAAATCTTCGATTCCTTATTAATCATAAACCCTTTGAAAAAATCGGATTCAATAACGCCATGTTATAGATAAACGAAAAAAACCTTTGAAAGGAGACAAAAACAAATGGCACAATTGATTGAACCTCATGGTGGAAAAGGCTTGACGTGTTGTCTGTTGGAAGGCGCAGAGCTGGAGGCAGAAAAGAAAAAGGCCGAAGGCCTGAAAAAAATCAACATTTCCCCTCGTGTAAAAGGCGATCTCATTATGATGGGAATCGGCGGATTCAGTCCTTTAACCGGTTTTATGGGCAAAGCGGACTGGAAAAGGGTATGTGAAGAATTTCTGCTGACGGACGGAACTTTCTGGCCCATTCCGGTAACGCTGGATGCATCCAAGGAAGACGCGGACGCCATTTCGGTGGGAGAAGAAATTGCGCTTTATGATTCCGAAGGCGAAGAAATCATGGCTACCATGAAAGTGACCGAAAAATATGAAATGACCGGAGCCGATAAAATCTTTGAATGCGAAAAGGTTTTTATGGGAGAAGGCACCACAACGGCGGAAGAATTCTGGAAAATCGCTAAAGACGATCACCCCGGCGTTCAGATGGTCATGAACCAGAAAGACTTCAACCTGGCCGGACCCGTTAAAGTCCTCAGTGAAGGCGAATATCCAACCGAATATCCAGGCGTGTATTTACGGCCGGCAGAATCCCGCAAGATGTTTGAAGAACGTGGCTGGAGTGAAGTCGCCGCCCTGCAATTGAGAAACCCCATGCATCGGTCCCACGAATATCTGTGCAAAATCGCGGTTGAAGTATGCGACGGTGTGTTCATTCATTCCCTGGTGGGCAATCTGAAACCCGGCGATATTCCCGCCGATGTCCGTGTAAAATGCATCGATGTGTTGGTGAAAAACTATTTTGTTGAGAAAAACGTTATTCAGGGCGGATATCCCCTGGATATGAGATATGCCGGTCCCCGGGAAGGGTTACTCCATGCCACTTTCCGGCAGAACTACGGTTGCTCCAGGATGATTATCGGCCGCGACCATGCCGGCGTTGGCGACTTTTACGGCATGTTTGAAGCCCAGACCATCTTTGATAAGATTCCGACTCCGGAAGAGCCGGGCAAAGCTCTTCTGTGCAAGCCGCTGAAAATTGACTGGACCTTCTACTGCTACAAATGTGACGGCATGGCATCCTTGAGAACCTGCCCCCATGAAAAATCTGAACGCGTGCTTCTTTCCGGAACCATGTTGAGAAAACTTCTCTCCGAAGGCGGGGAACTTCCGGACCACTTCGGCCGTGATGAGGTGGTTGCCATATTAAGAGAATACTATGAAAGCCTGACCGAGAAAGTGGAAGTCAAACTTCATGGCGCTGCAACCGGCGACAGCAAAAAATAGTTCGGGATGGGGCATTCCCCCGATCCTGTTGACCTGAAAAAGGGAGGTGGTTTTTAAAACCATCTCCCTTTTTTTATGATAATAAAAATTCAGTTTCAGGCTGCAACGACAATCGCCGGTCCTGTTTTATTTCATATCAAACAACACCATCGGTCGGTGATGATGTCTAAAATCCTCTGTTGGCATACTCGGCATAGGCCATGGCAACAGTTCGATAAACCAGGTGGGCCAGCTTGGTGAAGGGCAGGTAAACGAATAACGAAAATACCGTAACCAAATGGATAAAGTAAATGGTATAGGTTGTTGCCGCCATATGCGCCAGGCGCGTCATTTCGGCAAGCATTCCTGAGAGGCCCACAGCAAAAATCAGCCACAGCAGAAACCAGTCCTTATAAGTGCTGACCTGATCCGTCTTGGACATCCGTGTTTTAATCATCATTGCGATTCCGATGACAAGGGCTACACCACTGATGTTGGCCAGCCATTTCAAGGGGTTTAATTGGGAATAGGGCCCATGAATCTGGAAGACATAAAGCACCACGAAAAATGTGCCGGTCACAATGGCAAGACCGATAAATCCGAAAAGCACCATCATATGCTGAGTGGATCGTTCGGTATTTTCGGTACATTCATTGAACTTGTCGTGCTTTAATATCTTCGGTATCACCGCGATGAGGGATTTGACAAATTCAACCGGATTAATATCCTTTTTATCGGTTTTTCCCTCTTTCAGGGCGTTTGCATGGATGTCTGCGATAAACCGTTTCAATCCCAGGGCAAAGATCACGATGGTCCAGATGGCCGCGGGAATCATGAACAGGTCCACCAGCCATGTAGAGAAAAAATGTGCATGGGCGATATAATCACCTTCCGGAGAAAAATCAAGCAGACCGGTGACAAATCCGATGATGATAAACAGTAATGCCGGAATACCCAAAAGAAACGGCAGCTTTTTTGGATCATTCACCGCTTTGGCAATCATCTTTGGAGATGCATATTCCTGTATGGCATAGGTCCGTACGGCGGCCAGCACATCACCGGGTTTTGCGCCCCGCGGACATCGCGTAGAGCAGTCGCCGCAGTTATGGCACAGCCAAATATCCGGATTTCCAACCAGTTTTTCCTTAAGCCCCCATGAGGCGGCAATCATTTCCTTTCTGGGGAAAGGCTTGTTCTCCGGTGAAATCGGGCAGGCAACCGAGCAGGTTGCACACTGAAAACATTTTTTAACATCTTCTCCCCCGAGACCGGAAATTTCCTCAATAAAACCCACATCAGGTTCTACAAGATATCTATCCGCCATTTCATACCTCCTAACTCGGCAGTCGAGTGTTTATTTTTATCTTTATCAGAAGCCCTTGAACGGGTTCGGTCCCATGGCTTCAATACTCTCCACAAACTCATTTACGATCTGGGGAATCTTGTCATACTCGTCTATGGCAATCTGGAATTGGGCAACACGTTCATTTTCAAGCGCCAGGCTTGCCAGTGCATCACCGATTTTCTGCATCCGGATTTCGGCCAACTCACTACCCTTGACAAAATGGCATTGATAATCATCCCCGTGCTTGCATCCCAACAGGAAAACACCGTCCATTCCCTGGGCCAGCGCATCCTTGATCCAGATCACGTTAACGGATCCTAAGCATCGAACCGGGATAAAACGGACATCAGCCGAGTAGCTGAGTCTGTTCAGCCCGGCAATATCCAGGGCCGGATAGGCATCGTTTTCACAAACCAAGCCGATAATTCTCATGGGCGGCTCATAGTAATCGTCTTCAGACGGCACCCAGATGGATTTTACCATGGAGCCGATACTGTCGATATTGTAATTGGCAAACCCGATAATACGTTCGGGACATGCCCCCATACAGGTACCGCAGCGTCTGCACCGCGTCGGGTTCGGTTTGGGAGTACCCTTTTCGTCATCGTCCAGGGCTCCGAAGGGACATTCCTCGGTACATCGCTTACACTGAGTGCATCTTTGGAAAAAGAAATCCGGAAATGTCATATCCCCGGAACGCGGATGCACTGAAACGCCCCGATTGGATGATTCGATTGCCTGGATGGCCTTTAATGCGGCGCCGGTGGCGTCTTCCATGGATTCTTCGATGGTCATGCTTCGGCGAACGGTCCCGGCAGCATAGATACCGGTTCGTTGGGTCTCATAGGGAAAACAGATGAAATTTGAATCCACATATCCGTTAAACAGCCCGATGTCCCGGAATGCGGGGCCTTGGCGATAGGCCATGTTGACTACCGGGTCATCTTTGGTCACCGGAACCATACCGGCGGCAAGCACCACCATGTCGGCTTTTACCGCAATGCTTTCACCCAAAAGGGTGTTATCGGCTTCAACTGTCAAGCCGTCGCCGTTCTTCGAAACGCTGAGAACCTGACCCTTGGTCAGAAAGATACCCGGATCCTGCTGAATGCCTTTGTAAAAATTTTCCGACAGGCCGGGCGTCCGCATGTGCTGGTAAAAGATGTAGGCTTTTCCGTCGCTGTAATCTTCACGGACGTATTTTGCCTGTTTCAGGGATACCAGGCTGGTAACGGATCCGGCATAATCAAAATCACTGTCGTTTTCATCTTTTCCGGGGCTTTGAATGAAAACAACGGATTTGGCTTCCTTGCCGTCAGAAGGCCGGACAATTTTTCCTTTTGCCGCGATTTCTTCGAACTGATGGTTGGTCACTACATCGGGCAGCTCGCCGAATCCCAGGTGAGCGCAGGCATCCTTGTCGAGTGTGGCCGGTCGCCATCCCGCAGCAAGAATAACCGCTCCGAACAGTTCTCCATCAGGATCCAGGGTCAGAATATCCTTCTTCCCCTTGTTGTACTCCATATATTTTTCATGCATCTTTTCCGCGTCCAGTTCCTTGCCGCTTTCGTCCACTTTCATTTCATCGGGAAGCGGGTAGGGAACGTCGAATTCGATCTTTTCCCCGGGTTTCTTGAAAGTTACGGTGAATTCACCCGGTTGACCGGCGATTCTGGCAACCACGGTTCCCGTTTTTACTGTAATGTTGGAATAAGATTCGACCTCCCGGATTTTCTCTTCAACAATGGGGGGAATCAAATCGTCGTAAGGTTCCTTGATGGGAAGCTGTTTTCTTATCTTTGCGGCATATCCGCCAAGAGAAGCCTCTTTTTCCACGACAGTCACGTCATAACCCGCCTTGGCCGCATCAATGGCCGCCGACATGCCGGTAATCCCGCCGCCGATGACGAGTATTTTACGGCTTAAATTGTCGAGTTTGTATGGTTCAGGCAGATTGATTTTTTCGGCTTCGGCCATTCCCATTCGAAGATAGTCCTCGGCCAGCATTTGAAGCCGGTCAAAATGCTCACCGTCATCTTTCTGATCTTCTTCCAGGGCCGGAAACTCGGAACGCGGATGAGACCATACCACCTGCTCTCTTAAGTTGACCCGGTCCACGATACACCCGTCAAACCGGAATGTATCAAAATTGACCCTGCGGGAACATGCAGCAATCACCAGGGTGTTGGTACCGTTTTCCTCAATATCTTTCTTAATCATTGAGACGCCGTCTTTACCACAAAGAAATGAGTGGGTTTTTACGGGCAGGCCTTCTTCCGAGGCAATACCGCTCAGCGACTCGATGTCCAGGACATCTCCGATGCCACAACCTGTGCAGATATAAACACCGTATTTTTTATCCATGAATAACCTCCTACCTTCTCACCAGAGTTTGAATTGCCTTTAAAGCCATACCGGTGGCATTCTGGTTGGAAGAAACCACATCGGCCGGTTTATTGGCACATCCTGCCGCGAACATACCGCCATTGCCATCATCATTGATAATGAAGCCATCCGCGTTGTATTTGAGATCGGCTGGCAGCTTGGCATTGGCGGCTGTCGGCTGCATACCGGTAGCCAGTACCGCCATTTCCACCGTCTGGTGAATTTTTTCCCCGGTTACTGCATTTTCAGCAACAACGGTAACATTTTTAGTGGCCGGATCTTCACTGACTTCTGCAACCTTACCCTTGATAAAAAAGATATTTTCATCTTCTTTGACTTTATTGTAAAATTTTTCGTACCGTTGTCCGGGTGCCCTGACGTCAATATAAAAAATATAGACTTTTGTATCCGGATACTGCTCTCTGATGTAAGTGGCGTGTTTTAAAGAGGCCATACAGCAGATATAGGAGCAGTAGGGCAGATGGTTTTCATCGCGTGAACCGGCACATTGAACAAATGCCACGCTCTCCGGCGCCTTGTCGTCAGACGGGCGGAGGATTTTTCCCTGGGTGGGGCCGTTTTTGGATGCGAGTCTTTCCAGCATCATATTGGTGACGACGTTCTGGTACTGACCGAATCCCAGGTTGTCCAGTTTTGTCGCATCATAGGGCTCCCAGCCGGTGGCCCAAACAACAGACCCCACGTTCAGATCAATGGTTTTTGCCGTCATGTCCAGATCAATGGCATCGTATTTACAGGCTTCCTTGCACCTCTGGGCATCATCCGTACCGATAATCTGTGGTGAAATCACGTATCGGGCGGGAAATGCCATTTCATGGGGCAGATAGGCGGCCTTTGTCCGATTCATGGAGAAATTGAATTCATTGGGAATTTCAGTCTGGCATGCTGCTGCACAATCACCGCAACAGGTGCAATTCTCATTGACATACCGTGGGTTCAACCGAATGGTTGCTTTATAATTTCCGGGAGTTCCTTCGACTTTTTCAACTTCGGCAAGGGTAAAGACCGTTATTTTCGGATTATCCTTGATCCTTCTGTAGTTGATTTCAAGTCCGCAGGTGGGAGGGCATAGCTTTGGAAAATATTGATTAAGCTGTGCGACTCTACCGCCTAAGGATGGATTTTTTTCGACCAGGAACACCTCGTACCCCACTTCGGCAGCTTCAAGGGCAGTGGTCAAGCCGCTGATGCCGCCGCCCACAACCATAATACTTCCGCTTACAGGGGCTGCGTTGTCTACTGTCATGCTATCCCTCCGTATAAAATTTTATGGATGCTATTAGCTAAAATCGACTCTTTTCTTTGGGCGATACCCATTTTTCCCTGTATATCCAACAACTTAAAAAATCCATCATCACTGTTTAAGATGAATTTTTTAAATGGTGGGACATTTTTTGCGTTTGGATATCGCCCAAACCGGAATAAAGCGTCGAACAACCAGCTTATTAATAAAAACCTCCAGGTGTCGTGAAAACACCTGGAGGTATGGGTTCGATCGACGAAACTTACGCCGATCCTCGATTAATCAGGAATGATCTTAATATATTCCTTCTTGAAAATATCCCATTTCTTTTCTTTGGGATCAAATTTCGAGTTAACAAAGGCAAACCAGTTTTCATCATCCTGTCCCGGATAATCGGCCTGATAATAGAATCCCGGATAGCGGGTTTCTTTTCTGAACTGGATGTGTCGCAGATGGGCTTCAACAGTCCAGATTCTGTGCTCGATTTCCCAGGCTCTCAGCAGTTCGTGCAGGTCGCCGGCAGCCAGTTTTTCACAGTCTTCCCGCATGGTCTGAAGCAGATCCATTACGATTTCAAGATTCTTGGTGCTGGTCATGTAATACGTGGCGGTTCCTGCGCCATACTCATGGGTGGCTTTCATCAAACGGTACATCATTCCGTTGGGTTTGATGTAATTGGGGTTGATGTCCGCTGCCGTGGTGTATTCGCAGTGCTCCAGGAAGGTGCGAACCGGTTTGTAAACCATGTCCACCAGTTCTTCTTTGGACTGGCTGATGGTCGGGGTGAAATCCGCGTGGTCTAAAGCATAGCGAACCATCTGCTTGGCGGCAATCCGGCCTTCGGCATGGGAACCTGAGGAGAATTTATGTCCGGAGCAGCCCACGCCGTCTCCGGCAGTGAACAGACCGTTAACGGTGGTCATACGGTTGTAGACCTTACCGTTGTCGGCCTTAATTTTATAGTCATCCGGCACCCAAGGCAGATCCGGTCCGGAGGTCCACAGACCGCAACAGCCGGAGTGAGATCCGAGCAGATACGGTTCAGTGGGCATAACTTCCGAGTTTTTCTTTTCCGGTTCACAGTTCTGGGCACACCAGAGGTTGGCCTGGCCACAGGTCATGTCGAGGAAGTCTTCCCATGCTTCGGATTCCAGATGCTTGAGTTCT
This sequence comes from uncultured Desulfobacteraceae bacterium, assembly GCA_964386565.1. Lineage (GTDB taxonomy): Bacteria > Desulfobacterota > Desulfobacteria > Desulfobacterales > UBA5616 > CAYLRU01. The sequence goes on along the minus strand of CAYLRU010000008.1, from coordinate 100,957 downwards.
TTTTTATCCATGGTTTTGCCGAGTTCGGCCAGAGCGCTTACCGTATCCATCAGAATGGGTCCGCGGCCTTCTTTCATTTCGAACAGCATCAAGTGGTTACGCAGACAGGTCGGGGTAATGGCGGCTGTTCCGTAAGGTGCGTATCTTTCAAGTTCTTTCTTGGCGGCATCGCTGGTGGCGAAATTTTCGCCCAGGCCGTTCAAAGTTTTGGCTTTGAACAGGAGGAACCATGCACCAACCGGGCCGTAACCGTCTTTAAAACGGGCCGGGGTGAAACGGTTTTCCATCATGGACAGCTCCGCGCCTACCTTCATACACATGGTGTAAGTGGAACCCGAGTTCCATACCGGATACCATGCACGACCTTTACCTTCACCCACCGAACGGGGCTGATAAATATTTACCGCGCCACCGCAGGCCACCATCATGGTTTTGCATTTAATGATGTAGACCTTGTTTTCGCGTACGGAAAAACCGATCGCGCCGGCAATGGTATTTTCCTTGTTGGCGTCCAGAAGCAGTTCAACGATGAAAACACGTTCCAGAATGTTGTCTTCGCCCAGTGCCAGTTTGGCGGCTTCGGCTACGATTCTCTTGTAGGATTCACCATTGATCATGATTTGCCACTTACCGGTTCTGACCGGAGTGGCGCCGGACTTCAGGGACCCCATTTTCAGACCTTTTTTCCCGTCGAGGTTTTTCCCTTCTTCGGTTTTTTTCCATATGGGAAGTCCCCATTCCTCAAACAGATGAACGGAATCATCAACATGGCAGCCCAGATCATAGATCAGGTCTTCACGAACGATTCCCATGAGGTCGTTGCGGACCATCCGGACGTAATCTTCCGGTGCGTTTTCGCCGATATAGGTGTTGATGGCGGAAAGTCCCTGGGCAACAGCACCGCTTCTCTCCATGGCGGCTTTGTCAACCAAAAGAACTGACTGACCTTCTTTCATCCATTTTTTAATTTCAAACGCCGCTCCACAAGCAGCCATACCGCCGCCGACGATCAGAATATCAACTTCTCGCTCTTCAACTTCCGGATCTCTTACGGCCTTGATTTCTCCCAAAGGTTTATTTGGTATTGCCATATTTTATCCTCCTTAAAAATATGCTAGAATTAGTCTATGTTGTTGTGTCAGAGAATAACGCTTTCTTAAACGGTCTGCGGGGCCGGCATTTGTTTTCCGTCCGCCTCTTCCGTTGAGAGTAACTGTGATTCCAGATCATTTCCTTTAAGGTCCGGATATGCATTGGCGGCTCCTTCAGGTGTGGTCCGGATGGGGAACTTGAACCGTTTTACAAGACCGTTTCTGAACTTGCAGGTCCACATGACATCTTCCGTACCCATCATCGGCATGATGCTGCTTCCAAGGGGTACAAAGTCGGCGTAGCCACGAACTTCGATGGCCTGTGTGGGGCATATCTTTACGCATGAAAAACATTCCCAGCACTGATCCGGCTCCTGGTTGTAAGCCTTCATCGCGTTGGGGTCCAATACCATCAGGTCGTTGGGGCAAATATACATACATGCAGTTTTATCCCCACCTTTGCAACCGTCACATTTTTCTTGAATTACAAAACTTGGCATTTATATCCCTCCTAATTCTGCTTTGTAAAAATTTCTGTTAAAAAATCCATCGCATTAAAAATAAAAAATTAAATTTCCGGCACCTCCCTTCTTCGTATCGACCAACTGTTCATTGGCCCGACTTTTTTGTCTTTGTGATCAAACCCGATCAATTTATTACAATTTCTATAAAAAATTTGTTTCTTTAAAATATCCTGTTAATTCAAGATGATATAGTTTCCATTAAAATAAGTCTAAATGAATATCACTCGGTATTTTACTTGTCAAGAATTTTTGCCGGCAGCCGTCCGACAATAAGCAAATAATTACAGTACTCTATTATCAATAAACAATATATGGATGCGGAAGTTTTTTTTACCACTATATTTTGAAAATACCAGGTTTCCCTTCAGACTGTTTTGCCGGGACTCCAATGGCACGGCAGCCTGTTTTGGCGTTTGCGCCAGAATGGGAAAAACCATCCCCTGTTAATCATTTTAAAAATTGAAATTTATTGACAATGAGACGTTTTTACCATTAGCCTTCTTATTTTAATACCAAAAGTTCGAACCGGGGTACAAATGATGAACGAAAATATGACGCCTGTTTCTTTCAAAGATCGGTTTAATTTTTTTTGCACCCCAAGCGTGCCGTGCTTTAATGCATGCTGCAGGGATCTGAATCAATTTTTAACACCCTATGACATATTGAGAATAAAAAAGGGGTTGAACATTATGTCAACCGAATTTTTGGCCCAATACTGCCGCCGGCATACCGGACCCCAATCCGGCCTGCCGATTATGACGCTGAAACCTGCAGATCCCAATGAATTGACATGTCCGTTTCTGACGACCGCCGGCTGCAGGATATATCGTGACCGTCCTTCTTCCTGCCGAATGTACCCCCTTGTCCGGGTCATTTCCCGATCCCGGGAAACCGGTGAGGTGGTTGAGCAGTATATGGTGCTGAAAGAACCGCACTGCAAGGGATTTGACCAGGACGTCGTTCAGAGCGTTGAAGACTGGATATCCCGGCAGGGACTTGAAATTTACAATGAATTTAATGATATGCTCATGGAAATCATCAGCCTGAAAAATCAGTGTAACCCCGGTCCCCTTGATTTAGCTGCCAGCCGTTTTTTTTCCCTTGCCTGTTATGATCTGGATACATTCCGAACTCACGTGTTTGAAAAGAAAATTTTGAAACATCTTGATTTCAGCACCACGGAACTTGAAATGGCCCGATCGTGTGATGAGGCACTTTTGAAGATCGGCATGGAAGCCGTAAAGCAGACCCTTTTTGGACGGGCAGCGTTGACATGAGGAAATTCAACCTTAGTTTAGAGTTCTGGACGATGTAAAACGGCATGCGTTACCTTTTAAATCGGAAACAGCGTGCTCAATAATCCTAAATAAAAGGGAGACCAAAGATGGCGATTAAAACAAAAGACGATATACTTGAAGAGATGATGACACAGGAAAGGCCCCGTTGCCCGCATTGCAACAAGGAGATGAGTATATGGGAGGTTCCACCGATAACCTTCAGTGACGGCCTGGGGTGGGGTGCTCCTTACCTGTATCTCTGTTTCAACGACGAATGCCCGTTATATACCCAGGGATGGGACAATATAATGGATAATTATGCACACCACGCGTCATACAGATGCTTCACCTATCCGGACCGGAAAAAGTTTGAATGCATGCCGGTATTTTCACCTATGGGCGCCAAGGGCCAGATAATCGATGATGAGATTCTGCTTCAACAGGAAGCCCTGAAAGAGGCCACAAAAAGAGGATTTTCCATTCTTGCCGACTGTTATGTGGCCAAGGATGATTTGACCATTGTCAGAATACTCCTCGATTCAACCGAACCCGTACGGGTAAGAGTAAAAGCTGCGGAAATGTTCGGTGATATCTGCAATACGGACGCCATCGAAGCAGTAAAAAATGCCAGATTCGGCAATGAAGTTCTGCAAAAAACCGCGGATGAGGCCATTAAAAAGATTCATGACCGGTATTTTACCCGGGAGTGCCCGTTCTGTGCGGAAATTATTAAAAAAAGGGCAAAAATCTGCAAACATTGCAACTCGGACGTGGCCGGTCAATAAATATCCGATCGTTGGTAAAGATTTTACAAAAGAATCCTGCCTGATCAGGCGGGGTTCTTTTTTTTATCCGTCGGGGCGGATTTCCTCTTTGAGCATGCAGCAGGCAATTTTAAATTTCGGCGTACCATCTGCTCTGTATGCGATATTTTCCGGTTGGATGAGTTTGTTCATCACACATCCTTCGGGAATATCAAGACCAAAAAGGTGAGATTCATTGATATTTTTCGTCTTTATCAAGCGGTGGTCTTTAAACTCGTAACCGTGCAGGGGAAAATCTTCGCACAGGGGGCATTGATAGACCCTGCCGTTGGGAAATACAAAATAATTCGAAGCGACACGGCCGGCACATTGAAACGGTTCATCATCGCTTAAAAAAACCTTGGGATAGATGACATTGATTCCCATACCGGCAATCTTTTCCGCTTCCTGCGGGATAACATCCAGCCATTTCTCCCGGGGGACCTGGAGCTGACCCGACTTATGACGGGCTGATTTTCCCCTTATACCGATAACCTGGATAAAAAACCGGTCGATCCCGGCATCCTGTAAAACCGGCCCCATCATTTTCAGCTCATCAATATTGAGGTTGCTTACCGTATAGATCAGGCTGGTCTGAAAACCTTTTATTTTGGCGTTTTTTATACCGGAAAGGCATGTTTTATAGCATCCCTTTCCCCGGATCCGGTCGTTGGTTTTTTCTGTGGCACCGTCCAGACTGAAGCTGAAATAGTCGACATCGTCCGGGCCGACCTTTAAAAGAATATCATGAAACAAATACCCGTTGGTGTCTACCGTAATGGAGGTATATCCCATCTTTCTGCCCAGCCTGATGGCCTGCGGAAGTTCCGGGTGCAGGGTGGGTTCTCCGCCCAATAATATAAGATTGGCATCTTTACGATCGTCTTTGAAAGCTGGGAGCCATTTTTCAATGACCGGCAGGGAAAGCATGCCGGTTCCGTGCTGCCGGGGGTTGATATAGCAATGCCTGCATTTAAGGTTGCATTTTGTAAGAATGTGAAAAAACACATTCACGGCATCTGTTGAAAATGAAACGGTTTTTTTAAGACGCATGCAAATCGGTCCTTATATGCCAGAGCCCGGCTCTCACATTGTTGTGTTGTGTGTTGAGCATTGTAAAACCCAATCCGAACACAACGCGCAACGTTTAACTCACGGTTTAAAGTTTCAAATAGGATTGCCTGGAATTAACGGGCAAATAAAAATCACATACGTCTTTCACATGTCAAAGTCAATATCCGGCCTTTTTTACGACAATATCGACGGCAAGGCCACATGAACTGTTTGACATTGTATTCAGGCTTATATATGACATGCTCCAAAATACCATATATATTAAAAGGAATATCCGATGAATTCATATAAAAACGATGCTGCCGACATTATTCCCGTGCGTCTCGGTCTGGACAGCACCTTTGACTTTCAGTGTCATAAGGGCGTTAAATGTTTCACAAAATGCTGCAGGGGCATTAATATTATTCTGACCCCTTATGATATTATTCGGTTGAAGAACCGGCTATGCCTTTCATCCGAAGAATTTCTGGCCATATATACCGTTCCACGGATCTGGGAAAAGACCGACCTGCCCGTAGTCACGCTGAAGCTTCTTGACGATGACCTGGAATCGTGTCCTTTTGTCAAGGATTCGGGCTGCATCGTCTATGAAGACCGGCCCACGACATGTCGATACTATCCCATCGGCTCGGCTTCCTTAAGCCATAAAGAAGGTGCAGATGCCGAAGGGTTTTATTTTTTTGTCAACGAACCCCATTGCCTGGGTTTTGAAGAGGAAAAATCCTGGACAGTTCGGGAGTGGCGAAAGGACCAAGGCGTCGACGTTCATGATGAAATTAACATCCGGTGGACGGATCTTATTGTAAGGAAGCGGTCTTTCCCGTCCAATATTAAATTGACGGATAAAAGCAAGGAACTCTTCTTTATGGTAAGCTATAATATCGACAAGTTTAAACGGTTTGTTTTTGAAAGCGCTTTTCTGGACCGATTTGAGGTAGACGAAGAGACCGTGGAGAAAATAAAATCCGATGAAATCGCCCTGCTGAAATTCGGTTTAAAGTGGCTTGAGGGCATCCTGTTTCAGGATAAAAATCTTGATTCGTATAAAAGCTGACGGAAAATAATTACAGCCGGTTTATGGAACTTAAAGATAAAGTCGCCCTGGTTGTCGGCGCCGTCAAGGGAATCGGCAAGGAGATCGGCCTTTCCCTTGCAGCTCAGGGCGTTAAAGTCGCCCTGAATTATTTCGACTGGGAGGAACACCTGGATGAAATGAAGGCCGACTTTGCCCGTACGGATCATCTGATTTTGAAAACCAACCTATTGGACACGGGAAAAATTCCGGAATTGATTGAAACCGTGGTAAGCCGTTTCGGCCGGCTGGACATTCTCATCAATAATATTGAGCGGGGAGGATGGCCGGTGGTTCACGGGCCCTATACAAAAGACCAGTGGGATCTTGAAATGGAGACCACCCTCCGGGCCAAGCGCTGGCTTTTTGATGCGGCCCTGCCTCACCTGAAGGCATCAAGAAACGGAGCGGTGATCAACCTTTCATCCATCGCGGGAATTGTCGGCAGATCCGGACCGGTTGAGGCCATTTTCAACGACGGGTATGCCGCTGCAAACCGGGGGGTCTCCCTGTTGACGGAAACCTGGGCAAGAATGGGAGCACCGGAAGTGCGGGTCAACGAACTGATGCTGGGCATCGTGGAAACCCGTCACGGCAAGGGGACCCGGGGGTGGGACCTGCTGGATGACGGGCAGAAAAAGGCCATTTGCGACCATACCTTGCTGGGGAGAACCGGTACCATCGGGGATGTGGTCAAAGCGATTCTGTTTATCTTAAGAGATGCGCCATTTATGACGGGAAGCGTCATCCGGCTGGATGGCGGATACATATTGGGCGGTGAAAAGATCGGTCCCATGCCCAAGGGCGTTCTGTAAGGTCTTTTGCCCGGGTTTCAACCCGCTGTTTTAAAGTGTGCCACTTTGAAAAAAACCGAGAGTCGGAATCCGGCATAAGATCGTGTTACCGTCTTCTTTGTTTTAGTTTAATATTTTTTGATGGAATACCCCAAATGTAAAACTTAATCCATTCAAATCCAAACCGCATCAGTTTCGTATCGCTGCCGGCCTTTATTTTTTTCAGGGTATCAGATTTTACCTTATACCGTTTTAAAAAAGTGCTGTTAAACACGAAGTCACGGAACCGATCCACATTATAAGCCGCCATAAAGGCCATCTTTGCCTTTGGACTTTCCATGCCTTGGCCTTCCCAGGGATCCGATGAAAACAGGCGCTTTAGTTTTGCCCATTCAACCGTCATTTCCCGATATATTTCAGCATCCTGATCCGCAAGCCAGGTTTCAGGCGTCCAGGAGGTTTGTTCATACTGACCCTGGCAAAAGTCCGGCGGTCGGAAGAAATAAACAAAACGGGCGGCATCGGTTCTTTCGTGAAAAATGACTCCCTGTTCAATGGGAAATGTCCTGCAGGCATCCGGACGATCCGGATATACCGAGCACCCTGAAGAGGTGAGAAACGGGCATGTTCTTTCATCATTTTCCGACATCCTGAGCAAAACTTCCGGGAAATAACTGGATGCTCTCAAGACAAGGTCCGTATAATCGTTTAAAAACCGGTCGGACGAAATTTCCAGCCTGTTTTTTAATCTCACCACATCATAGGGGTATAACATGAGATTTAAGTTTCGACAACATCGATTAAAACAGGAAAGACCCGGATGACATTTAAATAAAAACGACTCTTTTTCATCCAATCGTTTTCCCGGCAACTGATCCAGCTTTTTCAGGTCCAGTTGTTTCATGGGGTTTTACCTTTTTCGTTTATCAGCATCTGTGCGATGGTCATTTTGAATTTTCCATAAAGCCCTGCAGATTGTCTGAATTCTTTTTCCAGCATGGCCATTTGCCGGTAAAACGGCGTACGGTCAAAATTTTTATATGCCGTGTCTTTGCACCGACGGGCAAACAGCTCACATCCCGGTCCATGGGAAACAGGTTGCCCGGGTTTTTGCAGTTCATGGGGGATACCGTGCAGGCGGCAAATCATGGGACGATATGTATAAAGCCTGCACAAGTCTTCATGGTTCAGCGGACACATGATCCTGACCGTGTTTTGATTTGCCGTCATATGCTTTCTGAAAACGGTCAGAGCTTTTTTTTGGATGTCTTTTTGCAAGCCCGGATCAAGGGAATAAAACCCTTCAAGCAGATACATATATTCCGCATAGGTGTGGTGGTAAAACCGTGTTTCGCAACAGCTTTCCCTGCATCCCGTGCACTTGAAACCGTAGCTGTCTGCAACGGCATTATATTGGGCATCCATCTCGTCATAAAGTTGCCGCAAACGGTCTCTGTATGTTAAAAACACCTTGTTATATGCGTCAAAGAATCTCTTAGTGTAATCCACCATCATAAAAACATCTAGAAAGGTTGGGAGGGGAAAAAGAGTTTTTGGTAGAGGCTCATGGCATAGCGGTCTGTCATGCTGGCGATGAGATCGCAAACCGTGCGCGCCCTGGACGGATTTTTATTCTGGCATCCGGAAATCCCCATTTTGGACAGTTCCGTCTGGAGGACGTCGTCGTTTTTCAGAAAAAACGAATACAGTTCAATGATGATTTTTTTGGCCTTAACAAACTCATTATGGACTTTGGGGGCCCGGTACACATTGTCATATAAAAACTCCCTCAATAGGGTCATGGAATCAAAGACCTTATCGCTCATGTTCAGTATGAGTTCACCATTCACCTCACGACTTGAGGCGATAAGATCCTTTATCATGGTTGCGGCCCGTTGGGAATGGGTTTTGCCGATATTTTCCAAACAGACCTTTGGGATTTGATCGGCATGAATCACACCGCTTCTGATGGCATCGTCGAGATCATGGTTTAAATAGGCAATGATATCGGCAATTCGAACCACCCGCCCCTCGCTGGTGGAAGGCAGTTCCTTTTTATTGTTCGGTATGATCTTTCCATATCCTTTGGAATGTTTTAATATCCCGTCACGGACCTCGTAGGTCAAGTTCAGTCCCTTTCCGTTTTTTTCAAGCACATCCACGACCCGCAGGCTTTGTTTGTTATGGGAAAAATGCGTGGAATAGATTTCTTTCAAAGCGGTTTCACCACCGTGGCCGAAAGGTGTGTGGCCCAGGTCATGGCCTAAGGCAATGGCTTCGGTCAAATCTTCATTCAGCCGCATGGCGCGGGAAATCACCCTGGAAATCCGGACCACTTCAAGGGTGTGGGTCAAGCGGGTCCGATATTCATCCCCCAAGGGCGATAAAAACACCTGGGTTTTGTGCTTCAGCCTTCGGAACGCATTGGAATAGACGATGCGATCCTTGTCACGCTGGAAATCCGTTCTTATCGGGCATGGCTCTTCCGGTACTCTTCGTCCCCGGGATTCCGAACTGAGGCACCCGTGGGCGGACAGATATTTTCTTTCCCTGTTTTCAAAATCTTCCCGAATGGTCATGACAACATCGATATGAATCAAGTATCCTTTGGTTATGCTGCAATCGCTTTTATGTTTTGTTGACCACAATATCCATACATACTTAATTTTAATTGTAAAGCATTATTTGAGGCTTTACATTCTCCTCATCTTTTTATATTTTTGACAAATAACGAATGGCCAAACCCTTAAAACGGACAACACATGAACGGACATCACCTCATTCTCGGCGAAACCGTTGATTATATTACCGGACAGGTGATTCAGAACACCCATGACGAGCAATACCGGCAGAAGGTAGCCCGGTTTCTGGTTGAAAAATGCAAATACCGGAAGTCGGATATTATTCCCCGTATTCCCGTTATTGTTAAGGCCGGAGATAAAAATGCCCGAGTAATCCTGGATTTCGCCGTTCGTTTGTCCGGCAAATATCATATGATCATTCAATACGGACCTGGATCGCTGATCACCCGTCATCGACCCGGCTTGGCCCTGTCAAGAATTCTTGAAAATTATCAAATTCCCGTGGTCGTGGTGACCAACGGCGAGGATGCGGACATACTGGACGGTCAGACCGGCGGTATCATGGCGAAAGGGATAGGTGCCATCCCTTCAAGATCCCGGTTGACGGGTATTGCTGAAAATTACGGATTTCGTCCGGTTTCCAAAAAACAGCAGGAGATGGAATCCCGCATTATCTATGCATTTGAAATTGACGGCCGGTGTCCGTGCGACGGGACGGACTCATTCCGACTGCCGACTTTCACTTCTGCCTGATGGATTATTCCTATGAACTATGAATACTATATGAAACAGGCGCTCATTCTTGCGGAAAAAGCCTTGGTTGCCAAGGAATTTCCCGTTGGATGCATAGTGGTGTATGATAACAGGATTGTGGCTGAAGGATTTCGACAAAATTCCACGGGCAGCCGGTCAAATGAAATGGATCACGCGGAAATCATCGCTCTCAGACATCTATCCCCCAGTCTGAGAGGTATTGATAAAAGCCGAATTACCGTATTTACGACGATGGAACCGTGTTTGATGTGCTTCGGCTGCCTGTTGATCAACGGTATTCACAACATTGTCTATGCCTACGAAGATTCCATGGGAGGGGCTACGTCCTGCGACCTGTCAACCCTCGGGCCTTTATACCGTCACCGCAAAGTCAATATCGTCCCGAACATTTTGAGACAGGAAAGCCTGGCACTGTTCAAAGCGTTTTTTAAAGATCCTGAAAATGACTATTGGAAAAACAGCCTGCTGGCTGAATATACGCTTGAACAATGATGGGTAAAATACTTCTTTAACGAATCGGAGGGAAAGATATTATCCTTTATCGGATGCAAGCAGTATCTGCATGAAAGCGAAAAATTCCGTGCATAAACCCCGAAACGAATCAAATCATGGTTGATCTGGTGATGGGTTTATTTTTCTTGATTTTTTTCTTGCATTCCTTAATATTGTCTTATATTTAACCAAAGCGATAAAATCATGACCAAATGGATCGGTTAAAAAGACGTTTGGGGAATGTTCATTTTTGTTCAAGTTCAACGCAAACCAGGAGGTGAAGCATAGTTCAAAAGCGTACAATCCGACCGAATAGAGTGGACAAAGTAAACGTTAACAGGGAAATACGGGCAAAAGAAGTAAGAGTTATCGGTCCTGACGGCGATCAGGTCGGAATTATTCCGACATATAAGGCACTCGCCGTGGCAGGAGATCATGGCCTTGATCTGGTGGAAGTTTCACCCAACGCAAATCCACCGGTCTGCAAAATAATGGATTACGGCCGGTATAAATACGAGCAGACAAAGAAAAAGCAGGAAGCAAAGAAAAAGCAAAGCACTTTTCAGGTCAAGGAAATAAAAGTACGGCCCAAAACCGGCGAACACGATCTGAATACAAAAATTGGTCATATCAAGAAATTTATTGGGAAAAAGGATAAGGTTAAAGTCACTGTCATGTTCAGGGGTCGGGAAATCACCCTTACCCATATGGGCATTGAAATACTCGAAAAGATTGCGGAAGTAACCCAGGATGTCGCAATTGTTGAGCAGCAGCCCAAAATGGAGGGCCGGACAATGGCGATGATACTGGCACCAAAAACCTAACGGTTTTTTAATTTTTTAACAGCCCGACTCGTTTCGGTTTATAAAGAACCATTTTTTCCCAATAAAGATGGCGTGAGCTGTGATGGCGATATTGCTCGCGCCATCTATATTTTGACTGGCAAAAGAGATTAACAACCACCCGCATAACGGCAGCAAAAAAATAAAGGAGATGACCATGCCTAAAATAAAAACAAACCGGGCGGCAGCAAAGCGGTTTAAAAAGACGGGCAGCGGAAAATTTGCTTTTTCAAAGGCAAACGCCAGCCATATTTTAACAAAGAAAACAACCAAACGGAAACGCGCACTGCGCAAAGGTCAAATCAGCAAAAAAGTGGATATGAAAGAGATTAAACGTCTTCTGCCCAATGGATAGATGACGGTTTCATTTTAAGGAGATCGATTATGAGAGTCAAAAGAGGATTTAAAGCCAGAAAACGCCGGCAAAAAGTATTGAAGCTGGCCAGAGGGTTTCGCGGTGGCCGAAGCAAGCTGTTCCGGACCGCGGCGGATGCCGTCGACAAAGCTTTGATGTATTCATACCGGGATCGAAAAGTCAGAAAAAGAGACTTCAGAAGACTCTGGATCGCCCGAATCAATGCCGCAGCCAGAATGAACAACTTGACATACAGTAAATTCATACACGGGCTGAAACTGGCCGGTGTGACGCTGGACCGAAAGGTGCTGGCGGAACTCGCCGTCTCTGACCCTTCAGGCTTTTCCCGGGTTGCCGAGGTGGCGGCCCAACACCTTTAGGCAACCTGCCGCCGATTATTCCGTATATTTGTTTTCGCTTTAACCCGGTGCAACCCCCCGGATTAAAGCGAAAACTTTATGGCAGTGTATGAAACCCGGACATGTCATTTGTATTTTACCTTAATGGGCTTCTTGTACCGGTTGATAATTTTGATGAATTCGGAAAAAGCCTTATTCATCAAGTTTTAAGTGTTAAAATCAAAAAATTTAATAGAACGCCGGATATTTAAAACTCTTGCAAAAAGTTGTTTTCCGACTTTTTACAAGACCTTGAATTTTAAATGCCGCAATAACACTGGGAATGTGTCATTTATAATAGAGACAGAACATTGGAAAATTCGATAGAACAGATACACGAAGATGCCGTAAAAGAACTTGAGGCGGTTTCGGACCCGGAGGGCTTAAACGCCCTGACCGTAAAATATCTGGGCCGTAAAGGTAAAATCACTCAGTATTTAAGGAATATCTCAACCCTGCCGCCGGACCAGCGACCAGAAGCAGGAAAAAAAGCAAACCAGGTAAAGCAGGCATTGGGCCGCCTGTTTGAAGAAACCCGGATTCGACTCGAAAAACAGATCGTGGAGCAGGATCCCGGTATTGATGTATCCCTGCCCGGCCGGCCGGTAAGCCGGGGATCTCTCCATCCCATTACCCAAACCACTTGGGAAATCTGCGACATTTTTGCAAAATTGGGGTTTGCGATCGCGGAAGGCCCAGAGGTTGAAAAGGATTGGTATAACTTTGAAGCGTTGAATTTTCCCAAGGATCACCCCGCCCGGGACATGCAGGATACCTTTTTTGTGTCGGACGATATTGTCTTGAGGACGCATACATCTCCCATGCAGATACGGGTAATGGAAAAAAGTTCTCCGCCATTAAGAATTATATCACCCGGCAAGGTATATCGGTGCGATTCAGACTTGACGCACACCCCCATGTTCAATCAGGTGGAGGGGCTGCTGGTGGATGAAAAATCGTCTTTCGGCGATTTAAAAGGAATTCTAACCGCCTTTGTTCACCAGATGTTTGATGATAAAATAAGCCTTCGATTCAGACCCAGCTTTTTCCCGTTTACCGAACCCAGTGCAGAGGTGGATATCCTTTGTGTGATCTGTCGGGGAGAGGGGTGCCGTGTCTGCTCCCAATCCGGCTGGCTTGAGGTCCTCGGGTCGGGGATGGTGCATCCGGCTGTTTTTGAAAATATCGGGTATGACACAACCCGCTTCCGAGGATTTGCATTCGGAATGGGCGTTGAGCGAATTGCGATGTTAAAGTACCAAATTGACGATATCCGGAAATTCTTTGAAAATGATTTAAGGTTTTTAAGGCAATTCTAAAATGAAAGTTAGCGTAAGTTGGCTCAATGATTACGTTCCTGTTGAAATGGACATGGACCGGCTGGTTGAATCCCTCACCATGGTCGGACTGGAAGTGGACGTTGTTTCGGATCGGTATGAATATTTACGATCGGTCTTTGTCGGCAAGATTGTCAATATCGTGTCTCATCCCAATGCCGGTCAACTGAATATTTGTGACGTCGATATCGGAGACCGTTTGATTCGAGTGGTTTGTGGTGCTCCCAACGCCCGTGAAGGTCTTACCGTTGCCGCGGCCCTTCCCGGGACAGAATTACCCGGCGGTGTCATCCTCGGGAAAACCTGTATCCGGGGTGAAATCTCAGAGGGGATGCTCTGCAGTGAGGGAGAGCTGGCCCTTGGCCCGGATCGATCCGGAATAATGGTTCTTAATCCGGATTTGACTGCCGGAATGCCCATCGCCAGAGCGCTCAACCTTTCCGATACGGTGCTGGACATTGATTTGACCCCCAATCGACCGGACTGTCTGAGTCTGCTCGGCGTGGCCCGGGAAATCGCCGCTATCCAGGGAACACGGGTCCGGTATCCCGATTTCGGGTCTCCGGAACCGACCCAGGGCCGGATTCACGACATAACATCGGTGAAAATTGAATCTCCGGACCATTGCCCACGGTATGTTGCCCGCCTGATTGAAGGCGTGACCGTTTCTCCATCGCCTTTTTGGTTGCAGAACCGGCTTTTGTCAGTGGGATTGAGACCGATCAACAATATCGTTGACGTTACAAATTTTGTGATGATTGAGACCGGTCAACCGCTTCATGCCTTTGATTTCGACCGCCTTGCCGAGCATCGAATCGTGGTTCGATGTGCTCATAAGGATGAGTCTTTTACGACGCTTGACGAAAAGGAACATCGTCTTTCGGACAAAATGCTCATGATCTGCGACGGTGAAAAACCGGTTGCCGTAGCTGGTGTAATGGGCGGGCTCAACTCGGAAATCGTTGAAACCACTCAACGGGTGCTCATTGAAAGCGCTTATTTTTCGCCCATGAGCATTCGGAAAACATCCAAGGCGTTAGGGTTGAATACGGACGCATCCCATCGATTTGAACGCGGTGTGGATCCGGAAGGGACCCTTACCGCAGCAAACCGTGCCGCCCGGTTGATGGTGGAAATCACCAACGGTCACCTGGTAGACGGAATTATTGATGAACACCCGTTAAAAATTAAGCAAAAAGTGCTTCCATTGAGTGTTCGAACCACAAACGACGTTCTGGGGACCGCCATAGACGGCCGGACCATCAAAACCCTGCTGGAATCCATAGAATTTGAAGTGTCCGTAATAGACGAAGACCAGATGGATGTTTTACCGCCATCCTACAGAGTGGATGTGTCGCGGCCCATTGATCTGATAGAGGAGGTTGCCCGATTGCACGGGTATCAAAACATTCCTACCACGTTTCCCCGGATAACGCCCCAGAAGGATCTGGGTTCACCGAGGCTGGATCTTAGAAAAAAAATTAAAATCCTGATGAAAGGACTTGGTTTTTCCGAGTCCATCAACTACAGTTTTATCAATCAAAAGGCTTTAAACTATTTAAAGATTCCAGATGGTGATGCCCGGAGAAAAACCGTCGGAATTTTAAATCCGTTGACAGAAGAACAGACTGAAATGCGGACCATACTGCTTCACGGTCTTTTGCAGACCATGCACCGCAACCTGTCCAGGCAGGAGACCAATTTGAAACTGTTTGAAATCGGAAAGGTTTTCATCAACAACGGACCGAATGACCTGCCCAGGGAAATTGAAATGCTTACCGGGTTGTGGACAGGTGCCCGGTTTGAACAAACCTGGCACGATGTATCGCCTTTGTGTGATTACTATGATATAAAAGGAGCTGTCGAAGGGCTGTTCAGCGGGTTAAAAATCGACGCTTCGAGATTTACCCGAATGCCGGATAAGGATTGCTGTTATACACGACCGGGATATACCGCCAGAATTTTGGTGGGGGATGACGAGATCGGTATTATCGGAGAGCTTCATCCAGAGGTCGTTAAAAATTATGACCTGAAACAAACGGCTTTTATTTTTGAAATAAACCTGGAGACCCTATCCCCCCTCTTGCCGGATGCGGTTTTTGCACGTGAATTGCCGAAATACCCCGCGGTATCACGAGATGTCACCCTTATTGTCGACAAAAGCTTGGAATCATATGAAATAATTGAAAGCGTCATGGGGATGGACGAAAAACTTATTGAAGATGTTCATCTGTTTGATGTATTTGAGGGCAAGCAGGTTCCAAAAGGCAAAAAAAGCATATCTTTCAGAATCACATACAGGTCGTTGGAGCGGACCCTGGCGGATGATGAAATCAACGGGCTTCACAAATTCATAGCCGATACGGTTATCCGGAAATATGACGCCGCACTCCCGGCCTGACGAACGGCTTGGACAAAACCGTCACGTATTGCGGCCTTTGAAAAATAGAGTTGCTGCCAAGGCTGCCCAGGTATACCGAGCAAATGAAAAATTATACCCCCAATCTTGCGGATCTTCCCGATAAACTTTATTTTAAAGTCGGAGAAGTTAGTGAAATTACTGAAATTCCAGCCTATGTGCTTCGGTTTTGGGAAACCGAGTTTAAAAAAATAAATCCCAAAAGAACCCCCTCTGGACAACGCCTCTACCGAAGAAGAGACGTTGAATTAATACTGGAAATCAAACACTTGCTGTATGAAAAAAAATTTACGATTCAGGGTGCCAAACAGTATTTAAAAGGATCTTTTCAAAAAGCCCCCCCCCTTTCACGGGAAAAATCGTATTCTGATTTGCTGGATGAAATCCGGCGTGAGCTTAAAGCCATGCGAAAAATTCTTGAATAGTATTCATCCTTATTTTGGCCCATGACACCGGCGAAAAACCGGTATTCAATACAATTACTTAATAATTTAATAACAAACTCATGCAATC
Organism: uncultured Desulfobacteraceae bacterium; assembly: GCA_964386565.1. Lineage (GTDB taxonomy): Bacteria > Desulfobacterota > Desulfobacteria > Desulfobacterales > UBA5616 > CAYLRU01. The sequence goes on along the minus strand of CAYLRU010000008.1, from coordinate 84,610 downwards.
TTGTTGGAAAATTATTGACAATCGACCATTTTTAGCTTAAATCATTGCTCCGGAAGCGGGCATAGCTCAGTTGGTAGAGTACAAGCTTCCCAAGCTTGGTGTCGCGAGTTCGAATCTCGTTGCCCGCTCCATGATTGTTTTACCGTTTTCAAATTGAACGTTATTTAGGATAAGAGATTTTCATCATGATTGTGGATGGGAGATTATTTTTCTTATGTTAATTTTCTAATACAGATAGTATTTTCTATCTGCACCAAAGAAGATCTTACTAAATGACTGGAAACGGGCCGTGGCCCGTTTTTTATTTTTTTTAATTTAATGTCCATGAAAAAGAAAAAGAACATCGAAAAGTCGGAAAAAGGAAGGTTAAAAGGGACCCCATCAGCCGGGTTTGGTACACAGACCATTTCCCGTGTAACTGATCTGGCACGAACCTTGTGCGAAGCAGAGGACATGGAACTCGTTCATGTGGAATACCAGAGTGAGCCGGGGGGAAGAATTTTAAGGGTTTTTATCGACAAACCCGGAGGCGTGGGGTTAAATGACTGTGTTCATATCAGCCGTCAACTTGGGGACCTGTTGGATGTATATATTGATAATGATGTTACCTATAACCTCGAGGTCTCTTCACCCGGATTTGAACGGCCTCTGGGGAAAATAGAAGATTTTGAACGATTTAAAGGAAATTTCGTTAAAATAAAAACCAGGCATGTTATTGAAGGACAGAAAAATTTTACCGGAAAACTTTTGGGAGTAACCCAAGGGACTGTCAGACTGGAAAAAAATGACGCAATTGTCGCCATTCCGTACAGGGAAATCTTTAAAGCGCGACTTGTCAATCATAATGGAGAAAACGAATGCTAATAACAGATATTAAGCGCGTTATTGAGCAAGTCAGTAAAGATAAAGGAATCGATCGGAATATTTTAATTCGGGCACTTGAGGAAGCGCTTAAATCAGCGGCCAGGAAAAAATTCGGCAGCAGGATTGACATAGAAGTTCAGTTTAACGAGGATGCCGGGGAGTTTGAAGTTTTCCAATTCAAGGAAGTGGTTGAAGAAATAACAGATCCTGATACCCAAATGACTATTGAAGAAGGATATGAACTCGACCCTGAGTGCGAGGTGGGCGATAGTCTGGGTACCAAAATGGATACCACCACCTTTGGAAGGATTGCAGCCCAGTCAGCAAAACAGGTCATTATACAAAAAATGAAAGATGCTGAAAGGGATTCGATTTACGCTGGCTATATTGATCGGAAAGGTGAAATCATTAACGGCATCGTACAGCGCTTTGACCGCAGGGATATTATTGTCAACCTGGGGCAGACGGAAGGCATCCTTCCGTATAAAGAGCAGGTGCCCAAAGAGAATTATCGCCGGGGAGACCGGATAAGGGCATATATTTTAGACGTCATGTACGAGTCCCGGGGCCCCCAGATCATCCTTTCAAGAACGCATTCGAATTTTCTGGTCAACCTCTTTAAAACGGAAGTACCTGAAATTTCTGAAGGTATTGTAAAAATTATGGGGGCAGTCCGCGAACCCGGTATTCGTGCGAAAATTGCCGTTTCAACCAGTGACTCGGATATTGATCCGGTAGGTGCCTGCGTGGGAATGAAAGGGAGCCGGGTACAGAATGTTGTCCAGGAACTCCGGGGTGAAAAAATCGATATCATACCGTGGCACGTTGATCCGGCCAAATTTGTCTGCAATGCATTGGCGCCCGCTGAAATAAAACGGGTTATAATTGATGAAGAGAATCAATCCATGGAAGTGATCGTGCCTGATGATTCGCTTTCCATCGCCATTGGAAAAAAGGGACAAAACGTCCGGCTGGCATCAAAATTGACAGAATGGGACCTTGATGTCATCAGTGAAAAACAATACAAGCAAACCATGCGTGAAGGCTATGATTCTTTAAACGATTTACCTGAAGTCGATGAGTCTCTCGCAGATGAATTATGTAAAAAAGGCTTCATCTCAGCCGAAGAACTGAGCCAGGCGACGGTTGATGATTTGACCCAGGTAAACGGCATAGATGAGGAAAAAGCGATATCGCTTATTGAAAATGCAAAAAAATATGTCATAACAAACAGCAACCCGTCTGAAATGACGGGGAATGCGGACGATACGGATGTCGGTTCTGAAAAGCCGGAAACACAAAGCGTTTCATCATCGGGAGGGGAAACCGAAGACGGACCGTCTGAGCCCATTCGTCAGGATTAAAAATAAGTTCAAAACCAGAAGGCCTATTAATTAGCATTGGGGGAATGAATGGCAAAAATCAGAGTCTACGAACTTGCCAGAGACCTTAACATGACCAATAAGGAACTGATCGACAAACTGACCAGTTTCGGTTATCCGGTCGGGAACCACATGAGTTCTCTTGAAGAAGACCTGGTGTCTGAATTCAAGAAGAAACTTCTCCAAAAGCCCATAAATGCGGTTGAAGAGACACGTGTTAAGCCGACGGTCATTCGTAGGCGAAAGAAAGTCAAGGAAGAGCCCGCGCCTCAACCCGAACCGGTAAAAGCGGAAGCGGCCGTCAAACCCCCAGGCGAACCCACCGTCGAACCGGCAGATATTCCGACGATTAAGGAAAAAAGGCCTGCAGAAAAGGAACCCGGACCTGTTTCGGAATCCATAACCAAAACCGTTTCAGAAGAACCGGTGGTTTCCCCGGCGGGAACGGTTGTTCCTGATCAAGAACCCCGGGCAGAAACGCCGATGGCTGTTGAAAAAACGGCTCAGCAGCCGGAAGAACCAAAGGCGTCGGTTGAACCGGAAATACGGGATGAAGCGCCTGATGAGTCGGTTTCACCTGCTGAGACTGCTGTTGAACCTGTTTCCAAACCCGCTGGCAAAGCAAAGCCGAAAAAACCGGAACCTAAAAAGCGGCGGGCGAAAAAAGATATGCCGGCAAAAATAATCAAGTTGGGCCCGCTGCCGCCACAAACGGAACCCGCGGAAAAGAAAACCTTCGACAGTCCGATTGTTCATCCCTCCGGAGAGAAAGCGGCTGAAGATGAAATAATTGACAGGCCCATACCGGTTTCTTTGAAACAACCGAAAGCAGAAGAAGATAAGACGGTAAAAGACAGGAAAAAGAAGAAAGGCCAGAAAAAACGCGTCGAAGCCCCCATTGTAACGGGCAAAACCCCCAAAAAGAAGATTGCTTTTCGAAAAAAGGCCGTAATTGAGGGCGACGACCTCTATTCAATTGAAAACAGAGCGAGAAAGCTCCGCAAAGGAGAAAAAGGAAAGAAGGCTGCAAAGGGGCAAAAACCCCAGATTACCGTACCAAAAGCCATCAAGCGTCGAATCAAGATTGATGAGTCCATCATCCTGTCCGACCTTGCTAAGCGAATGGGAATCAAAGCAAGTGAAATTATTAAAAAGTTAATGGGGATGGGCGTTATGGCCACAGTGAATCAATCCATTGAATATGATACGGCGGCTCTGGTGGCAGCTGAATTTGAGTATGAAGTTGAAAAAGCCTCATTCGAAGAAGAATCCGTCATCAGGATAGAATCCGATGATCCTGAAAAACTGGTGCCCAGACCGCCGGTTGTCACGGTCATGGGCCATGTCGATCACGGAAAGACCTCTCTTCTTGATGTTATACGAAAAACCAGCGTTACGGAACACGAAGCAGGGGGCATTACACAGCACATCGGCGCATATCATGTTATGACGGATAAGGGCCAGATTGTTTTTCTCGATACGCCCGGTCATGAAGCCTTCACCGCCATGAGAAGCCGGGGTGCCAGCGTGACGGACATCGTCATACTCGTCGTTGCCGCGGATGACGGCGTAATGCCGCAGACCATTGAAGCCATTAATCATTCGAAAGCAGCCGATGTTCCCATTATCGTGGCTGTTAACAAAATCGACAAGCCAAATGCTGATCCGGAACGCGTCCATCGGGGGCTTTCCGATGCAGGACTGACGCCTGAGGATTGGGGAGGCGATACGATTTTTGTAAAGGTATCCGCTAAAACCGGAGAAGGAATCGATGAGCTCCTTGAGATGGTGCTGCTTCAGGCCGAACTCATGGAACTTAAAGCGAATCCGGAAAAGTTGGCATCGGGCCATGTTGTTGAGGCAAAACTTGATTCGGGAAGAGGTCCGGTAGCCACGGTTCTGGTCCAGGACGGAACATTGCATGCCGGCGATCCTGTTGTCTGCGGTTTGCATTACGGTAAAATTCGTGCATTGCTCAATGACTTGGGAAAACAGGTAAAATCAGCAGGCCCGTCAATGCCGGTTGAAATTATCGGCCTCACCGGGGTCCCGAATGCCGGTGATGAGTTTATCGCGCTTGCAGATGAAAAGGACGCCAAGCAGGTCAGCAACTACCGGATTCAAAAACAACGATCCAAAGAACTGGCCAAAACCAACCGGCTCAGCCTTGAAAATCTTTTCGAGCAAATGCAGGAAGGCGATGTTAAGGATTTAAACATCGTTATTAAGGCGGATGTTCACGGCTCCATAGAAGCGCTTAAGGACTCCCTTGTGAAATTATCCAATGAGGAAGTAAAGATCAATATCGTTCATTCGGCCACGGGAGCCATCGCCGAGTCAGACGTTTCACTGGCAGCGGTTTCCGATGCCATTATCATCGGTTTCAACGTTCGCCCCAACACGAAAGTACAAGCCCTTGCCGCGGAAGAAAATGTCGATATACGATACTATGACATTATCTACAATGTTATCAAGGATGTCCAGGATTCCATCGTTGGAATGATGGCCTCCACTTTCGAAGAAAGGATTTTAGGCAATGCCGAAGTCAGAGAAGTATTCCACGTGCCCAAAGTCGGGGCGGTGGCGGGCTGTTATGTGACGGACGGCAAGATACAACGGGGTCAGAAGGTTCGGCTTATCCGGGAAGGCATTGTTTTATACGACGGGAAAATCGGATCATTAAGACGTTTTAAAGATGATGTAAAAGAGGTTCAAAGCGGATTTGAGTGCGGTATTGGAATTGAAAATTATAATGACATCAAAATCGGCGATACCATTGAATGTTACTACATGGAAGAGATAAGACCGGAATTATAAAACACCATGGTTGTCGGTACGGGAAAAATAGTCTATCGGTTGCACGACTGCCGTTCCCTGAAAGTTAAAAGGGGCATCGTGAAATCGATTATCAGCAAGATCCAGAACAATTTTAATGTATCCGTTGCCGAGGTTGGTTCCAACGATATACATCAAAAAGCTGAAATCGGGTTTGCCTTGATCGGAAACAATATCAACCTGATCAATTCAAAAATCGACCGGATATTTAATTTGGCAGACAGTATCGGACTGGCCGAGTTGATCGATACGGAAATGGAAATAATCAGTTTATGACACTATTCTCCAGAGCAGACAGAGTCAGCGGTCAGATCCAAAAGGCACTGACGGAGATTTTACAAAAAAACGTCAGCGATCCGCGACTTGAAATGGTTACGATTACCAAAGTAAAGATGACAAATGATCTGAGGATAGCCCGAATCTATTTTACCATGGCGGGAAGCAAAAAGACGCCCGAGGAGGCAAACGAAGGTTTTCAAAGCGCCCATAAATACTTAAAGCGAATTCTGGCCGATCAGCTCATGATGCGCTATATGCCGAATATCGAGTTTTATTATGACGATTCATTCGATCATGCATCACACATCAATGAGTTGTTAAAGGCGATTCATAAGAACGATGGAACAAATAATAGAACACATTCAGAAGAGTAATCATATTTTGCTGGCATCTCATATTAATCCCGATGGGGATTCGATCGGATCTTTAACAGCTTTGGGGCTTGCCCTTGAATCATACGGTAAAGACGTAACACTTTACAGTGAAAGCTCTATTCCCGCGGTTTATCGGTTCTTGTCGGCAAGTAACCGCATTGCCCGGACCATGAAGGACCTTGAGAACTACGACGTTGCGGTGATATTAGACTGCAGCGATATCGAACGTGTGGGAAAGGCGGCAAGCGAAATAATGCGGATACCGGTTATCATCAATATTGATCATCATACCACCAATACGAAGTTCGGGCATGTCCGGTTTGTCGATATCTGGGCATGTGCTACCGCAGAACTCGTTTATCTTTTGATCAAGGAAATGAATATTCCGATGACCAAGGCAATGGCGACTTCGATTTACACCGGCATATTGACGGATACCGGGTCGTTTCGCTTTTCAAACACAAATGAAAATGCATTTTCCATCTGCAAGGAAATGGTGGAATACGGCGTGGATCCGTCTTATGTTGCCCAGCACGTTTATGGGCCGTATTCCTTGGGAAGACTAAAACTGTTAAACCGGGCTTTGGATTCCATTGAAATCTCGGAAAACGGGCATTTGTCCGTTATGACCCTGACCCGGGATACGTTTAAAAAAACCATGACAAAACCTGAAGATACGGACGGATTTTTAAACTATGCCAGGAATATAAAGGATATCAAGGTCGCTGCGCTGATACAGCAGCAGCAAAATGGAGAAGGGATATATCATGTCAGCCTTCGATCCGACGGATCAGTGGATGTGGCATCCATTGCAGCGGAATTCGGGGGAGGCGGCCATCGCACCGCCGCTGGATTTTGCCTTGATTTGCCTTTGGCCGAGGTCAAGGAAAAGATTTTTAAACTGGCAAAAACGATTTGAACATTGGGTGCAATGAACGATCTAAACGGCGTTCTGATTGTGGATAAACCGAAAAACGTGACGTCTGCAAAAGTTGTATCCACCATAAAGCGGTTACTGGGTGCCGGAAAGGTCGGCCATACGGGAACCCTCGATCCGTTTGCAACAGGTGTAATGGTTTGCTGCATCAACAAGGCAACCCGTTTGGCGAATTTTTTTTTGAAGGATGATAAAATATACGAAGCCGTCCTTTTTTTGGGCGCTTCGACCGATACGCAGGATAAAACCGGATCCATTGTTTCAGCTACAACGGATATCGCTTTTTCTTCAGACACAATAAAAAGCGCGTTTAAACGGTTTGAGGGTGCCATCAAGCAAAAGCCGCCGGTTTATTCCGCATTGAAATATAAAGGCGTCCCGTTATATAAGCTTGCAAGGAATGGTAAGCCGGTCCAAAAACCGGCAAGACAGGTTCATATTTCCCGGCTTGAAATTTTGGATGTCCGTTTGCCGGAAATCCGGTTTGAGGTTCGTTGTTCAGCAGGAACATATGTCAGGACATTGTGCGCGGATATCGGTGATTGTCTGGGATGCGGAGGATATTTAAAGGAATTGCGCCGGATCGAAAGCAGTGGTTTTTCGATTCATGAGGCGCTTTCAATGGAAGACGTTAAAAATCTGGCATCAACCGGTCGTATCGGTGAATCCTTAATCAGTATGACCAACGCCTTAAAAGGGATTCCGGAACGCATGGTGGAACATGATCTGGCGGAAAGAATCAAGAACGGGGGGATGTTGTACAAATCGGATTTGGGTCCGCCCTTCCCTCGGAATAAAGCAGGATTGTTGAAAATTATCGATACCCGGCAACGATTGCTTGCCGTTTTAAAGGATGAGGAAAAACTGGATCATTATGCGTATTGTTGCGTTTTGGCGGAATAGTGTGACATAATCCGACAGAATAAAAAGTAAATTATCGATGAATTCGTAAAAAAGCCTGATTCATCAAGTTTAAAATGTTAGAATTAAAAATTTAATAAAATGCCGGATACTTAAAACGCTCGTAAAAAGGTGTTTTCCGACTTTTTACAAGACCATCAATTATTACCAGGAGGATAAATTCAAAGTGGCTTACACAACAGAAGACAAAAAAGAGGTAATTGATCGGCTGAAAACCCATGATACCGATACCGGTTCTCCGGAAGTGCAGATCGGACTGCTGACCCATCGTATTGCGTATTTGACCGAACACTTAAAAATCCATAAAAAAGACCATCATTCCAGAAGAGGGCTCCTCATGTTGGTGGGAAGACGGAGAAGACTTTTAAATTATGTTAAGAAGAAAGATGTTCAACGGTACAGGTCGTTAATTGATACCCTTGGTCTGAGAAGATAATTCATATTGATCTCACGGTTTTCCCAATTCGATTCGCATCGGTTTATGACGAAGCAGATACGGGTTGAAGACCGTTTAAATTAGGACGTTATTTATGGAAACAACAACACAAAAGACAGAGCTCGGTGGGCGAACATTGAGCATTCAAACCGGTAAGATTGCCAAGCAGGCTTCCGGTTCGGTTGTCGTACAATACGGCGATACGGTCGTATTGGTAACAGCGGTATCTTCACAGGAAAAACGGGATGTTGATTTTTTACCTCTTACGGTGGAATACCAGGAAAAAATTTATGCCGCCGGTCGAATCCCCGGGAACTATTTTCGGCGTGAAATCGGAAGGCCCAGCGAAAAGGAAACACTCACCGCCCGGCTCATCGACAGACCAATACGTCCGCTGTTTCCCAAAGGATACAACTTTGAAACACAAGTCATTGCCACGGTCCTGTCCATGGATCAGGAAAATGATCCGGACATACTGGCCATGATTGGGGCATCGACCGCCCTCCAACTCTCCGACATCCCCTTTGAAGGACCCATAGCGGCCGTTCGCGTGGGGCAGATAGACGGGGAGTTGATTATAAACCCGGTCATTGCGGACTGGGAAAAACTGGAAATCAATATTATCGTTGCCGCTTCAAAAACCGGGGTTGTGATGGTGGAGGGTGCCGGGAATATGGTGTCCGAGCAAGACATGCTGGAAGCCATTTTTTTTGGAAAGCAGGCCATGCAGGATGTCATCAACCTGCAGATTAACCTGGCGGCGGCTTGCGGTAAGAAAAAACGCGAATTCACGCCTCCTGAGCAAGACCCGTCACTGGTGGACCTGATAGAAAAAAGATTTGCTCAACCATTGCGGGAAGCCATTCTCATCCCGGATAAGATAGGTCGTCATACCGCCTTGCATGATGTGAAATCCCGGATTTACGAGGACCTGGGAGAAGAATATACCGAACGCAGGAGTGAAATTTACGAGATTTTGGATGCATTGCAGAAAAAAATGTGCCGGAATTTTATTTTAAATGAAAAACGAAGAATAGACGGTCGAAAATTCGATGAAATACGCCCCATTGCGTGTGAAGTCGGTATTTTGCCAAGGCCCCACGGCAGCGCCCTGTTTACCCGGGGGGAAACCCAGGTTCTCGGCGTCATGACGCTGGGCTCCGGTCAGGATGAGCAGCGGGTTGAAACTTTGTCCGGCGAGGAAATGAGACCGTTTATGGTGCATTATAATTTTCCGCCCTTTTCCGTGGGGGAGGTTAAACGACTGGGCGGTCCCAGCAGAAGGGATATCGGCCATGGAGGATTGTCCACCCGGGCCATTGAAAAGGTTATCCCGGATAAAGAGGACTTTGATTACACGATTCGTCTGGTTTCCGAGGTCATGGAATCAAACGGGTCTTCTTCCATGGGAACGGTTTGCGCAGGGATCCTGGCCCTTATGGACGGTGGCGTTCCCATCAAGGCTCCGGTGGCGGGGATTGCCATGGGACTGGTAAAGGATGAAGATAACGTGGTCATACTTTCCGACATCCTGGGTGATGAAGATCACACCGGGGATATGGATTTTAAAGTCGCCGGTACAAAAGACGGTATTACCGCTCTCCAGATGGATATCAAAATCCATGAGCTGTCCCGGGATATTATGGAACAGGCCCTTGAGCAGGCCAGAATCGGTCGGCTTCATATCCTGGACCGCATGCTGGAAGCCCTGAAGGAATCCCGTTCCGAAATATCGCCGTACGCCCCCAAAATCGTCACCATTAAAATCAATCCGGATAAAATAAGAGACATCATCGGACCGGGAGGCAAAGTCATCCGGTCCATTCAAAGCGAGACCAATACCAAAATTGAAATCGATGATTCCGGAATCGTAAAGATAGCGGCATTTTCAAAGGAAGAGGCGGATAAGGCTCTGGCGCTGGTCAGCGATATTACCGTTGAACCAGAAGTCGGAAAGATCTATGAAGGGACCGTTGTTAAAATCATGGACTTCGGTGCCTTTGTCCAGATCCTGCCCGGAACGGACGGACTGGTCCATATTTCCCAGCTTGCCGAACATCGGGTTACCAAGGTTTCCGATATCGTAAAAGAAGGTGACCGGATCAAGGTAAAAATTCTTGAAATCGGGAAAGACGGGAAAATCCGGCTGAGCCACAAAGCCGTTCTTGAGAAAGAAAAAGATCAAAAAAACAAATAATGGAATCCATCCAAAAGACCGTACTCAACAACGGCGTCCGAATTCTGTCCAAACAGATTCCTGATTCGCGTTCGGCATCCATGGGAATCTGGGTCAACGTAGGTGCCCGGGATGAGTCAGACCCTGAAAACGGAATGGCTCATTTTATTGAGCACATGCTCTTTAAGGGAACAAAAAAACGGACCGGTTATCAAATCGCCAAGGAATTCGATGCCATCGGCGGGCATACCAATGCCTTCACTTCCATGGAAAATACCTGCTACCATGCAAAGGTCATGGACAGCCGGTTGGATCTGATGGTGGATATTTTAACGGATATTTTTTTAAATTCCGTTTTTGCCGATGTTGAAATCGAAAAAGAAAGGCCTGTTATATTCCAGGAAATCTGTATGATGGAGGATAACCCGGAAGATTATATTCATACATTATCCTCCGGTTCCTACTGGAAAAATAATCCCTTGGGGAGATCGGTTCTCGGAACCAAAGAGAATGTCACCCGATTCGACTCCCCCATGACGCGCAAATTCTTCTCTTCTTATTATCAGCCCGAGCGAATCGTTATTTCGGCTGCCGGGAATCTTGATCATCAGCACCTCGTTGATCTTTTGGGGAATGCGTTTGAATCCATCAGTCCGAAAAACGGTTTCCCCGAACGCTTCACACCTGAAGGATGTCCCGGGGTTAATTTGACGGTTAAAGAACTTGAGCAGGTTCACATCTGTTTAAACACAAAAGGGATCCCCATTACCGATCCCGGACGATACGCCCTCTCGCTGATGAATACCATACTGGGGGGGAATATGAGTTCACGGTTGTTTCAGCAAATACGGGAAAGAGAAGGATTGGCCTATAGCGTTTATTCATATGCATCTTCCTATGAAGATACGGGGCTGTTCGGTTCTTACGTGGCAACGGATCCGGATCATGCGGCAAAAGCCGTCCGGATGATTATTCAGGAAATGCGCCGTTTAAAAAATGAGGCTGTGACACCTTCGGAATTGTCGGACGCCAAGGAATTTACAAAAGGGTCCCTGGTGCTGGCCTCGGAGAATGTTGACAACCAGATGGTGCGCCTGGCCCAGAATGAAATCCATTTCGGCCGGGACATATCACTGGAAGACGTTCTCAATCGAATCGACGAAGTTACTGAGAGCGACATTTGCAGCCTGACCCAAAATCTTTTTGAAACAAAGCATCTCTCCCTGACTTTGCTGGGACCGGTTCATGATCCCGAACCTTACAGGGAATTGCTGGATTTGTAATATCCTGAATTTGAATATGAGTTCACGACCCATCGTCAAATTTCTTCGGCTCAATCCCGAGGCGGACAAGGATCTCCCCTTGCCCCGATATATGACCCCGCAGTCCGCGGGCATGGACATATGTGCGGCGTTGGTCCGGGACCTGACCTTGAACCCGGGAACCGTGGAACTTATTCCAACTGGATTTTCTATGGCCCTTCCGGATGGCTTTGAGGCCCAAATCCGTCCAAGAAGCGGGCTGGCGGTAAAACACGGCATCGGCATCATAAACTCACCGGGAACCATTGACGCGGATTATCGGGGGGAAGTAAAAATCGCACTGATCAACTTCGGCAAATCCCCGTTTACCATCCGCCGGGGAGACCGAATTGCCCAAATGATCATTCACACGGTTTGCCGCGCTGAAATAAAAGTTGTTGAATCACTGAATACGACAGAACGAAATTCCGGGGGATTCGGGCATACAGGGATATGATAACACCTCCCAATCCCCGAAAACCAGGGGCAAATTTTCTTGTAAACACACATTTTGAAAGAAGCAAAAAAAAACACCGGAAAGAAATCTCACTTTTGTCTGTGTCCCGTGGCAAGCGGCAGCAAAGGGAATGCCGTTTATATTTCGGACGGCACGACCGCTGTTTTGTTTGATGCGGGGCTTTCGGGCATCGACATTGAAAGGCGGCTGATTTCCAGGGGGCTTTCTCCCGGAACCATAGACGCCATTATCGTTTCCCATGAACACATCGATCATATCCGGGGGGTGGGTGTTCTTTCCCGGCGCTACAGCATTCCGGTGTATATGAATGCCAAAACCAAAGCAGCAGCAGCACCGGTCATTAAAACCGTTCATTATGAAAAAACCTTTTCATGCGGACGGGCATTCACCATAAACCAATTGACGATTCACCCCTTTTCAGTATGCCATGATGCCATGGATCCGGCGGGCTTTACCATTTCTCACAACAGCCTCAAAATCGGCCTGGCAACGGACCTGGGAATCGTAACGGCAATGGTGAAACAGCACTTGAAGGGATGCGACGCATTATTCCTGGAAGCCAACCACGATTTAAAAATGCTGGAGACAGGACCCTACCCCTGGCCTGTCAAACAGCGGATTAAAAGCCGCGACGGTCACCTGTCCAACGAAGATTCGAAAAACCTTTTAAGTGAATTGAAGCACGACAGGCTTAAGCATGTTGTGTTGGGCCATTTGAGTGAAATAAACAATACCCCGGAAAAAGCATTGAGCCATGTCGGTTCTGCTTTAAGCGGCTGTGATACCCGTTTGGACGTGGCAATCCAGAATTCGTGCGGCAAATTGATTTATTTGTCCCCTGAATAAAATGAAGGCTTTAATTTGACAGGTATGCGTTAATTTCATTTATCAGAAATGCTTTTATGCCCTTTAGCCCCCCGATATGGGGGATCAATCCAAAGTCGATACGGGGGTATTTCACTTTGGCCTGCTGAATCAGGTTGGGGATGTCCGTTAAAACATGGCTGCCCGCTGCAATAAAATAGGGGAAGACGATGATTTGCGAGGCGCCTTTTCCAGCCATGACATCAACCTGATCATGAAACAGAGGTGATGCAAACTGGATAAAGGCACACATCACCATGTCAAAATGGCTTTCCGGCATTTTTTCCAGGCTTTTCGCCAGTTCAAGGACCTCGTTATTGGACGTGCGCTTTCGGCTGCCGTGTGCCGTTATTAATAAGGCTTTCATATTTCAGTTTTCCTGTTCCTGTTTTGTCAGACACAACCGCAACCGTCAGGGCATATCAAAACGGGCCAGCATGGGTTCGGCTACGGACATGGCCCTCTCTTTATCATAAAGAAGAGCAACCAGCGTCAATGCAAATTCCACTGCCGTGCCCGCCCCCCTGCTGGTCACGCACCTGCCGTCCACGACCACCCGGGATTCAATGGACGTTTTATTCTTGATTTCATGGGCAAATGCCGGGTGGCAGGTGGCTTTCAGTTCATCCAAAAGCCCATGATGTTCAAAAACCACTGCCGGCGAGGCACAGATGGCTGCAATCCATCCGCCATCTGCTTTTTGTTTTTTCAACATTTCGATTAAATCTTCACAATCCCTCAGGTGGTGAGCACCGGGCAGGCCGCCGGGCAGGGCGATCAGGTCGTACTGATTTTCCTTGCACCGTGAAATGTGGGTGTCTGCAATAATTTTAGTTCCCCGGGATGCGGTAATTTGCAGTTCTCCTACGGATGCCACATCAACCTTTGCATCGGCCCGCCGCAAAACATCAATGATGCTGACGGCTTCCAATTCTTCCGTCCCATCGGCGATGGGAACCAGGATTTTTTTCCGCATAAGACCTCCTGACCCGGGTATACCGGGATAGAAAAAGATTAAACCATGCTGTCGAACAACCGGATCATTTCCCTTTCATACCAGGTTTCCAATCTGAAATTTTCCAAAAAACCGTTGTGACCGCCATTGGGATGAATGACCAGACGGGTCGGGTTGTTCACGTGTAATGCCTGGAAATCTTCCACCGGAATGATGGGATCATCTTCGGCCGTGATAATGGTTGTGGGCACGGGGATATCCGTAACATCATCCGGCTTGACGGTATAGTCCCGGAAATACTGTTTTGCATTTTCATACCGGGTGTAGCGCCGTATCAACATTTCGGTCATGGTGTGCAGGTTGTTTTCTTTCAATATATCTGTAAAATCATACAATTGCGGGAAAGCGCGTTGTTTGTCCCGCAGCGAGCGCTTCCATTTCTTCAGAAAGTAGTCCCGGATAAGCCTGATGTTGTCGATGGCAGCCGTTGTTTTGTTCGGGTCCAGGACCGGGCTGATACTCACGATATAACGAAGGTTTTTGATGGGAGAGACCGAACATTTTTTTGCGATCCGCAGGGCGAAATTTCCCCCAAGGGAAAACCCGGCCAGAAAAACCGGGATTCTGTTTTCGATTTGTGCAGCCTGTTCAATACCTTCGAATAATTCATCCAGAAGGGTGGCGTAAAAAAGCCCTTCGTTGAGATGATGGCTCTTGCCATGGTCCCGATAGTTCAGCCTGAATACGGCATACCCATGATTGTAAAGATATTTTCCCGTACGCAGGATATATGCGGAGTTGGAATCTCCCTGCCAGCCGTTCAACAGTATCACGACGCCCTTTTCCGGTGCATGAACCTGTGGTGAATAATGCGCCACTAAACGAACATGATCACGGGTTGTCAAAATGATTTCCCGGGCATGATCCAGCATGGGATTCTTTCCAAGGGTCCTCAGCCGGCTGCTGGCAAGAACGGTTTGCAAGAAAGGATTCTTCAACGGAAGTACCGGCTGAAAAGATTTTTCCATTTTGATTATCCGTAATCGAAAATTAAATACTTGTCTTTTTACCCGTACGTTAGACGCCGGACCGAAACTTAACATCCCTGACTGTGGTGAATAGGAAAAATATCAGTTCCTGTCAAGGGCCGGGCTGTTTGACCGTCCCATATACCGTATCCCAAGGCGCGGCATCAAAGAAGGCGGTCGCTTATCTGACGAATTTTAAGTTGATGGGCCATATTTTGTTGATTTTAAATATTTTTTTTGGCTATAATCTTTTTATTGGTATTATTGGCAAGTCATCCCTTGCAGGTGCCCTGTTTGCCATGAACCGGCAACCGCAATTTGCCGTAAGTTTCATTTCTGTATTTCATTTTTAGCCTGATCATGAACCAAACAATCGATTTTCAGGGGAGACCGGTATTTTTTAAAGCGTATTGAAAATCACACCCGGAACAGGAGGCGGGAATGGGTTCTTTTTCACCGAATATTATTGCCAACAGTTTCTTGTCATGTGCAACATACAATCCCGAAGGAGAGATCATCATCTACGGAGACCGGCGGATAAAGTGGAAAGATTTGGTTCCACGGGTGTTTAAAATCGCCCAGGCCCTGATCAAACTCGGCGTGAAAAAAGATGATAAAGTGGTGTTCATGTTTCATAATACACCCGGATTTGTGGAGATCAACTTCGGGATTCAGGTGGCCGGGGCGATTCCCTGCCCCATGAATTACCGGTTTGTTCCCGGTGAAATCGAATACCAGGGAAACCATTCGGACGCTAATGTGTTCATTTTTGACGGGATCTGGTCGGATACAGTGGTTCCGGCCATGAAAAATCTGACAAAGATTGATCATTTCATCTGTATGGGGGAAACAAAAGCCGATAATATCATTGATTATGAAAGCTTCGTGAATTCGGGTGAAGGGAAGGACCCCCGTGTGGCGAATGCATGGGAAGACGTGGCAGTAATGATCTATACCGGCGGCACAACCGGCTTTCCCAAAGGGGTCATGCTGACATATAAAGGCCATCTGGATATGTTTTCCATGCTGTCGGCACACCTTGCCGTCCGGATGTTTACCATGGATATGCCCCCGGACCGAAAAAAGAAGATCATCGCGGATTCCACGCTTCCTTTAAAATCCGTTCTGGGTCCGTTTTATCGATCCGACCTGTTTAAAAACATCATGAAAAAACCAAAGACTCTGGAATTTTTTCGGGAGAAAGTCAGAAAAAGCATTATGGACCCCAAAAAACTGCGAAAGGGATACAAGAACATGCGAAAGGCCATGTTCCCGTCCATGCCGTTTTTTCATGATGCATCCTATGCAAACCTGATGATGGGCGCCCTTACCGGGGCAGTGTGTTATGTTCTGCCCGAAAGCATCAAATTCGATCCTGCCCTTATTCTTGAACTCGTCGAGAAGGAGCAGGTGTATAACCTGTCCAATGTTCCCACGGGATGGAAAAAGCTGCTGTCATATCCGGATTTCGATAAATACGATGTCGGTTCAATTCGGTTAACCGGAACAGGCGGTGGGGCCTGCCCCAAGGACTTGAAACGGAAGATATTGCGGGCATTCCCGGAAACCATGATCCTGGACGCCTTCGGCCAGACGGAGATGACGCCGGTGACATCCTTTAAACTCGATGTTGATCCGGAGAATATCAAGGACCGGTCCGTGGGCAGTTCCATCGTGGACATAAAAATTGTGGATGAGAATAATAATGAGGTGCCCCGGGGTGAACCCGGTGAGATTCTTTACCGATCGAGCACTGTGATGAAAGGGTATTACAAGGACGAAGAAAAAACCCGGGAGGCCATGGAAGACGGGTGGTTCAGGAGCGGGGACCTGGGCTATATTGATGAATCCGGTGAAATCCGGGTGATTGACCGGAAAAAGGAATGCATTAATACGGGAGGGGAAAAGGTGTTCCCCTTGGAAGTGGAAGAGATCATTTCAAGCCACCCCAAGGTCGATACGGTATGCATTATCGGTGTACCTGATGAAGAATGGGGCAGCCGGGTGAGGGGAGTGATCCGGTTAAAGCCCGGTGAGACGGCAGAACCCGAAGAGATAATCGAATTTTGCCGGGACAAAATGGCCGGCTATAAAATTCCCAAATCCATTGTCTTTGTAAACGACATTCCGTTTTCGCCAGCGGGGAAAATGTTGCGGCAAAAAGTAAGAGACGCCTATGGAAACCCCTGAAACAGCCGCCGGAAGAAAGTTATCCATGGAGGAAGAAATTGAACCCAAATGTGAAGGTTTCATCTGATAACAATGTATCCATCATCCCCACGGGATGTTGTCATGACTGCGGCGGCCGATGCGTCCTGAAAGCCCATGTTGTAAACGGGAAAGTCATTCGTTACGAGACAGACAACGGCGAAGATCCGCAAATCCGGGCATGTCTCCGGGGGCGGTCATACCGGCAGCGGCTTTATCATCCGGACAGGCTGAAATACCCCCTGAAACGGGTTGGTTCCCGGGGAGAAGGAAAATTTGAGCGCATATCCTGGGATGATGCCCTGGATAACGTTGCCGAAAATTTGAAAAAGATAAAGCAGGCTTATGGGAACAGCGCCATTTTTCTTTCTGCCGGATCCGGAAACCAGGGTATGCTTCACGGCCCTTTTCCCGTGGGATTGATGCTCCAGAAATTCGGCGGATTTACACGGATCTGGGGTATTCCCTCCTTTGAAGGAGCCCTGTTTGCGTCCATGGCCACATACGGCACCATCCGGACGGGAAATTCCCGGGATGACCTGCTCAATTCCAACCTGATTATCATGTGGGGCTGGAACCCGGCCAACACCATTCAGGACCCGGAAACCAGTCCCTATCTGGCCCTTGCAAAGGAAAAAGGCATTAAGATGGTGGTCGTGGATCCCCGTTACACTGATACGGCGGCGACCTTTGCCGACCAATATATTCCCATACGTCCGGGAACGGATACGGCCATGCTTATCGCCATGGCCCATGTCATTATTACGGAAAACCTCCACGATCAATCCTTTATAGACACCCACACCATCGGATTTGAAACGTACCGGAAATATGTTCTGGGGCTGGAGGACAGGGAACCGAAAACCCCGAAATGGGCGGAGGCCATAACCAAAGTGCCGGCGCAGACCATCATCAACCTGGCCCGGGAATATGCGAAAAGCAGGCCGGCCGCACTCATCGCCGGCTGGGGCCCGGCCCGGACATCCCTGGGAGAGCAGTATTCCAGGGCTGCCAATGTGCTTTGCACCATCACCGGCAACATCGGGATTAACGGCGGTTATGCCAGCGGCTTCATGCGGGCCTATTCAAGCCGGGAGACAAAATTCGGCAAGGCCAAAAACAAGGGGGTGACCTCCCGGATCACTCTGGATACCCCCCTTCGATCGGGGAATCCCGTTGAAGACGGGGCCCTGCCCCGTAAGAAATCGTTGTATAAGCTTTACGGCGGGACCAATCCCTCCAGTGCCCGAATTCATTACAGCAAGGTCTATGATGCCATATTAAGGGGCCGGGCCGGGGGATATCCAGCAGATATTAAAATGGCCTACGTGGTGGCCGGCAACCAGATCAACCAGTTTCCCAATACCAATCTCGGGGTAAAGGCATTTAAAACCCTGGAATATGTGGTGGTCCACGAACAGTTCATGACGGCCACGGCCAGGTTTGCCGATATTGTTTTGCCGGTGAACACGTTTATGGAAAGATGCGATATCGCCCCGCCGTGGATGGGATCTCCTTATTATATTTATCTGAACAAAGCAGTGGACTCCCTTTATGAAACAAAGTCGGACCTTGATATCTGCCGGGAGCTTTCAAAACGTCTGGGCATATCCCATCATATCTTTGATGCCACGGAAGATGAACTTTTAAGAGGGATCGCTTCCACCCGGGATGATATCCCCGACTATGATGCCATGAAGCGAGACGGTGTCCTTAAAATCAAGCTGTCAGAGCCCATTGTTTCCTTCAAGGAGCAGGTCCGGGATCCTGAAAACAACCCGTTTCCCACCCTGTCGGGCAAAATTGAAATCAAATGCGACCATCTGGCGGAAATGGAAGATCCCTTAGTCCCCGCCATCCCCAAGTACATCAGCCATGGTGAAAATTATGATTCGCCAAAGGCTGCCCGATATCCCCTCCAGCTTCTCACGACTCACCACAAAACAAGGGCCCATTCCACCTGGTACAATGTCCCATGGATGCGCAAAATCGAACCCCATTCAGTCTGGATCAATCCTGTTGATGCCAGGAAAAGGGGAATTGAGAACAACGATCTTGTTGATGTTTTTAATGACAGGGGCCGGATACGCATACCGGCATATGTGACCGAGCGCATTATGCCGGGTGTGGTCAACGTGAGTCAGGGGGCCTGGTATGAGCCGGATAAGGACGGAGTGGATTTGGGGGGATGCGCCAATGTACTGACCGGCGACGACCATTCCCCGGGCGGGTCCATTCCCATGAACAGCGCCCTTGTTGAGGTTGAAAAATATATCTCAAAATAGTTGGTATCCATCCCATAAGTAGCACCTTTCGACCCATTCCCGTATTTTCGTTCATTTGAAATCCTTGACGTCGTACCGCTGTGTCTGCCAAGGGTCCCGTGACTTTAGCGGGGCGGTTTCACAGGAGCTGCAGCCTCGGCATGTCCAGGATTCCCCAGGACCCAAAATCTTCCTTTTCCGGTTAATTATGTGATACGGACAGAATCCGTGTTTCGTCATCCATCAATTCCTTGACTCGTCCCTGATTCTTGGATATATATCACGGCTAATATTTCAATTATATTTAATTCCATCATCTATAAAATACTTTTTATACAAAATCATCCATGATCAGCCCTGTAACCGGGCTTTTTTCGAATCCAGGGCTCCCATAAAAACACCGGGGGAGTCAACGCTGAAAATAAACAATTTGACCGTTTTACAAACCGACACACTTGACAATCAGGGGGAACACATGAACAACGAAGCAGAAAGGTTTTTGGAGGGGTATCGGGTACTTGATCTCACCAATGAAACCGGACACCTTTGCGGCAAAATTCTGGGAGATCTGGGGGCCGATGTGATCAAAATCGAACCCCCGGACGGAGACCCGGGAAGGAACAACGGCCCTTTTTACCATGATATGCCCCATCCCGAAAAAAGCCTGTACTGGTTTTATGCGAATTTAAACAAGAGAGGGGTAACCCTGAATTTAGAAACCGCGGCAGGCCGGGAACTATTTTTAAAGCTCGTTGCATCCGCCGATATTGTTGTTGAGTCCTTCAAACCCGGTTATCTGAACCTCTTGAACCTGGGATACGAGGTTTTGGAAAAACAAAATCCGGGCGTGATTCTGACCTCTATTACGCCTTTTGGTCAGACCGGGCCTTATGCCCATTACAATGTAACGGACTTGGTTGGTGTTTCAATGGGGGGAATGGCACGCCTTTACGGTTATATGGATTCTCCCCCCATGCGGTTTTCAGTCCCGCAGTTTTATTTCAACGGAAGCCTGCAGGGCGTTCTGGGAACCATGGTGGCCCTGTACCACAGGGAAATGACCGGGGAAGGACAGCATGTAGATGTCTCGTGCCAGCAGGCCGTTGTACTGACCCTGATGATGGCCGCCGAAATCTGGGACATCCTGAAGGTCAACTACCGGGGTATCGGGCCTTACGGTATGTCGGTGAGACCCACGCCGCCGGGCCCCATCATCATGCGATGGGTATGGCCGTGCAAGAACGGTTATGTCTATTTAATGGTGGGCGGAGGGGCGGCTCACGGTGTCAGAATTTCCACCGAACGCCTTACCGCATGGGCCAACAGCGAAGGGTATTGCCTTTTGCTCAAGGACCACGACTGGCTTGAGGACAATTCCGCCACGGTCACCCAGGAAGAAATCACCGCCATGGAAGAACAGTTTGCCGAATTCCTGTTAACCAAAACCAAGGAAGAGCTTTTTGACTACGCCATTAAAAATGATATCATGCTGGTTCCGGTAACCAATGCTGAAGACCTGGTGGCCAGCCCCCAACTGAAAGCCAGGGAGTTCTGGGTGGAAGTGGATCATCCTGAGCTTGGGGAAAAAATTACCTATCCGGGCTGGCCTATCCGCTGGACCGAGCTGCCCCCGTATCATCCCCAACGCCGCTCACCACTTATCGGAGAGCATAACATCCAAATCTATGAAGAAGAGTTGAACCTTAGCCGGGAAGAGATGATCATCCTCAAGAACCGTGGTGTTATATAAAGGAGAATATCATGCAAAAACAAGTCTTTAAAGGATTAAAGGTGGCGGATTTCGCATGGGTGGGCGTGGGCCCTCAAGTGGGAAGAGAGTTGGCGGAGCACGGGGCCACGGTTATTCGGGTGGAAAGTCACCGCGTCCCCGATTCCTTGAGAACTTTCGCCCCGTTCAGAGACGGAGAACCCGGCGTCGACCGAAGCGTATTCGGCGCAGCCTATAATACCAACAAATACAGCGTGGCTATGGACCTGACCAAACCCAAAGGCGTGGAACTGGCCAAAAAACTCGTTGCGTGGGCCGATCTGGTGACGGAGAGTTTCACACCTGGAACCATGGCCAAGTTCGGGTTGGATTATGAGAGCTGCAAAAAAATAAAGCCCGACATCATCTACTTTTCAACCTGCCAGATGGGTCAGACCGGTCCGTTGAGAGAGTTCGGTGCTTATGGCATGTTCGGCACAACGTATGCGGGTTTTTCCAATCTTCTCGGCCTCCCGGATCGGGAACCACTGCCTATTTTCAATAATTACAGCGACTTTATCGCGCCCTGGTACCTGGCCTCCACGGTCATCGCCGCGCTGATCCGGAGAAAGAAAACCGGCAAGGGCATCTACCTGGATCAGTCCCAGGTGGAGGCCGGGGTAACCTTTCTGGGTCCCACCATCCTGGATTACAGCGTTAATAAAAGAATTGCCAAGCGAATGGGGAATAAAGACCCCTACATGGCGCCCCATGGCATATTCCCCTGCTCGGGCGAAGATCGATGGATCGCTATTGCCGTTACCAACGAGGCCCAATGGCGTGCTTTTTGTCGCGTTATCGGAAATCCTGACTGGTGTCGGGATGCAAAATTTTCAACGTTTCTGACCCGTAAAAAGAATGAAGATGAATTAGACGATCTTATCACTCAATGGACGAAAAAATTGCCGGCCGAAAAGATCATGACCTTGATGCAGGAATCCGAAGTGCCCTGCGGGATGGTGGAAGCTGCGGAAGATCTGTTTAAGGACCCCCAATTGAAACACAGAGAGCATTTCCGGTTTTTGGAGCACCCGGTTATCGGGGAACATGCTTACAATGCCCCGGCCTACCGGCTGTCAAAAACACCAAACCACATTTATAAGGCCGGTCCCTGCCTGGGTGAAGACATTGAATATGTATATAAGGAAATCCTGGGATTGACAGATGATGATATCAGCGATCTATTCGTTGAAGGTGTAATCACCACCGAGGCGGATGTGCCCGGTACGGAGTAAATTGCTAAACCCGGGGTACACCCGAAGAGCATGGTTTTGTTGTTTCGAAAAATAAAAAATGCCCGTTGGTGAGAAACGGAGGAAATGTTGTCCGCAGATATCGTTAAACAGTTGGATCCCATCTTCAAACCCAAATCCATTGCTTTTATCGGAGCAAGCAATAACCCGGCCAAATGGGGGGGGCGGTTAATATTAAGCGCCCTTGAATCCAAGTTCAGGGGAAAGATCTTTCCGGTTAACCCGAAGGAAAGCCGGATTTGCGGATTGCCGTCATATGCGGATATAACGGAGATCCCCGGTGACGTCGACCTTGCCGTATTCACGGTTCAGGCCGCTCAGATGCCCGGAATTATGCGAAATTGCGTAAAAAAAGGCGTCAAGGGCGGTGTTATCATATCCGCGGATTTCGCCGAAACCGGTGAGGCTGGCCGTGCCCTTGAGATGGAAACGGTGGACATCGCCCGGAAAGGCGGTATCCGTTTTGTGGGCCCCAACGGAAACGGCATCTTTTCCGCGGCGGGGGACTTAAATATCACCCCATTTCCCAATCCTCCCAGAGGCGCCTTGGCTTTTATCAGCCAGAGCGGCATGTTTGGCGGCCAGGCAGTGAGGATTGCGCTTACCAAGGGGTTTGGGTTGAGTAAATTCATCTCCATGGGGAACCAGGCGGATCTGACGGCAGCGGACTATCTGGCGTATTTTGCCAACGATCCGGATACGCAGGTGATTGCTGTGTATATCGAAGGATTTAAAGACGGCAGAACCTTCCGGCGAATCGCCAGGGAAGTGGCCAGGGAAAAGCCCGTCCTGATTCTCAAAGGCGGTACATCCGAAATGGGGGCTAAGGCGACTTTGTCTCACACGGCATCCATCGCGGGAGAAGACCGGATATTTGACGGCATGTGCCGCCAGGCAGGCCTGATTCGGGTCCGACAGATGGAACATCTGTTTATCATGGCCGAGGCACTGATCAATCAGCCTCTTCCCAAAGGGAAGCGTATCGCCGTGGTGGGAAACGGCGGCCAGGGAGTGACTACGACGGACAATCTGGCCTGCATGGGTATTCACATTCCGGAATTCAAAGAAGCGGACAAACTCGGGCTCAAGGAAATACTGCCTCCCCATGCCCCGGTGCCCAATAACCCGGTGGATTTTGCCGCCGGCATTTACGAAGCCATGGACGAGGTGCGCATCATTGAAAAACTGGCATCCATTGACTATATTGATGGTATCATCACAAATGTACCCATAGACCGAACCCTGAAAAACGAGTCCCTGGCCCAGACCAGAATCGCCGTCTTGACGGCTGTCGACCGGTTCTGCCAAATCCCCAAAAAGTACAACAAACCCGTCATCACGCAAAAACTTCATTCGTCGGTATCCACCATGGAACTATTGAAGAGCGCCGGAATTCCCATGTACAATACATCGGAACAATGCGCGCTGGCCATGGCTGCGCTGACCCGATATGCGGAAATAAAACGCTCCTTCCAATAGTGCCATCCGAAAAAAGAATCCCGGGTCCGGGATCAAAGCAGAGGATTTGGAAATCAGTGCGACGGATAATACCATCAGACCCGCTTCCCGGAACTTTCCACAGGTTGCGGGGATTTTTCCCGCAGTTGTCGTTCAGCATGGGATATCCAGATCAAAAAAATCAACGGCGTTTTTTCCCAACAGCCGTTCAAGGAATTGATCTGAAAAACCTCGGCGGTTGATCCATTTGATTTCACGGTCCCATGCAAATGGAATGTTGGGGAAATCCGTGCCGTACAGAATCCGATCTCCCCGCATTTCTTCCAGGCCCACCGGATTGACGATGGGGAAATAGTCCGTAACGGCCATGGCCGTGTCCAGCCACAGGTTATCATATTTTTCAATGAGCTTTTTATACGGCAAAAACTCGTCAATCCCCAAATGAGGAACGCATATTTTTAATTTCGGAAAGTTGGAGATCACCCGTTCGAGCTTTTCCGCACTGCACAACACATAGGGATCGCATTTATAGGCAGGACTTTTGGGCTCCCGGCTCACATGCATGACCAACGGTCTTTTTTCGGATGAACAAACATCATAAATTTCGTCCATTTCTTCGCTGGTCATATCGAAGCATTGCACATGGGCGTGCAGTTTAACGCCTTTTAACCCCATACCAAACGCCCGAACCAGAATCCGCCGGCAGTCGGGTTCTCCGGGAAATACCGTTGCCATACCGGTGACCCGGCCCGGAAAGGCCCGGCAGAGTTGTGCCATATATGAATTTAACATGTCCGCCATGCCGGGTTTATGGGCATATTGAAACGCCACCACATGTCCCACCCCCCGGGACAGTAAATAGTCCACCACTTCCTCTGAAGCAAAACGGTATCGTATGGGCCATGCGAACATGTCGAACCAGTCCCATATGGCCTTAAATAAGGGTTCCGGGAAAACATGGACATGGGAATCCACCACAAACGGCAGATTTCCCGGTATCCTTGAATCTTCAATATCATTTAATGCCGGCAGTCTGGAATGATTCACAATTGCCCCTGTTTCTTTGCCGATTTCCTTTCCCGCGTTCCGATGGGGGAACGCATAATTTACAGGTTGTCCGATTCAATCAGAGTTGCATCCTTAGCCATCAAGGATATTCAGGTGGCTGTTTGATTTTTCTTTGGATATCGAATATATCAACAACATAAGATCGAAAAACATCAACGGTGTGCACACCATTACCCGTAAAATTGTCAAACTGTATGAATCCTGTCATGCTGATAAAGAAAATCAACACGATAATCAACCGGTTTTTAGAGGGAACCACACAGCACTTCGGCTGTCAACTTCCTTCTCATATGGATCCAATACGGCATTTCTTTTTTAAACTGCTGTTTCTTCGAATCGGCTTTTCAACGAATCAGGCGGACGTCATCAAAGGCCTTCCTGAAAATGCCTGTATCGTTTACGTGAATAAATTTAAAAGCACGTTTGAGTATCTGTTTTCATATTTCCGCCTCTCTTCCATGGGACTGGTGGGGCCCACCATTGCCATAGATTACAGATTGTTGTTTTTTCAATCCTTCAGAAAATGGCTCCAGATCCTTTTTTCGGGAATTTACCGGTTCTTTCATCAGGAACACCGATCCGGACTGTTTCATGATGACTATCTGGGCCTGCAACTGCAAAAAGGAGAGGCCGTTTTCCTGTCGCTGGTTGAAAAACATGATTTTTATCAGCGGTTTGTAAAACAGAAACCCGATCCTTTAAAATATTTGATCGAGTTGCAGGGCAAAATCAACAGGCCCGTTGTCATTGTGCCCCAACTTTTTTTTTATACCCAAAAACCGGCAACCACGGCGTTAAAATTAACCGATCTTTTTTTTGGATCCGAGCAAAGGCCCGACACGTTGCGAAAGTTTTTCAAGGCATTGCTGAAACCCGAAAAAATGTTTGTCGAATTTTCCCAGCCGGTTAATCTCCAAAATTTTTTAAACGAACCCGGATCGTCTTCACGCAGTACCAGTCATCTGGCCCTTGTGTTAAGACGCAACCTTCTGTATCAAATCACAAGACACCGTCAAAGCACCACTGGACCGGTAATAAAATCTTTTGATGAAATCAGGCTGAGTATCCTGACCAACGATGACCTTCAGGATTATATGAAAAAACACGCGGCCCGGAAAAACACTTCTATTTTTTCGGTACGCCGTCAGGCCGTGGCATATTTTGACGAAATTGCTGCGAGATACCGGCCCGGTTTCACCGGATTGTCGGTCCGTATCATCCAGTGGCTGTCCCGTACCGTCTTCGACGGAATTCACATTGATGTCGGACGGCTCGAAGCGATCAAGCGAATGGCCTTAAAAGGTCCCGTTATTTTTGTGCCGTGTCACCGAAGCCACATCGATTCCATGGTAATGCTTTACATCATGTTTTTACACCATATGTCCCCGCCCCACTTTTTTGCCGGGAAAAATCTCTCCTTCTGGCCTTTGGGCCCCATTCTCAGAATGGCGGGCACCTTTTTTGTCAGACGGTCTTTCAAAGGTGCGGTGTTCTACACAAAGGTTTTTTCCGCCTATATTTATGAACTTCTCAAAGAAGGATTTCATATTACCGTCTTTATTGAAGGAACCCGAAGCCGGTCCGGAAAACTCCTTCATCCTCAGCTCGGTATGATCAATATTTTACTGACCGCATTTGAAAACAACGCCTGCAGGGATCTTATTTTTGTTCCGGTTTATATCGGGTACGAACGCGTTCCTGAAGAAAAGGAATATCTGCATGAAATCGAAGGAGGCCAAAAACAACCGGAAAGCGCCAGGCAGATTTTAAAGGTCCGGAAGTTGTTGAAGAAACGATATGGAAAGATTTTTGTGAAGTTCAATGATCCCATCGATCTTAACGATTATATCGCCCAAAAGAACTTACCGGCGGGCGGTCTTTCTTCAAAACAAAAGAATTTCGTTTGCCGTGAACTGGGCAACAAAATCATGAACGAAATCGATCGGGCCACCATTGCGATGCCCAGGTCCATTGTTGCCGCATCGTTGCTGAATTCCCGGAAAAATTCCCGCACCTTTAAAAGCCTGATGAATCAGATCCAGACCTATGTATCATACCTGGTGTCACGGAAATCTCCGGTGAGCGATTCATTGACGGCCTATCCACGCCATATCACCGGCCGGATTCTTAACCATTATCTCCAGGCAAAGATCATTGATGCTGTTCAGGCCGAACCCGGCATATGGCAAGACACGGATACCCTGATCATCAGGAAAAACAAACGGCATGAACTGGAATATTACAAAAACAACGCCATCACCCATTTCATTCCTGCTGCCTATGCCGGCCTTGCCATTCTGTCAAAAGACGCATTTATATTCAGGACAGCGGATATTCTTGCCGATTATCAGTTTCTTGCCGGCTTTTTCAGTCAGGAATTTATCCGGGACAATGAACAGCCTGTTGAATTTTATTTGAGAAAGAGTATCAAGGCATTTATTGATGACGACATCCTCATCCCCCATCCCATCCAACCGGAGACCTATACGATTACGTCACCGGGTTACCGGAAATTAAAACAGTTCGCCGCTTTTTTAAAGCCGTTTATCGAATCCTATGGTCTTGTGCTGAAATGGCTGTCCCGGCAATCTGTTGACCAGCGGTCTTCAAAAGACCGACTGAAAAAAATACTGTTGTTCGGCAATATCCTGCTCAAGCAGGGAGAAATCGAACAGCCGGAAGCCTTATCCAGGTTAAACATCGAAAACGCCCTTTCGTATTTTTCAGAAATCGGCTTGCATGGAAAAGAAAACCGGGAAATGGTTGCTTTTTATGAGGATCGCATGAGTTTTTATCAGAAATGGTTTGATGCTTGAAACAGCTTTTTGGGGAATCCCACCTCATGCCTTTCCAGTCACTACGTATTTTTCAATCAAAATCCCGGGTGGCCGGAAAAGTCGGTGATCCATCTTAAGTAAGACTTTTAACAGGTATCGACCGTTTTGTAAATATTTCAGGGGACGGGGAGCTCACATTCTGAAAATCCCATGAGGTGTTTCACCGAAATCACGGTTCAGTGATACCGACAGGGCAATTCCCAATACCTTTCGGGTATCCACGGGGTCTATGATACCGTCGTCCCACAATTCCGACGTGGCATAGTATGCGCTGCTTTTTTCCAGGTAGTCCTGGGTAATGCCCTCGTTGATTTCACGTTCTTCTTCCTCGGTCAGGGTCTTTCCCTGCCGTTCCAAGGCTTTTAACCGAATCTGGGTGAGGGTTTTAGCCGCCTGCTCCATGCCCATAACCGAAATCTGGGAGTTGGGCCAGGAAAAGATAAACCGCGCGTCATAAGCCCGGCCGCACATGGCGTAATTGCCGGCACCGAAACTGCCGTTGGTCATTATCGTGAGTTTGGGCACATCCAGGTTGGCCTGGACCATGAGCATTTTGGCGCCGTCCTTGGTAATACCCGCGTGTTCGTAGTCCTTTCCCACCATGAACCCCGTGATGTTTTGCAGGAATATTACCGGAACACGATCCCGATTGCAGATTTGCATGAACTGCGTACATTTCTTGGCGCTGTCAGAAAAAAGAACCCCGTTGTTGCCGACAATGCCGATTTTCCATCCGTATAGAAAGGCAAAACCGCACACGGCGGTGGTGCCGTAGTCGGGTTTGAATTCGTGGAAACGGCTGCCGTCCACAATGCGGGCGATCACCTCTCGCATGTCGAACTGCTTTTTGACATCATCCGGAATAATGCCGTAAAGCTCCTTTGGATCGTAGTAGGGTTCTTCGATTTCCCGTCTTTCCACTGCCGCCTTTTTTTCACGGGGAAAGGTGCCCACGATTTCACGTACCAACGCGATGCCTTCCTTTTCCGAGTCAACGGCGTAATCCGCCGTACCGCTGATGGAACTGTGAACATCCGCACCCCCCAGTTCATCAGCGGAAACATCTTCCCCTGTAGCGGCTTTGACCAGGGGGGGGCCTCCTAAAAATACGCCGCCGGTCCTGCGTACCATAACGGAATAATCACATAAGGTGGGCACGTAAGCCCCCCCTGCCGTACTGTGTCCCAGCACCAGCGCCACTTGCTTTACCCCCAGAGCGCTTAAGACGCACTGGTTTCGAAAAATCCGCCCCGCCCCGTCCCTGTCCGGAAAAAGCTCGGACTGCATGGGTAAAAAAGCCCCTGCCGCATCCACCAGGTGGATCATGGGAATACGGTTTTCAATGGCGATATGGGTTGTCCGCACCATTTTCTTAACGGTAAGGGGATACCACGCGCCGCCTTTTATGGAACTGTCGCTGGCCATTACCAGGACTTCACGGCCGCATACAATTCCCACCCCCGACACCAGCCCGGCGCTGGGGACCGTGCCGTCGTAGGCCATGTTTGCAGCCAGAGACGAAAGTTCCAGAAACGGCGTGCCCGGGTCAAGCAGCATGTCGAGACGTTCCCTTACCAGGAGTTTTTTCTGTCGACGCAGCCGATTTATGTCGCGTTCCGGCCGGTGGAAACGGGCCTTTTGCTGGCGCTCGTGAAAATCGGCCATACGTTTCCGGTTACAGCGTTCATAATCCCGATAAACGGTCGACAGGGGATCGATGGCGGTCTTGATCCGGCGCATGGGTTGTTATTTCCTCCATTCTGACTTCTGATCGATATCATTAACTTAAGACTGACATAATGGAACATGATGGCCATTTACGCGAAGTTATCGGCATTGACTTCTGGATTCTAAATACAAAGGCATGATCTACGACAGCATGGCTTTATCTTTCCACTCCACCGGCAGTCTCTGCCCCGGTGATTCCCCTAGCTTTTCCTTTAGTTCCGCCAGTCCAGGCCGGGCGAACTTCATGTGACCTTCCTTTAATGTTCTGCCGTTATAAACGGCCTCGGACCGAAGCCGCCTGCCGATGGTGCGTTCCATCTGCTTTCCCAGCCACAGGATACGATCTACATCATATCCGTGCTCGATTCCCATTTCGTCAATCTGAACCAGGGTGTCTTCCAGGGTGACCAGCCCCACATAGCGGGGATCTTCGTAATAGTATTCACCCGTCCCCTTCACCGGACAGTCGTCCATGAAGTTGCTCGGCTGTCCTCCCAGGCCGCCCAGGGTTGCTTCAAAATTCGTGATGCCGGCCTGAAGCGCGGCCAGAACGGATGCGGACGCCATACGCTTGGTCTCATGGAAATGGGCAATGTGCAGCCGGGTATCCGGCATTTCATCTAAAATCATGGAAAAATACCGATATACATCCGGTGCCGACGCACTTCCGTCATGGTCTGCATGTTCTACATCATGGGCGCCGATGGAAAGCCAGCGCTTGGTGAACGCCACGGCGTCTCTTAAGTCCGTGGCCCCGCCGATGGGACTTCCCCAGATGGTGCTCACCGTGCCGCACATCTTGATGCCGGCATCCGCACATTTTTTGATGCAGCGCTCTGCTTCACGCCAATACTGGGGCAGAGTGGTCCCGGAATTGGCAAAATGATGCTCCTCCTCCGTGGAAACCATCATCAGAACGCGATCCGGGCCAATACCCTTCTCCTTTAATGCAATGGCGCGATCCACGGCGGGTTCACGAATCGTAACGCAGGTGAGGCAGATGTCTTCATGGGGGATCCCTTTTCTCTCGCATTTTTGCCTGAACCGATCACCTCGAAGATGGGCCAGCAGTTCTTCCGCATCCCTAAACTGGGGCATGATGTAAGGATTGCCAAGATTGGTGACTTCGATATGCCGACATCCGGCAAATATCAGTTCTTCCAGGTAAAACTTTTTAGCTGCCGTTGAAATAAACTTTTCTTCATGCTGGAAACCGTCCCGTACGGTAATATCCCCGATGGTCACCTTCCTGGGCATGCGGGGAAAAATTTTCCACATATCGTATTCGGTCATTTTTTATTTCTCCTTTCCTCCCTCATAAATAACCGCCAGTATGGTAGCCTTTTGATGTTTGGCTGAAATAAAATGTGGAACGCTGGACAAATAATAGACGCTGTCCCCGGGTTCAAGCTCGAACCGGTCATCTCCCAGTTGAAGTAAAACAACACCGTCCAGAACAAAAATAAACTCCTCACCATGATGGACGGACGATTCCTCGTCAATGCCTTCTTCAAGAACAACGATCAGGGGCTCCATACTCCGTCCTTCGACTTCAGGCGCAAGGCCTTTATAAGAATAGAGCCGTTTTTTTCCCTTTCCGGACGCAGATCTCAATATGGGTTTTCGATCATTCTTCCGGGTTATGGCGTAAGGGCCGGTGCCGGCGCCGGATACCAGAAGGCTGAATGCCGAATCCAGGGCCTTGGACAACTTGATGATGGTTCCCAGTTGGGGCTGGACATCGTTATTTTCTATTTTCAGCAAAAGATCTCCGTCAAAGCCGGTGACGCGCGACACATCATCTATCGACATTCCCTTAAGTTCCCGGAGGCTTTTAATTCTTTCGCCGATGGAGATTTCGTCCTTTCCGGATACACGGGATATATCGCCAGTCAAATCCTCAAAATAATCAATATTTATGTAAGGGCTTTGATTCTTGGTTTCCATCGTTCCTCCTAAATTGGGTTAACATCCGATATGCCGGGATATGACGATTCGCTGGACCTCGGAAGTCCCTTCACCGATATCAAGAAGTTTTTGATCCCTGTAAAATCGCTCGACGTTATATTCCTTAAAAAGCCCGTACCCCCCATGGAGCTGAACCGCATGATTGACCACCCGTCCCATTGTTTCCGAACAGAACAGTTTTGCCATGGCGGCCAGTTTGCCGAAGGGCCGGTTCCGGTCTTTCAGCCAGCAGGCTTTATACAGAAGGTTTCTGGCGCATTCGATTTCAGTGGCGCAATCGGCCAGCTTGAAGGCATTGGCCTGGAACTTGCAGATGGGTTGCCCGAACTGGACCCTTTCCCTGGCGTAATTCAAAGCCGCCTCGTATGCTCCCTGGGCGCCCCCGAGCCCCATGGCGCCGATGGAAAGACGGCCGCCGTCCAGGGTCTTCAGCATCTGGTGAAATCCATCGCCTTTTTTTCCCAGGATGTTCTCTTTGGGAATTCTCACATCATCAAAATAGAGCTGTGCCGTATTTGAGGCCCGCCACACCATTTTCCCGTGCATGGGAACGCTCTTAAAACCCGGCGTACCGTGTTCCACCAGAAAGCAGGTATATTCAGGTTTCCCGTCGGGCCGTTTTCCCGTTACGGCCTGAACCGTCACTCCCATTGACATCTCGCAGGCCGCGTTGGTGATAAATATTTTCGACCCGTTGAGTACCCATTGATTTCCGTCAAGTACGGCCGTAGTTTTACTCGCCCCGGCATCTGAACCGGCCGTGGGCTCGGTCAATCCAAACCCCCACAGCCCTTCTCCACTGCATAGTGCCGGAAGATACTTTTTTTTTTGTTCATCGGTCCCGAAATAAAATATGGGGCCGATACCCAGGGAATTTCCCGCTGCAACGGTGGCAGCCTGTGATCCGTCGACCCTGGCGATTTCTTCAACGGCAATAATATAGGACAGGTAATCCATTTCCTGGCCGCCGTATGTTTCGGAGACGAACATGCCGAAAAGACCGATTTCACCCATTTTCCGGGTCAGCTCCGTGGAAAACAACTCCTTTTCATCCAGTTCGCTGGCCACGGGACCGATCTCATTCTCCGCAAATTTTCGAACCTCCCTGCGGATCATTTCCTGCTCCGTTGAAAGATCGAAATCCAAAACGTCCTCCTTTTTGGTAACGGGTTTGAGGATTTTTTCTTCGTTTCATTCCATATGGACCGCCGGGCCCAATATTCTTTAAATTAAATCTTTACTTATGATTAATATTGATATATATTAATAATTTAATTATGTCAATTATATTTTATACAAGAAAGCACTTTTAACCGGAGCTGTGCGATTATGAATATCGGCCCACTGATCAGAAAGTCCCGGAAAGAAAAAAAACTGACCCTCAAAGTGGTTGCGGAAAAAGCAGGCATTTCGGAAGGCTTTTTAAGCCAGATTGAAAATAATGTGAATTCCCCGTCAGTGGATACACTGATAAAAATATGCAATGCCATTGGTGTGAATGCCGGTGATATTTTGAACCATGCGGAAAAACAGGAACGGTTTGTCGTAGTTCGCGGTTCGGAATGGGATGATGTTGAAATTCCACGGTCGGGATTCGTCACCCGGCGTTTTTTTTCTTCGGAAAACAGAACGGTGATTGACAGTGCGATCATGTTCATCGCGCCGGGAAAAGTCATCCCCGTCCGAAAAAATATCAAGAGCGGCCAGGAAATCCTGTGCATTCTGAAAGGGTCTCTGGAGCTGATCCATGGCGGGAACACGGTGATACTCGAAAAGGGAGACGCCGTCCAGTTCTGGATTGAGCCCAAAGAGCAGAAAATTATAAACAATGGTCGGAGTATGGCCGTTGCCCTGTGGGTTGGAACGCTATAAGGGGAGGAAAATACGATGGAAAAGATCTTATGGCAGCCTTCGAAGGAAAGAATCCAGAAATCCCGTATGAGCCGTTTTATGAATTTTGTAAACGAACGATACGAACACCATTTTAAGGATTATCCGTCTCTTTACCAGTGGTCGGTGGCCCATATAGCCGATTTCTGGGCGGCAATGTGGGATTTTGCCGAAATCCGGGCCTTGACCCCATTTTACCGGGTTATTGATGATCCCGGAAAAATGATCGGGGCCAAATGGTTTTCCGGCGCCAGATTGAATTTTGCCGAGAATCTTCTGCGATACAGGGATGATCAAGTCGCCCTGATTTTCAAAGGTGAAGGTCAGAACGTCCGGAAAATCACCTATGCCGACCTTTACCGGGAAGTGGGGCAGACGGCAGTCGCCTTGCGCCGGGCCGGTGTGGGTATCGGCGACAGAGTCGTGGGATTTATGCCCAACATGCCTGAAACCATCATCGCCATGCTGGCCGCCACCAGCA
This sequence comes from uncultured Desulfobacteraceae bacterium, assembly GCA_964386565.1. Lineage (GTDB taxonomy): Bacteria > Desulfobacterota > Desulfobacteria > Desulfobacterales > UBA5616 > CAYLRU01. The sequence continues at coordinate 50,857 of CAYLRU010000008.1, read as the reverse complement.
TTGGTGCCATCTGGTCGTCCTGTTCCCCTGATTTCGGAATCAAGGGCGTTCTGGACCGCTTCGGCCAGATTCGGCCGAAAATCATATTTACGTCCGACGGTTATTTCTATAAAGGCAAAACACTCTCTATTCTGGAACGCATCTCGACAATTTTAAACGAACTTCCCTCCGTGGAAAAAGTTGTTGTCGTTCCCTATACCACGCCGCTGCCGGATATCGGCGGGATTTCCAATGCCGTATTATACGAGACCTTTAAACCGGATGAATCGGGACTTGAACCGGTATTTGAGCACCTGCCGTTTGACCACCCCCTTTACATCATGTATTCATCCGGCACCACCGGACTTCCCAAATGCATGGTCCAAAGTGCGGGAGGCGTGCTCATCAATCATCTGAAAGAGCTTTTGCTTCACACGGATCTGGGAAGGGAAGATACCATCTTCTATTTTACTACCTGCGGCTGGATGATGTGGAACTGGCTTACTAGCTCCCTGGCCGTGGGCGCAACCATTGTACTGTATGACGGCAACCCGTTTTATCCCCATCCGGGAGTGTTGTGGGAGATGGCGGAAAAAGAGAAAATTACCGTATTCGGAACCAGTTCGGGGTATATTTCCGCACTTGAAAAATCCGGTATCAAACCGGGAAAGACATATGACCTGTCGTCTCTTAAAACCCTTCTTTCAACCGGTTCTCCCCTGTCGGAAGAAGGATTTGAATTCATTTATAAGGAAGTAAAAGAAGATCTGCAACTATCATCCATTTCAGGGGGAACGGATCTTAACGGCTGTTTTGCCCTGGGAAATCCCATGATCCCGGTGTATGCCGGCGAGCTGCAGTGCAGGGGCCTGGGCATGAAAGTCGAAGCGTTTGACGAAGCCGGCAACGCCGTTATCAATGAACAGGGGGAGTTGGTCTGTACGGCGCCTTTTCCATCCATGCCCATCTACTTCTGGGATGATCCGGATCATGAAAAATATATCAGCGCTTATTACGATGTGTATCCCGGTGTCTGGAGACACGGAGACTACATCCTGATCAACGACCGCGGAGGCGTGAAAATCTTCGGCCGCTCCGACGCCACGCTGAACCCCGGCGGCGTCCGCATCGGTACGGCTGAAATCTACCGCCAGGTGGAACTCATCGATGGGATAGAGGACAGCCTTGTGGTCGGCCAGTCCTGGAAAAACGACGTCCGGGTGGTTTTATTTGTAAAACTGAAAGAGGGGCAGACCCTGACCGAGGCGTTTAAAAAGACGATAAAGGACGCCATCCGGAAAAATGCTTCCCCCCGGCATGTTCCGGATAAAATCATTGCCGTACCGGAGATTCCCTACACCCTGAACATGAAAAAGGTCGAACTGGCCGTGAAAAAAATCATCGAGAAAAAACCCGTATTGAACAAAGACGCCTTGAGCAATCCGGACGTGCTGCAGTATTATGCCGATATAAAGGAACTCGAGAAGGATTAAAAACGCCGGGGAAAAACACAATGCCTTAGTTGCCTCTCATTCTCACCTTTCCCCACCAGGGAAGGGGGACTTCCAAAGGGGGTATAAAAAGCATACTAGGTTACCGGCATTGATTCCACGGTATAAAAAGACTCCTGGAACTCTTCCGGCTTTCTTGTATACCGGCGGCTTAAAATGGGAACGATGGTGCTGTCGTAAATTTCAAAGAGATCGTCACTGACCGGAATACCGGCCTGTTGCAATGCCTTGATAATTCCTTTTTCGGAGGGAGGGCATCCCTTGACGGCAAACATTTCCTTTATGTCCGGGTTGTCCTTGTTCGCCTCATAAATGCATTTGCCCAGCAAAATGGTTTTCTTTTTCCCCGGTGTGGGTTTCATATCCTTTCCCGTAAGCACTTCCACGTCATCGAAAGCCTTGCCAGCCCATGTGGAAACAATGTTTGTCAATACGGGGCTGGTGAATCCCGTACAGTACGTGCAGATAGTGGAGCCGGGGTTTCGCCAGGAAATTCCTTCAATGCCGTATTTCGCCAGGTACGCCGGCAACTCTCCGTTATTGGTATAATCATATTCAATTTGATGCGGGGAAGATACCTTGTCAAGGGGTTCTCCAACGACATCGATATCCGAAAGATCAAGAGGCCGATTGCGTTTTTTGGCGACATGAACCAGATGGGGTACCGAGGCAGGATCAAACCCCAGGACCTTTGCTCCGCACATGTCTGCGGAAAGTACATCCGTGGACGCGATAAGCAGGTTGGTTCTCCTGGCCCGTCCGTCATAGCCGGGGCCCAGTTCAAGGCTGTAGATGCCGTCAATGATGGCAAATATCGGCGGCATGGGCTCCACTATCCTGGACACCCAATAATTCAAATCTTTTACAGGATCCGTATTGTGGCATTTCTTCCGCGATGGAATATCAATAGAGCCTTTTAAATTTTTAAGAGCCAGGCTGACCGTGGTCTGGCCGTGGGTTTTCAGCACGGGGATATCCACCACAAGATCGGCATTTAAAATATCTTCATTGTAATTCAACACCACGTCGTCGCCCATGTCGATTTTTTTAAACGGCCTTTCAAAAACATTCAAGGTCTTGATCCCGTACTTTTTTTTCAACACATTGTACCCGAGGGTTTCAAATGCATGTTCCTGCAGTCCTTTCACCCCGGACTTGTTGATCACGGTGCCTTCCCCGATGGTGATGTCGTTTATCCCGCATTCCTTCAGCAGAATGATCATATCTTCGATCACACGACTCGTTGTAATGGAGCCGTATTTGGGTATGGGGTAATGTTTGTTCCAGAAGACGATATTGGGTTTGATAAACACCTTGGCGCCGGATTGAAAAACCGCCGGTCCGTTTGACATTTCAACCGCTTTTCTTACTGATTTGACGGGTTCTTCATACTTAACAACAGCTACAACCGATTTTTTCATGATGGATCGTCTCCTTGCATACGATATGGGTTTGGGGCTCAGACCTTGATACTTTCTTCGCCCCCCGTATACCGCTTTCTCAATTTCGGTTTTTCGATTTTACCGGTCGGATTTCTCGGAACGTCGCCGAAGATAATGCGCCGGGGCCGTTTGTATCGGGCCAGTGCCGCACAATATTCATTAATTTCATCCTTTGAGATCTCATATCCGGGTTTCACCTGGACAATGGCCGCGGCGATCTCTCCCAGCCTCAGACTCGGCAGGCCGATGACCGCCACATCCTGAATTTTCGGATGGGTCTGGAGGAAATTCTCGATTTCCACGGGGTAGATATTTTCTCCGCCCGTAATAATTACATCTTTTTTCCGGTCCACCAGCCATATGAAACCATCTTCATCCTGTCGGGCAATGTCACCGGTGAACAACCAGCCGTCTTTCAACGTTTCTCCGGTGGCTGCCTCGTTTTTATAGTACGCTTTCATCACGCCCGGGCCCTTTACCACCAGTTCTCCCGGTTTTCCGTTCGAAACGGTGTTTCCCTGGGCATCGACAATTTTAAATTCCCAGTCAAACCCCGGGATCCCGATGGCCCCCACCTTGTGGAGATTTTCCATACCCAGATGGATGCACCCCGGTCCGGTGGTTTCCGTCAATCCATAGTTGGTGTCGTACTGGTGATGGGGAAAAACCTTTAACCACTCCCTGATCAGGCTGGGCGGAACAGGCTGGGCGCCGATATGCATCAAACGCCATTGGTCCAGGTGAAAATTGTGCAACTTCAACTCACCGCTTTCAATGGCAAATAATATGTCCAGTGCCCAGGGAACCAACAGCCAGACAATGGTGACGCCTTCCTCTGAAACCGCCTCCAGTATCCATTTCGGTTCCACTCCCCTTAAAATTACGGCCTTTGCTCCCACCAGGAAGTTGCCGAACCAGTGCATTTTAGCGCCGGTGTGATACAGCGGCGGGATACAAAGAAAATTGTCCTGGTGCGTCTGCCGGTGATGATTGTTTTCAATATAGCAGGCGAATTCCAGGTTTCTGTGGGTTATTAATGTCGCTTTGGGTGTTCCCGTGGTCCCGGATGTGAAATACAGGGCCGCTTCATCATTGATGTCAATCCCAACACCGGGATTTTCGGCCTGCTCAACAGAAAACAGGTCTTCGTAGTATTCGGCGTAGTCGGGTTTTTGCGATTTCGGCCCGACAAAGATATACTGCCGGACCGTTTCGTCCAGTTCCGGTTTCACCGAATTGATACGATCGATGAACTCTTCGCCGAAAATGAGGACCCCGGCTTCCGCGGTGATAATGCACCGTTTGATGGTTTCGGCGACAAACCGGAAATTAAGGGGAACGGCCCATGCCCCGGTTCGCAATATGCCGAAATAAATCGGCAGCCATTCAATGCAGTTGGTCATCAGGTGGACGACCCGGTCTCCTTTATTAACGCCCATTTTAATCAATGCAGAGGCGATCCGGTTTGCCTGGTCGTTAAATTCTTTCCAGGTGATTTCTTTCCTGATGTTTTTAGCCGGTTCCCGTTCGATGAGAGCCGTTTCATTACCGTACATGCGGGCATTTCTGGCAAGTATTTCCGTAATCAGCATGAACTTGTCCTTACTAATTTATTTGACTTTTCTGCATACCAGACACGATTTTTCCGGTCAAGCAGGACGTTATGGGGTCACTCGCCCTGTTCGGCGATAAAGATGCAATCTACAGATGCATGCCTCAGCGTCTCGGTCAGATTCAGTACGCGCGGGCCTTCCAGGTCCAGTCGGATTGATATCCGGTCTTCCTCGCTTATGGTGATTTCCCGTTCTCCGTCCAGGGCAATGACGCCATGTTTTGTTTTCACCGGTATGGTTTCACCGGATTCAAACATCCGGTGGGATTCAATGGGAACCCATCGAACCAGTCCCGGCGCAATGGGCGCCCTGACTTTCTGCCCTCCTTTACCGACGACGATATACAGTCCTTTTCCCGAATTTTCCGGCAGCCGGCATATATATCCTCCAAGGGAGGAAAATCCGATATTTCCGGGTTCGGATTGGCTTAAAAAAATTTCTCTTAAGGTGTCCACATCCCATACGGCCCTGGATGCCACAAATTCTGAAGATGACACCACCACGTCAACCAGAGCAATGTCCAGCAACTCCGAATCTTTCAGGATTTCGAGTTTCGGGGCCTTCCGGGTCAACGCATCAACGGGGAAGTGGTTGGACGCCAGCACACCGGCGGCGATACCGGCAAGGGTTCCTTCGACCATATAGCAAAAGGCATTGTTGGTTCCGGTGGCCACCGACAAAAGCGGCGTATCCAAGCATCCTTTTGAAACAACCCGGTTGGTTCCGTCACCGCCAAGGGTGATGATACACGCCACCCCAATCTCATTCATCAATCGGGCTGCCCGTGTCGAGTCGTTCTGGGAATTTTCCAGCTGCATATCCAGAAAGGATGCCTCAAGGGAAACATTCAACCGGTCCAGGGCCAGCCTGCAGATACCGGCGTTTTCAGGCATCAGAAAAACTTTCTCCACCCCCATGGAATCCAGTCCGAGTAGAATTCGCTTCACCATGTTTATTTTTTCGCTGTTGGGAACCACCGATCCGAATGCTACCAGCCGCCGGATATCCTTTCCCGAAGCAGGGTTTGCAATAATTCCGATGGGTAACAAAATAAGAACCCTCTCCTTGATGGTCTCGTAAAAAGTCGGAAAGCAACTTTTTGCGAATTCATCCTCGTAAATCCTAAACTGATTAATAAAAATCCGACCACCGAATTACTCAACCATGGCCTTCTCAAGTTCCTGCAGCCGCTTGTCTTCCATAACCTTTACATCCCGGGCGTTTTCAACCGGCTCCAGTATTTTGTCGGAAATTTTCTTTGCAGCGTCATCGCTTATCTTTTCAACGACATTTTTTTCCTTTACCCCGTTATCTTTATCGGAACAGGCGAAAAAGAGGCTCGTCGTCATCAAAAGGGCAATCAACACCCATGCGGATATATCTTTCATTTTTTCCTCCGTTATGCTTAAGCATTCAGGAACCGGAAACCGGGAATCAGAGGACTGAAGTCAAAATGAGGTCGGTGTCGCTTTTCTTATTCCGGGTTTATTCTTTGCCGCAATATCCAAACCGCCTTCTTTCCATCAAACGCCGTTTTCAGAACGCCCGAAAACGTCCGGTCGGTTGTCAGGGATATATTCCCCTTAACTGCATGGCCTTTGCCACACGCCCCACACCGAGGATATAGGCCGCCGTGCGCATACTGACCTTTTTTTCTTCGGCAATCCGCAGGACCTCGTTAAAAGCTCTGGCCATGATTTTTTCCAGGCGTTCGAAGACCTCATGTTCGCTCCACATCAACTCCTGGACATTCTGGACCCACTCAAAATAGGAAACCGTCACCCCCCCGGCATTGGCCAGGATATCCGGAACCACCATGATGTTTCTCTCAAAGAGAATCTCGTCCGCCTCGGGCGTTGTCGGGCCGTTGGCCCCTTCCACCACCAGTTTGCATTTCAGGTTTCCGGCATTTTTCTTGGTAATCTGGTTTCCCAGGGCCGCTGGGATCAGTATGTCGCATTCCAGTTCCAGGAGCTGCGCATTGGAAATCTCTTCCGCCCCCAGTTCCCGGCCAACAAATTTTCCGTTTTTCTGTTTACAGGACATGGCTTCATCCGCCTTGATTCCCCGGGGATTAAAGACGGCACTCCTGGAATCACTGATGGCGATGAGCTTTGCACCGGCCTGGCAAAAATATCTAGCGGTTATTTCTCCCACATTGCCGGCGCCCTGAATGACCACCCGAGTTCCCTTGACGGAATTCCCTATTCCGACATGGGGGGCCGCATTAACGCTTGTCAGATAAACCCCTTTGCCCGTAGCTTTGAACCGGCCTGCCGAGCCCCCGATTTCAATGGGTTTTCCGGTTACAATTTCGGGAACCGAATACCCTTTTAAAATACTGTACGTATCCATGATCCAGGCCATCACCTGGGGGTTGGTATAGACATCCGGGGCCAGAATATCGGATTTGGGACCGATAAACGGGGCGATTTCCCATGTGAACCGTCGGGTGATATGTTCGATTTCCTGCTGGGACAATTCCTTGGGATTGCAGGTCACCCCGCCCTTGGCTCCGCCGAAGGGCACGTTCATCACGGCCGTTTTCCAGGTCATCCACATGGCCAGTGCCCGAACCTCATCCAGGCACACATCCGGGTGATACCGGATTCCGCCCTTGCCCGGTCCAAGGGCGGGATTATGAAGAACCCTGTAGCCGGTAAAAACCTCCAGCTTGCCGTTATCCCGTTTTACGGGGAAATGGACCACAAGTTCCCGTTTGGTGTGTTTCAGGAATTCAAGCAGCCCGTCATCGATATCAAGATATTTTCCGGCAATATCCACCTGCCGGCAGGCAATTTCATATGGATTCATAGATTTTATCCTTTATCTGTAAACTATCATTATTGGATATGCTGTAAAATATATTTTCCGATGATGTCAATGGCTTCCATTGCTTCAGGCAACATTTCCGCAAACGTATGCCATACATGAATCATGTCTTCCCAGGTTTCAATCGTCACATCCACTCCCGCTGCCTTTGCCTTTTCGGCCAGACGCAGACTGTCATCCAGCAACACTTCGGCGGTGCCGACATGAATGAGCATGGGCGGCAAATTTTCCAGATTTCCGAACAGGGGCGAGGCAAGAGGTAGTTTGGGATCTTTTCCGTTCAAGTATGCTTCGGCCATTTTAACAATTCCTTGATACCGCACCATGGGATCTGCCGCTGCTCTGGTCTTCATGGATTCCCCGCTCATTGTCAAATCAACCCATGGTGAAATGCAAACCGCCGCAGCCGGCAAGGGGGTTTTACCGTCCTTTAAATTCAACAGCGTGGCCACGGTAAGTCCGCCGCCTGCGGAATCACCCGCAATGACAATTTTTTCAGGGGATATGCCTTCTTCAAGAAGCCATCGATAGGCGGTTGTTGCATCCTCTACCGCCGCCGGAAACGGGTTTTCCGGTGCAAGCCGGTAATCGATTAAAAGCGCCCGGGCCTTCGATGCTCTGGCAATTCGGGCTACCATGGCCCGATGGGTATTGATGGAACCGATGCAATATCCGCCGCCATGGAGATACAATATCACACCGTCCTTTCCGGCATTTTCCGGCAACACCCATTCAGCAGGTACTTTATCGACGGAAACCGGTGAAAAATCAAAACCTTCCGTGGGTGTTTGAAGAATCAACATATTTTCCATTTCCGCCCGCATTTCCTGAAAGGATGCGTCTTCATCAACCGGCATGGATTTCAGTAATTCTATGATATGTTTCAATTTCTCACTTGCCATAAGGTTTTCCTCCTTGATCAGAAAATGGGAATTCAACATCAAAATCGCATAATTTCTTTAAGTCCCCTTTACAAAGATGGGGAGAGAGATTCTCGGCTGTTGCAATTTTTCCTTACCGGTCTTTGAACGAATACGGAAAATCAGGGAAGATGAAACATGGGAGGTAAAAAAACATTATTGTCGCATCAATGTTCTTAAAATATCTTCTTTCCCAACGATTCCAACTAATTTACCATTATCCACCACGGGAAGCGTGTGAAATTTTTTATCCACCATCAACTCGGCCATTGTTTCTATGGTGGTGTCCGGCTTAATGGTGACAGGGTTGGCCGTCATGGCATGAGCCACGGTTATTGCAGTAATTTTCCGGGCTTCTTTTTCCATCTGCTTCATGGATGTCAACGAGACAATACCATCCAGAAATGTGAACAACGATGGTATCGGCATTTTTTTCTGTTGAACGATCAGGTCGCTCTGACAGATAATTCCCACCAGTTTGCCCGTGTCATCGACAACCGGTACGCCGTTAATCCGTCTTTCCAGGAGAAGTTTTGCCGCCTGGAGAATCTCCGTTTCCGGGGACACCGTCACCGGATTTCCGGTCATAATATCCTTTGCCGTTTTCATAAATTCCCGTTACAGTTCAGAGGTCCCATTTTTTAGCTGTTTGCCCATCTTGCCCCAACGGCTTTTGGAATAGGCTAAAGAGATGCAAGATTATCTGCCGAATGGCAGATTCTTGAGCAATCCCTTTGTGGCTTCTTCCAGGGAGCCGGACTTGTCATCGGAGGCATTGCCTCCGCCGAGAACATCTTTTAAATTTCCCGGAACCGGCAGATTGCCTTCCAGACCCTGCTTTATGATGCCGCCGATATCCGGAGCGAATTTCGGAGATGAAAAACTGCCGGTAATCCGTATCGGCACCATTACCCCGGACCGGTTTTCTGTATCCCCCTGACCCGCTACAGTGGCCACGAATTTGGGCTTAACCCGAAAATCCAGGCTTTCATTCACCAGGTCCGCCCGGCCCTCGGCCGTCACACGGACCAGCGGTGATACGAGTTGCGTGGCCGATGTATTGGCGATCCCGTTTTTAAAGACAAAGGGAAGGTGGAATTCGGAAAAATCGGTCCGCGGTTGTGTTTCCCCGGATTCGCCTGATTGGACCAGACCGAATGCGGTTTTCACGTTTCTTACCATGGCGGTGAGATCGATCCCTTTAATGGCGCCGTCTCTAAATAATACATTCGTGATGCCGCTCAGAGACTGCTTTACGGCTTCCGGGTCGGCGCCCACGGTCTGAAGATCAATCTTCGCCTTCAGCACTCCCTCTATAATATCTTTTCCCAAAAGATCTTTTAATAACGCGTTTGCCTGGATGTTATCGGCATTTAACTGAAATACCGTTTTGGGGGTATCCGTCGCAACATTCAATACCGCATTGGCATCCACCCGGCCTCCGTACAAATCCAAGGAAAGGGGATTGGCCCTGATTATCCCCCTGTTTCCCGTCAGTGTTATGACAAGGTTCTGCATCCGGATGTTATTGACCTTTAAGGCCCCGACTTTTATATTTCCTTTCAAGACGAGTGACCGGAGGGGCCCGTAATCCGGTTCTGCTTTGGAAGCGGATGCTTCTTGCTGTCCAACCGGTGTTTCAGCTTCTTTTTTCGGCGGCAGGTAACGGTCTGCATCGATTTGATCCAGTGTCGCATCAAAAGACAGATCCGGCTTTTCAAAGGCTTTGATTTTTGCGTTAAATGCAAGTGTCGAATCGTCAAGGACGATGCTTCCTTCTGAAATCGACACGGCATCGGCATTACCGTTTAACGTCATGCCGAAAGCCATCTTTTTCAAGACGTTCCTATCTGCCGTTTGAATTTCAATATCCTTGATGAGTGCCGGAATCAATTTTTTCGGAGAAAAGGGCTCGGCCCGCACCGTCAGGTTAAAGGCCGGTTGATTCATGGGGTGAAGAACTTTTCCGGTTATGACTATTTTCGCTTCATTGAGCACGATTGTCATAAGATCAACCGGAATATCACCGGCGCCGATGTCCCGGCCCAACGGCCCCACCTGGCCCCTTAATGATATGGGAAGGCCGTTAATATTTGCGGAAAGAAACAGCTTAACAGGTCGATCAAGGCGGAGGTCGTTGATTTTTGCCGCAATTTTAGAAATCTCGGTGCGACTTTTTTGGGAATGATCAATCACCTGGACCAAACCGTCTGTGACGACCATTTCGCCGACCGCCAGGTTTTTTAAAGAAATACCGGAACCGGGTTGGTTTTCGTCTTCTTTCTTTTCAGAAGTTTTCACAGGAGGGGTTTTTGACGGCATCTCCCAGTTGACCCGGCCGTTTTTTTGCGTGACCAGAACGATTCTGGGTTCTTCTATGATAAAACGGTTGATTTGAACGTCCTTAAAAAGCAGCGGCAGGAGCTTGACCCGTGCTTCAAAGTTCTTGATGCTGATGAATTCTTTTTCTTCAAAGCCTTCGGGATTGCCGATCTGCAAATCCGTAAATGAAATACCGGCAAGGGGAAACAGGGAGAGCTGAATATCGCCGTTGATTGAAAAAGGCCTCCCTGCCGCAGCCGAGACCTTTTCTTCAATCATGGGTTTATATTGTTCCATGTCCAAAAAAAACGGCACAATGAGAAGTACGGCACAAACGAGGACCAGGATTGATCCGCCAATGATCACCCCCCATTTGATAAGCTTTTTCATGGTTTCCCCTTATCTCATGAATCTGACCGGCATCCCTGTTTTATTATAACGCCTGATACATTTTGCGATATCTATCCGGGCTTACCGGCTCAGAGGTTCCAATTGCACCCGCCTGTTCTGAGCCCGGCCTTCTTTTGTATCGTTTGACGCCACCGGCTTGTCAAAACCATAGCCCACGGCCGTCAGCCGCTTCTCAGCAATGCCTTTTCCCACAAGGTAGTTCATGACCGCATCTGCACGTCTCTGGGAAAGGGCATTATTGTATGCAGCTCCGCCCACATTGTCCGTATGTCCCTGAATTTCGATGGTAAGGGTGGGATTTTTTTCCAGAACCGCTAAGACTTCATGCAAATCCGAATAAAAAGCCGGTTTAATATTGTCCTTGTCCGTATCAAACAGAACATTTTTCAGGGCCCAGCATCCCACGGAATTAACCCTGGCTCCCTTGGGCGTATTGGGGCACTGGTCCTTGTCGTCATAAACTCCGTCGCCATCCGAATCCATGGCCATGGGGCATCCACAGCCGTCCACCTTCACACCTCTTTCCGTATTCGGGCACTTGTCCCATGAATCCTTTACACCGTCGCAATCCATGTCCGTGTAAATATGAAAGAGCAATTTCTCGATGAATCGACTCATATCTTTTTTATTGGCAATATCCCCTTCCCTGACCATGTCGCCGCAAACACCGGCTTTTGCGATTTTGGTCATCAAGGTTTCGCCTTCATAATTATTTCCCACCAACACCGTATAGATACACAATCTGTCACCCAGTGCTTTTTTCATATTTTTGGCCGCCTCAACCGGAGCGTTTCCCATCCCCACACCGTCACTGACAATCACCAGGGCGATATTACCCTTGGTGTCCTTTAAATCCTCGGTTGCGGCGTCAATTGCCTTTTTCATGGGGCTTTTGTTCGCCACACAGGTGATCGTATCCAGTGCGGATTGAAATGAATGACGGTTAAATCGGGTAATCCCGTAAAGCAGGCGGGTTTCCTTGTTATATAAACAATCGCCGAGTCCGAAGGGCCTTAACGCGCTGTTTATTTCCACATCAGGCATCCTTTGATTTATCCGGCTGACGATATTTTTGGCCGCATTAACATTGGCCTGGTCCCCGCCGGGAACCGGAACAGATGAGGACGCATCCAGTATCACATATAAAATATCCGCATCCTGCACATACTGACCGGCCGCAATCTGGGGCGCCACGTTAAGCGGCAATGTCATCTTTTTCTGGGGCGTTTGGGCGGCACATCCGATCAACATCGCACATAACGCGGTCATCAACAGCATTGGTAACGTTTTTCTTCCCATGATATTTCCTCCTCCTGGAATAAATAATTTGATTTTAAAACAGATAAATACATGTTTTACACAAAATTGAGTTTTTTGTTTATCCGGATAATCCGGATATCACCACGATGGTTAGGTACGGTGCTGGTTATTTTTACTATTTTCAAAAAATATCAAGTAAACCCAAATATGTCAAAATATTTATTCTTTTGTAATTCTTGTTGTTTTTACGCGTAAATCAATAGAATATTTTATGAATTGCATTCGAAAACATGCTGTTGTATGAATTATGCCTATCAGATACATGATTTATGATCTGACAGCACCCATACTTACGATGCGCCTGATGGGTCGGGATAACGGAAAATTGTTTCTCACATGGAATTGAAAAGGAGATGTTTATGCCCCCGGTTGTTTCCGTTGTCGGCGAGTCCGGGGCCGGCAAAACCACTTTGATTGAAAAACTAATCCCTGAACTGAAAAAACGCGGGTATGTAATCGGGGTGATGAAACATGCTCACCACGGCTTTGATATGGACAGGGAAGGCAAAGACAGTTGGCGTCATCAGAAGGCCGGAGCGGATACGGTCATAGTAGCTTCTGCGGACAGCATGGCCATGATCAAAAAAAAGTGTCCCCTGGGACTGGAAGACCTGTTGACCTATTTTCAGGATGTTGATCTGGTTATTGCGGAAGGGTATAAAAAAGAAAAGTTGCCCAAGATTGAAATTTTCCGATCTGCGGCGCATAAGCATCCCCTTTGCCTGGATAATGATGAGCTGGTGGCCTTTGTATCGGATCGGAAAATGGATCTTCATGTACCGGATTTCGCACTCGAGGAAATCGAGAAGATCGCCGATTTTATAGAGCAAAAATTCCTTCACCCCGCGCCGTCAAAAAAATAAGCGCCAGGTTCGGATATAACACCGGACATGAACCGCGCCGATTTTAAAGAGGAAATTTGAAGATGAGCCTTCAGGAAAAAATTAAAAGCGACCTGGCCCTGGCAATGAAGACCAGGGACAGTGTGAAAAAAGACGCCATCCGCGTGATTTTAGGAGAATTCGGGCGACTGGAACAAAAAGAGCTGACCGATGACCAGATAATAGGCATTTTGAAAAAACTGATCAAGTCTGAAAGAGAGCTGCTTCAGAAACAAGGGATATCAGAGGACTCCGAATTCATATCCATTGTTGAGGCTTATATGCCTGAACAGGCATCAGAAGATGAAATCATCGGCTGGATTCATGAGAATGTCGATTTTTCAGCATTTAAAAATAAGATACAGGCCATGGGGCTTATCATGAAGCATTTCGGGCCGAGGGCTGACGGTAACGTCGTGAAAAAAATTCTTCAAGACATTTAGGCCTCGGGAGATGACGTCATGAATGAGGATTTACTTTGGAAAGCGGCTCGGATTATGGTCAAGGCAAAATATGTCATTGCACTTACCGGTGCGGGCATCAGTGTTGAAAGTGGTATTCCGCCTTTTCGGGGTCCCGGAGGAATCTGGGCCAAGCACGGGGAACCCCCCATGGACGGGTATCAGCGTTTTTTGGACGATCCGAAAAAAGCATGGGAGAGTCGCCTTAACCCAAAAGGGCCCATGGTGGAATTGGTGGATGCATTGAAAAACGCCGTGCCCAACGCGGGGCATCTGGCCCTTGCCGAACTGGAGGAAATGGGGGTCGTAAGGGCCGTCATCACTCAGAACATCGATAACCTCCACACCGAAGCCTGCAGCCGTAATGTCCTGGAGATCCACGGCAATGCCATGCTCCTTCGGTGCATCAACTGCAACCGGCGGTATGATCCGGAAGAAATATCCACGACGCAACTGCCGCCGATTTGCCCCTCCTGCAAGGGTATTTTAAAATCCGACACGGTTTTTTTTGGCGAACCCATTCCCCCGGACGTTCTTTCCGCATGTGAAACCGAAACAGCAAAATGCGACTGTATGATCGTGGTGGGCACGTCCGCCACGGTTTATCCGGCAGCGGCCTTTCCCAGGAAAATTTTAAGAGACGGCAACCCGGTCATAGAGGTCAACGCGTATGAAAGCGACATTAGCCCACATTGCCGGGTCAGCCTGCGCGGGCCTTCCGGCGTTATTCTGCCCGCGCTTGTGGATGCCATAAGCCGTCTCTAACCCGCTGCTTTAACAGGGCGCTCGACAGGTGCCAAGACTTTTCCCCTCACGCTGATGGTGACTTCCTCCATGGGAACGGTTTTTCCGGCAGCCGCCATACCCTTTTTCACGATCATGGGAAGGCCCGAACAACAGGGCACTTCCATCACCACGGTGGTGATGCTTCTGATATCGGCGACCCTGAAAATTTCTGCAAACCGCCGGACATATTCATCTGCTTCATCAAATTTGGGGCACCCCATCAATACCACTTTGCCCTTTAATAAATCCCGGTGGAGGGTGGGAAACGCCACTGCCGAACAATCGGCCAGAACCAGCAGGTCCGCATTTTTCAGGAACCCCGCATCCGGGGGAACCAGCCGGATCTGGATGGGCCAGTGGGTCAGGGTCGATTCCCCGTCAAAGGCCATGGCCCTGGGTGCATTGGCCTGCTGACACGGTGTTTTGGGCGGTGCAAAATCCTGGATCGTGGCAGACGGACATCCGCAGGGGAGTACTTTTTCAGGCTTGTCCGCTTTTTCTTCCTGGGTTGACAGATGGTGCTCAACGGCTTCTTCGTCGAATTCTTCCGCTTCGCGCTCTATGATGGTCAATGCATCGTTTGGGCACTCGCCCAGGCAGGCGCCCAAGCCGTCGCAGAATTTTTCCGCAACGACCCGAGCCTTGCCGTCCACGATTTCAAGGGCTCCTTCGGCACAGGACGGGATGCACTGTCCGCAACCGTCGCATTTCTCATCGTCTATTTGTATGATTTTACGCATTACTTTCATGGCATTTATCCTTTTGACAGCACCTTTTTTGCATGGTTTTTCCCGCCTTGGGTCAAAAAAGCGGTTTCGATCATATGTTCAATCTTTTTTCCATCAATGGCTTTTTCTTTTTGATTGTCTTCAATATTCGCTATTAAATCAGCATCATATACAACCTTGAAATTAAGGCTGTCGTCCGGCCTCGGATGGTGGTGATGGGCGATAATGTCGCATACCTCTTTAACCAGTTCTTCTGGTGCGTTTAGCTTTTTCAATATGCTTTCAGCCACCGGCGGGCCTTCCTGTTCCTGGTATTTCGCCGCACTGCTGTTGTATTTTTTCTCAGCTTCGGGGATTCCGATATCATGGAGATAGGCGGCAATGAGAATAACGGCCAGGTTGCCGCCCTCGTCTTTTCCGATTCTTTCAGCGTACCGCGCTACCCGTGTGGCGTGGCCGATCCGTTTAAAATCGTTTTTGAAATAGCGCTTCATTTCAATGGCCACACGATCTTTGATCAAATCTTGCCGCTGGGCCACCACTTCCGGGGGCAGGTCACCCACGCATTGGTCGGCAAACGGACAATAGGCGGCACATCCGAAATCCATCTTGGGGTTGACGAACCGGTGACCGCAGTTCGGGCATTTGCGCGTGGGGTCATCTTTAAAGAATTCCACGTTATGCCCGCACTTGGGACATTTGGCATCATATATCGCGCCGGGTTTCCAGTATTGCATATCCTGTCCGGGACATTTCATGGTCACTCCCCCTGTCCATGCATTCGACAGCCGTCGAATGCATGGCGTGTTAAATTTCAAGTTTCAATTTTGTTTTGATATGTAGTAAATACCGACCCAATTCCCTTTTTACCGTTACAATCTTTTACCGCAATATAAGGCATCACCTGCGCTTTGGCAATGCAGCATCAAATGCGGGGAGCAAGTCGCGCCCCTTACCCCGCGGGTTGACTATCCCAATATTGCCTTTAGATCCTCATCCGGGGTGCTTACCGGCATGATGTTGAATTTTTCAACCAGCACATTCAGTACGTTGGGCGAAATAAATGCCGGCAGGCTGGGGCCGAGCCGGATATCCTTGATCCCCAGGTAGAGCAGGGTCAGCAGGATCGCCACGGCCTTTTGTTCATACCAGGAAATGATCATGGAGAGCGGCAGGTCGTTTACGTCGCATTCAAATGCATTTGCCAGGGCAACGGCAATCTGAACGGCGGAGTAAGCATCGTTGCACTGCCCCACATCCAAAAGCCGGGGAATGCCGCCGATATCGCCCAGATCCTTGTCAAAAAACCGGAATTTACCGCAGGCGAGGGTCAGCACCACGCAATCCTTGGGAATTTTCTCGACGAATTCCGTGTAATAGCTTCGGCCGGGCTTGGCGCCGTCGCATCCGCCCACCAGGAAGAAATGACGGATGTTTTTATTTTTCACCGCCTCGATTATCTGTCCGGCCACACCCATGACGGCATTGTGGGCGAATCCCACCATGACGGACTTGCCCTGACCGTCTTCCTTAAAGCCTTCCATTTCCAGAGCTTTATCGATGGCCGGTGCAAAATTTTTGTCCGCAATATGTCTGACCCCGGGCCATCCCACCAGGCCGGTGGTAAAGATATTGTCCCGGTAAGTCTCCCTGGGTTTCTGGATGCAGTTGGTGGTCATGATGATCGCTCCGGGGAATTCGTCGAATTCCCTTGCCTGGTTTTGCCAGGCCGTTCCGTAATGACCCCAAAAATGGGGATACTTCTTCAATTCGGGATATCCGTGACAGGGCAGCATTTCACCATGGGTATAAACGTTGATTCCCTTACCCTCGGTCTGTCTCAGGACTTCATCCAGGTCTTTGAGGTCATGGCCGGACACCAGGATGGCTTTTCCCGCTTTCGGGTACAGGGGCACCTTTGTGGGGACGGGATGCCCATAGGCTCCGGTATTGCCGGTATCCAGCAGTTCCATGGCCCTTAAGTTGATCTCGCCGGACTTGAGCACCAGTCCGATAAGGTCATCCACACCAATTTCCGTATCCAGCGTAGCAACCATACCGTCCTGGATGAAATCGTACACGGCATCGTCGGCCTGCCCCAATATGGCTGCATGGTCCGCGTAGGCGGCAACACCCTTGATACTGTAAGTGAGCAACTGTTTCAGCGACTGGATGTCCGGATCTATCTCGGGGTCAGACTTAATACCCACCTTTTCTCCCTGGGCAACCAGGGCATCCATCGAGTCTTCCGGCACGAATGTCGCTGCTCCACCGGAAATTTCAGCACCGGTTTTTCCTTTTAATTCATCCCGTAACCGGGCACATTCATTGATCAGGTCGACAAACCGTTCCGGATCGAAATTGACGTTCGTCAATGTGGAGAAAATGGCCTCGCAGATAAACTGGTTGGTCTTTGCATCCCGGATTCCCTTTTTCCGGCCTTCCACCGCATACTGGCACAGCCCCTTAACCGCATACAGCAGCAGGTCCTGCAGAGCGGCCACATCGGGTTTTTTGCCGCATACGCCGATTTTATCACATCCCTGACCCTTTGCCGTTTGTTCGCACTGATAACAAAACATGGTTTGCCTCCTTTTCGTTTGTGTATATTAATGTAGACCTTTCCGGATTTTCGCGTTGCAGCGTTCCGTTCGCCACAGCTTTATTTGCTGTTTTTGGCGACAATATACATGCGCCGGACAGAACCATCCTTGACTTAAGTCAAAAAGAGAAAAAAAAAACAAAATACCAGAAACCGGAGTCCAGAAGGGAAAAAAATCATTCAAAGTCTCTTGGCGCTTTGCGCCTTAACGGTTTAACCCAAAAACACATCGCCCGTTCGCTACGCTCACTCAAGATGCCAAGAACGCCAGGGGGAAAAACAAGTTCTTTGATTACTATAAGTGCAAAAAATTAAAAAATCAATCAGATAAGGCACAATTTTCGGGAATCCTGGTTCCGGGTTTTCCATAAACCGACCAAAGGTCTGAACCACGATCACACCGCCAGGAAACGTGTCATCATATGAAACACCGGATTTCAGGTAGTGGGACAATACTTCCCAGGTCCCCTGCCCATAACGGTCACGTCCCCGCAGTTTAGAACCTGTCTCAAAAAAATCCCGGAGGATGCCCTCTGCGCCTGGCTGCAAAACTTCAGGCGATGGGTTGTTCGATACGAATACCATGCAGAGAATCTCCTCGATATGGTTCAACTTGGTTGCGCTGTAATACTACCTCGTTTTTTTTTGAGATGGCTTCATGTCAAGAATACCGGATACTCGACGTGCTAACAACAATAATTGGCGAAAAATCTTGACTTCCCGGAAAATATCAAGTAAAAAAATTCTTTCTTAATCTGCGGCAGAAGTCGCAAACGGTTTAATTTCAGGGCAAAGCCAAAAGTCATGTCGCCGTATATCGGCGGAAACAATATAAAGAGCCTGAACAAAAGGCCACGAAGGTCTGTGCTCCCGGAAAGGAGAGCGACTTCGTGGCTTTTTTATTTGGAGGAGGATTTGAAATGAAGTTGAAATCGATATTGTGTTTTGCAGCGGCAATGATCTTTTTTATTTGTCAACCGGTGTGGGCTGAGACAGAAGACGCCGGCCACCAGTCGACGGTCAGACATGATGCCGAACCGTACCAACTTGAACCCATAACGGTTATGGCAACAAGAACACCAAAAGCGCCGATAGATGCTCCGGCAAGCGTTTCCGTCATTACGGAAGATGAAATAAAGGCCTTTAATTCCGAGCACCCCTTTAAACCGCTTGTCCTGACGGAAGGGATCTGGCCAAGGCAGTACCGGGGGCTGGCGGACTATTGGGCCCGGCCTGTTAT
This sequence comes from uncultured Desulfobacteraceae bacterium, assembly GCA_964386565.1. Lineage (GTDB taxonomy): Bacteria > Desulfobacterota > Desulfobacteria > Desulfobacterales > UBA5616 > CAYLRU01. Next base: position 31,809 of record CAYLRU010000008.1, on the reverse strand, counting down.
CCGCAGCCAAAGAGCCCTTGTTCAGGTTGACGGGGTCAATTGGTACGATTACGGCTACTATTCGCATACCGGTGCCATACCGATGCCGGATGTGGAAAGAATTGACGTGGTCAGAGGGCCGTTTTCCGCGCTATACGGAACGTTGGCCCAGACCGGCGTTATTAATTATACAACAAAAATACCGGAAGATGCGGAGATAGATGCCTCGGCTTCTTACGGCAACTGGAACAGCCATTTTTACAGTTTCAGATTTGCCGATCGACCTTTTGGAAAGAAAAATGGTGGCAGGAAACGGAGTTTCTGGTTTGACCCCACCATCCTTGGCGACCGTTTTTTTTACTCGTTCAGTTTCAAATCGCGTAGTTCGGACGGCTATGTCACGACTCCTTCTTACAAAAGCCTGAACACCCCCGTTACAGGTGTGCTTGATCCCAATATCCCGATAGTAACAGGCTGGGAAAAGGATGTTGATCCGCAAACCGGAAATGATCGCTACAAGATCGGTCATCAGGGCGACAACTGGTATGAAGACCACGGCCTGTTTTTTAAAACAGGTTATGACTTCGCCCCCAATACCCGGTTATGGTACAGCCTCAATATCAGCGAATTCGAATACGGTTGGAAGGACGGGAAGAGCTTTCTGAAGAATTCATCCGGAACAACCCTCTATGAAGGCGATGTCTATATTCAGGATGGGGGAAACACATACACAACAACATTGAGCCCGTTTAATTTTACTTCGAACCCGAAAACAAAAGAATCCATGGTCCACACCCTGCGTTTCAATCACTCAATACCCGACTCGGTAGATATCGTTGGTCTTCTCGCTTTCAACGATAAGGAAAGTGCGACCCATAATATCAGCAACAGCCGGTATAAGGTGGAAGACAATTACCTTGCCCAGGCCGATCTGGCAGCCACATTTCATTATTTGAACGACAAATGCCTGGTTACGGTGGGAATTCAAGGCGTTCAGGAAGAGGCCACGGTCACGGACAATAACCTTTCCGATCCTTACGACAAAGACAGCACTGTATCCGTCAGGGAAGAGACTTCAGGCAAAAACCGTACGCTGGGAACATTCATCCAGGTGGAGTATTCACCTGCAGACCATTTGACTGCCTATCTGGGCGGCCGCTACGACCATTGGTGGGGTACTGATGCAGACTATTCCAATATTGACGGAAGTAATATCGAATACCCGGACACGGATGACGGAAAGTTCAGCCCCAAAGTGTCGTTGGTGTATCGTCCATTTGAGAACGGTACAGTTCGGGCGTCGTATGGCGAAGCATTTACCGCACCTTCCCTGTATTACAGAACCGCAAGCTACTATTGGGAAGGCGGCGGAACCATTTCCATGGCCGATCCGAATCCCGACCTTGGCCCCACGACCAATAAATCCTGGGAGATCGGTACGGAATGGGAATTCTGGGAAAAGCGCATCCGGGTCAAGGCAACCTATTTTGAAAATGATTTTAAGGACCTGATCGTAAATCAAACAACAACTTATACCCTTGCGGACGGAACCCAGGTAACAGAGAAAAAGCGGGTCAATGCCGAAGAGGCCGAGGTAAACGGTATCGAGGCCTCGATTGAAGCCCTTCTGCCCCACAATATGAAGGCCGGTCTGTTTTATGCGCATAACTGGTCCGAATATACGAAAACGCAAGTTTCTTCCAAGCTGGGATGGGAAGTGAATGAGACGCCCACGGACATGTGGAGCCTCTGGCTTGGCTATTTCGGCCGTTACCTGGATGCGAGCATCAGCTATAGATATTGTGACAGCAGATACGATGATGAATATGCCCAATATGCGGACACAACATACAGAGCAGATGACGAATACCATATTGTAGACGCCAAGATAACTGCCAGGCCGATGGACCATATCGCACTCTCCCTTTCCGTGGACAATCTTTTTGATGAAAAATACTATGAATACTACCGTGCCCCCGGCCGATTTTGGCTCGGTACGGTGAGCGTTTGCTACTAAAGACCATGGTGTGACCCGGATTTGACATTACCGATGCAGCCTCTATGGGCGGAATGCATCTGCCGGTGGTAACTGCATCGGTTAGCTTTTTGAGAGGATCTATATGGACAGGGTAAAAGCTTCGATTAAAAATTACTGGAACTGGAGAAGCAGAAGTTACGGCCATGATACGGACAAGTCGATTGCAATAGCCAAGAACTGGGAATCCATTTTAAAAGAACTGGCTCCAGGGGCTCCCGGAAGGCGCGCGCTGGATATCGGAACCGGGACCGGACAGTTTGCCGTATATCTCGCCCGTGCCGGTTTCAACGTGACGGGTATCGATCTGGCCGAAAACATGCTTTTCATTGCCGGGCAATATGCAGCAAATCAAGGGCTTGATATCGATTTTCAGATCGGAGACGCCGAGGCGCTTGCGTTCGGTGACAGCACTTTTGATGTGGTGGTTTCCCGGAATTTGTTGTGGACGCTTCCGCATCCCGATAAAGCACTTGAAGAATGGCGGCGGATTTTGAAACCAGAAGGCATCTTGATAGTATCCGACGGGTTATGGATGAATACCACTTGGAAGCGTATTCATCATTTGGCTTTCAAATTGCTCAAAGGGATGCGCCGGAACCGCAGTATGATTTTCCTTCGTTTTTTCCGAAGCTATGCCGGTCTGCAAAAGTCGCTTCCATTTTATGAAGGCATTTGCTTTGAAAAGGCCAGCATGCTTTTGCATGCTGCCCGTTTTAAAGAGATTCGATCTTATGATACATCTCGCGTTGGCTTTAATCCTTATGGGGGCAAAAAACAGAATGAAAAAAAACCGGCATTCTTTATTGCGCATGCAAGAAGATAGGGAGATTGGTCTGGCTGTTATACTGATCCTTCTGTTTTCACTGGAATTATTTGCTACCGGTGTTTTTGCAGCCGGACCGGACAAACTGATCATTGCCAAACCTTTTGGCCCATCCGTAAAATGTCCTGATCCGGCCAAAGGGGCCAACGGTTGGTACACCAACGAGGCCGGAGTGACCGAAACGCTCTTTGTGCTTGACTTTGAAATGAATTTAAGGCCCTGGCTCGTGGCTGCATCCAAAAACCTCAGTCCTTTAATCTGGGAGATCAAATTAAAAAATGGGATCCGGTTTCATGACAATACACCCTTAAACGCCAGAGCCGTTAAATGGTCCATTGACCGTATTATTGATAAAAAAAGCGAGGTGTTCAATATACGGATACAGAAAATGCTGGATATCAAAAACATCACCGTTAAGGATAACGATATCCTGGTATTTGAAACCCATAAGCCCAATGCTGCGTTTTTATATTATTTAACATCACCTGGGACAGGGATTGTCAGCCCCGGGAGCAGTAAAGAAAGAATTTACGGCACCGGCCCGTTTGTATTGGACAAGGTGATTCCAAAGGAAGAGATGATTGTGTCCCGATTTGACGGTTATTGGGGGGGCAGGGCAAAGCTTGCAAAAGTTCATCTGAAAATCATCAGGAACCCTTCAACGCGGATGCTGGCGTTTGAAGCCGGACAATTGGATGTGGTGACAAATTTTCCTGAAAATGATGTAAAGCGCATGGCATCGCGAAAAGACGTCCGAATCTATCACGAACCCACCAATCGGCTTTGCTTTTTTTTTGTAAGGATTGCAGACGGCCCTCTTGCCGATTCCCGTGTCCGAAAGGCCATCAACCATGCCATCAATCGACAGGAGATTGTTGATACGGTTCTTGGCGGCGTGGGGGGACAAGTCGGCGCGTCAGTTTTTCCTGGAACCATTCCCTGGGGTAACCGTAACCTGAAACCGTATCCTTATGACCCTGACAAAGCATTAAAGCTTTTGGCTGAGGCCGGCGCCAAAGACAGTGACGGAGACGGGATATTGGAAATGGCCGGCCGGCCGTTGTTACTGAATATGTGGACCTATGAAGGACGTGCATCGTTAAAACCGGTCCTTGAATTGATACAGGCACAATTGCATAGGGTGGGCATCATTACAAAGCTGAAAATTACCCAAAGGGGATCACCTATCAGCAGGGCCATGAGAAAAGGCGAGGTTCATTTAAATTTGCAGATGTGGAACGTTGCTCCTGAAGGTGACCCTGATTTTTTCATCTCCAATGTTTTTACCGGCCAGGCCGGGTCAAACTGTATGGGATACCACAACTCGGAACTGGACGAATTGGCGAGAAAAGGAAAAGTCACTTTTGACCCTAAAAAGCGCAAAATAATTTATGACCGGATTCAGGAAATTATCTATGACGACAGTCCTGTGATTGTGCTGTTTTACAAATCAATGGTATCCGTCGCCTATAATTATGTGCAAAACTACCGGATTCATCCGGCGGAGAAATTCCTTCTGACCCCCGAGATCTATCGAAAATGAATTCTCAACCACCCGGTGCAAAAACGGCAGGTGCTGAAAAATGTATCAACGCGCGACAGCAGCGAATCCAATTCTTAAGGTGAAAAACCTGGTTGTCGATTTACCAGGCAGGGCGACCGGTCCAAGGGTTCTCGATGGTCTATGTCTCTCGCTTAACCGGGGTGAAATTCTCGGCCTTGTGGGGGAATCCGGTTGCGGGAAAAGCGTTTTTGCCAGGACCCTTGTACGGCTGGAATACCCGGGAAAAATTGTTTCCGGTTCCATTGTTCTGGGTGGTCAAGAGCTCACCACGCAAAGTCAGCAAAAGATGCAGTATTTCAGGGGACGTAAGATATCCCTGGTGCTGCAAAATCCCAAAAGCGCGATGGACCCGGTCTTTACAGTGGGTAACCAATTCAAAGATGTTCTGTCGGTTCGCTCCGGCTTAAAAAAGCGTAGATGGAGAAAACAGGAAAGGGAAAATCAAAAAATAAATGACCTTCTCCAAACGGTTGGCATTGCTTCACCGGAAGAACGGTGTCGGCAGTATCCCCATCAATGGAGCCGGGGGATGCTGCAACGTGCCCAGTTACAAATGGCATTTTCCACCAGGCCGGAAGTCGTGATACTGGATGAAGTTACATCGGCCCTTGATCCTACGATTACCGTGCAGATCATCCAGTTAATCGCCCTTTTAAAAAAACGTTATGGCACCGGAATCATCTTTATCACCCACGACCTCTCAGTTGCCCTGGAGGTATGTGACCGGGTAGCGGTGATGCACAAGGGCCATATCGTGGAAAACGGGGCAGCGCGTGAAATAGTTTTCCGACCGTCACATCCATATACCCGGCGGCTTGTTTCAGGTATGTCTGAACAAGTCGGGAACAGGTATGAAAAACCGGAGACAGCTTCCGCCATTTCCATCCGCAACTTTTCCGTTCAATTCACGCTTAGGGCCGAAACGCTCTTTTCCCATCGTTCATTTTATGCCGTAAGGAATATCAGTCTGGATGTCCGCCGTGAAGAGATCTTTTGCCTGATAGGTGAAAGCGGTTCCGGAAAGACAACCCTGATAAACGCCATGCTAGGATTCTGTCCGTATCAGGAAGGTGAGATGATTTTCGATGGTCAACCCGTCAGGCGGCCCGGCGATCCGGTCCATCAAAGGATGAAATCCAAGTCCCAGGTGGTCTTCCAGGATCCGGTTGCTTCTTTAAGCCCCTATCTTTCCTTGGGACAGTCTATTATGGAGCCGTTACATGCCAGGGGTGTTAAGAAGAAAGAGAGGGAAAAGATTGTCAAAAGATTGGCAGCGGAAGTGGGGCTTTCATACTCTTTGCTTCAGCAACCACCCGGGAGAGTATCGGTGGGTCAGAATCAAAGAGCATGTATCGCCCGTGCCCTTTCAACCGGCCCCGATCTTTTATTTCTCGACGAACCCCTGAGCGCTCTGGATGCTGTGAACCAAAAAGACATGGCGAAGCTGCTTTACAGGCTGAAAAGGCGGCATGGCCTGACCTGTTTTCTCATTACCCACGACCTCGGCCTTGTCAAAGACATCGGCACAACCGTGGCTGTAATGTATCTGGGAAGAATCGTTGAAAAGGCCCCGGTGGAAATCTTTTTTTCCTCCGCTCGCCATCCATATTCACAGGCCCTTTTGTCAAATGCACTAAAACCCGGCCTATGGCAGGATAAACGGATCGTTCTTGAAGGGGAGATTCCGTCTCCTTATGACCCGCCATCCGGCTGTATATTTCACTCAAGATGCCCCCGACGGCTCTCGGTATGCGAAAAAATCGCGCCGTTAAAAAGAAATATCACGTGCGAACATGAGATTTTTTGTCATTTAGATTAACGTCAGTTATAGAAAAATGTTTGAATGGTACGATTCATATCAAAGCGCATAGTTACCGCAATTTTTGTCCTCATTGGCGCAACTTTTTTTACCTACGCCATGATGCTGCTTGCACCGGGTGACGCCCCCCTGGAGATAGCCATTGCCCGCTATGGAGAACCAGGTTTAGTAGATCAGGCCACCATTGAATGGATCATTCAGGAAGAAGGATTGGACAAGCCTTTTTATCAGCAATATTTCCATTGGTTGAAGCATGTCGTCCGTCTTGACTTTGGCATATCACTGGTGGAGGAAGTACCTGTTTGGGAACTCATCAGCATTCGATTCAGCCGTACCTTTGATCTTGCCATAACCGCCATTTTCCTTGCACTGATCATATCCGTGCCAATCGGTATTCTTTCAGGCGTCAGGCAAGGCACATGGCTTGATTCAATCGGAGTTGCGGTTGCCGTAACCGGTATTTCCATGCCCAATTACTGGCTTGGGCTGGTGCTCATTGTTGTTTTTTGTGTGAAACTTCATTGGCTTCCAAGCTTTGGCCGTGGGGATTGGCAGCATCTGGTTTTGCCCGCCATAACACTGGGAACCGCACTGACGGCCTATACGACACGAATTTTGCGTTCCGCCGTCGCAGAAACCTTGCAGTCTGAATACCTGTTGGCCCTTCGCGCCAGAGGCGTCAGTAGCCGCCTCGTGCTCGGAGGTCACATATTGAAAAATGCAATGATACCTGTAGTTACCGTGGTGGGGCTGGAATTGGGAATGATTCTTGAGGGAGCAGTGATAACGGAAACCATTTTCGCATGGCCGGGGCTGGGGGAACTGATGGTCAATGCGGTCAGCAACAGGGATTATCCTTTGATACAAGGTCTGGTGTTTTTTACCGCTATGATTTTTGTCCTGATTAATTTTTTTGTGGATATTGTCTACCAATATCTGGATCCACGGATTCGACCATTATGAGTGCTCATGATTTTTCGCGGGAGCATGCCGGATATGAAAAAATCCAGGGCAGATTTTACCGCTCCGTAATTAAAAACCCCCTGATTTCAGGCGCGGCCGTAATCGCAGTCGTGGTGTTTTTTATAGCTGCCTTGGGGCCTGCGCTATCCCCCCATGATCCCCTGAAGACAGATTTGTCTTTAAGATTAGCTTCTCCTTGCCTGCAATATCCTCTGGGCAATGATGCCTTGGGCCGGTGTCTTTTTTCACGTATTTTGTCTGGTGCGCGCATGTCCATAGGGCTGGGAGTTTCTGTGGTGATGGTTTCCTGCCTTTTGGGAGTAATGGTTGGGTTGGTTGCCGGCTACCAGGGCGGTCTCATGGATGAATTGCTCATGAGAATTGCCGATATTTTTCTTTCCCTTCCTGAGATAGTTGCTGCCATGACACTGGCAGGGCTAATGGGACCGGGCACATTTAATCTGATTTTTGCCCTTTCCATTACCGGCTGGATGCGTTACGCCAGACTTGTCAGAGGGATTACCCTTTCTGTTAAGGAACGGGATTATGTAAAAGTCGCGCAGTTTTCAGGGGTATCAAGAATTGTTATTGTTTTTCGCCATATCTTGCCGGCAAACATCGGATCGGTCATCGTTCTTGCCACCATCGGACTGGCAAAGGCAATTATTGCCGTATCGGCCCTTGGGTTTTTGGGATTCGGTGTCCAGCCACCCTATCCGGAATGGGGTACGTTGCTCATGGAAGGGAAAGACTATATTTTAAGCGCACCCCATCTTTCAGTATATCCGGGAATTGCCATCATGCTTTCCGTATTGGCCTTTAATCTTTTGGGGGACAGCCTCAGGGACGTCTGGAACCCGGGACAATGAATGTTACTTCCGTTTTTTGCGTATTTGACGGATTCGGTTATACAAGACATCCTTTTGCATCAACCCGCTCTTTTTGCAGTCTGACGCGACGGACGGTCAAATAGAAATTATCATAGCCGATTCTGAAAAATGCATTAAAAAGGTGATAAAATCCCCTATAATTTGATACATTTCAATTATAGAAATTTATGGTTTGCCTTAAACATATGTCCGGCCGGGGTTCTTTAGCCGATGTGTCCTCCCAGTATGTATCCTTTATCAACAGGGATTTGGGCAAGCGCCGATGGGACGACTAGCAGGGCGGTGATGTCATCCGTTCCGCCGAGCAGGGTTCGGGATCTGCCGTTATTGTTTTGGGTAAAAACCCGGTTGCAGGTCATGGTGACGTTTTCGGCAAATTTTTCAGGATCACGAATGATATGTTCCCAAAGGATTTTTTCGATTCCATGCTCGGGAACGGTCTGTCTCAGACTGCTGATGCCGTCACTGACGATAAGAAAAAAATCGTTGCTGTTCAATTCAAACACGCGGGGCTTTAAATCATGGCATGCAGTTCCCCAGAAATGCGGGCTGCCGTTAATCCGTTTGATTTTTTCCCCTTTAAAGTTTCCCCGGTATACTTCGGTGTCACCGGCGATATAAACAAATGCCCGGTTTGGCGTCCGGGAGATGCCGTATTGTTGAAATTGAATCAATGCCAGGGTGGGCCCGTTTTCCTGGATGCCGGCGGCCAGGTCATTGATGACAGTATCAAGTCTATCCGTGGTTGTTTTTCTTAACCGGTCATCCAGTTTTTCAAAAAGCTTTCGGGAGATTGTGGTGATCCCGGGGGGGTCGGATACGGCAAAAATGTTCAGACCCGGATGGACATAAAGACAGTCGCTGTTGTAAAAAGACGGGGAGCAGCCCGTCATGTAGCCGTTAAAACTTTTTCCGGCCCCGGGATGGGTGGCCCCGCAAAATCCCGGCCCCCTGATCGCCGGCCATTGAATGGTTCCTTCATAGGCGGTAAGGGCGGCTTTTGTCTTTTCCAATTTGTCGTACAGCTTTCTCGGGGTATTGCGGAAATAGATATCAAAAAGGGAAGGGTGCCTTTCAAAGAATCCTTTTTGAAACAGGAAATGATGCTGAATAAGAATATCGTCTGTCATCGGTGTCGCTATCGGTGATGATGGTGGACGGTTCCCCCGGGGTGCCGGTGAAAATGGCTGTGGAGCATGGATGAATCGCCGTTATAAATGATTTTGCCATTCTCCATGCTGCAGATGTCACTGGTGGTCTGGACCAGGGAGTCGTATTCATGGGTCACGATGATATAGCTGATATCCAGATGATTCAGGATTTCAATGATGTGATCCCGGGTGTATTCGTCCAGCCCGGTAAACGGTTCATCCAGCAACAGCACCCGGGGTTCCATGACGAGAACCGTTGCCAGGGCTACCAGCCGCTTTTCGCCGCCGGACAGCCGGTAGGTGACCCGGTTTTCAAAATCTTTCAGGTCGAGGTCGGTCAGCAGTTTCCTGGATATTTCCCGGGCTTCTTCAGGTGTTTTGCCCTGATTCAACAACCCAAAGGCAATGTCTTCCAATACCGTTGGGCTGAAAAGCTGGTCGTCGGAATTCTGAAATACCAGGCCGATGTGCTGCCTGACCTTTTGAAAATCTTTTTCAGATACCACCGGTTCTCTGAAGAAGCGAATGGAACCGCCGGATATTTTCAATAACCCGACCAGGATGTGCAAGAAGGTGGATTTACCGCTTCCGTTGTGGCCGATCAATCCGATTTTCTGGCCTGTCCGGAGGGAAAAATCGGTATCTTTAAGTACAACCCGGCCGTTGGGATACGAGAAATTAACCTTTTCCAGTTGGATGATCACCGGATCGGAATCCATTCCATCACCTCCAGTCCGATAATCGCGGCTGCCATGATCGGCAGAAAAGCATAGTCTGCTTTTTTCAAGGAAAATCGGTTCAGGGAGAAAAATTTTCCGCAAAATCCGCGGCAGATCATGGCCTGATGCACCCGTTGGGCCCGGTCCAGGGATCGGACAAATATCATGCCGATGAGGTATGCATAGGTTTTGTATGTGTGCATATTGGTCCCGGGAACAAACCCCCTTGTTTTTATGGCACGCTTCAGCCGCTGATATTCCTGTTCTATCACGAATATGTAACGGTAAGTCAACAGAAGAATATGAACGATTTTTTTCGGCACATGAAGCTTTTCCAGGGCATGGCCCATGACTGAAACGGGGATCGTTGAAATCATGACAATGAAAGCCGGCATGATGGCGTTGGCCTTCAGCGTGATCTTTGCAGACATGATAACACCGGGCCGGGTGATGGTAAACGGGCCGATACTGTAAAGGGCTTCACCGGAAAAGGTGAAGGGCAGCACCAGCCAGAACAGAAGAACAAGACCGTTAAAGGCCAGCATGCGCTTCACCAGAGTCCCGATACCCACTCCGGACAGGATGACCATCAACAGGGACAACACCGCCGCTGCATACATGGGTTCGAATCGATGGAGAGGGGCCACGGAAAACGCGTAGGCCGTGGCAAAAACGATTCGAAGCCGCGGATCCAGCCGGTGGATCTGGGTACCTGCTTCAGTAAAATATTCTTCGATCATGTTTAATGAACGGTTTTCTCGGGCCGGTTCCCTATTTGTCCCGCTTCGGCGACCGGCTTTGGAAATAGGCGATGATGCCCACGATACCCATGATATAGCCGATTCCGCCGATGATTTCGGATAATGACGGTTCGTTTTGTCGGGTATCCACCAACAATCGAATGACGGGTTTGAGTTTTTTATCCAGGACCCTTTCTACCACGGCTTCGAGATCCGCGGTATTTAATTCCGCGGATCTGTCCACGGACGGGGCTGTTTTTACCGGTTCGGAGGCAATGATGTCCTTTTCCGGATCATTGCCTGCTGGAAAGGTATCATCATCCACGTCATCCGGCTGAATGGTCCATTTGGCCTGGTGTCCCATACCGGCGTTAAGCTCGATAATCAGGGGCGGTTTTTGTGGAAGTTTAAATGAAAATTCTCCCTGGTCATTGGTTTTTCCTTTTAAAAGGACGTTGTTGGAGGCATCGTAAACGGTGATGTCACCCGCTGCAACGCGTTTTCCACCGCTTAATTTGCTTTCGGTAAACACCTGGTCGCCCTCCACCCAGGCAAACACGGTTACCTTGTGGGCCATGGCAGGAGTGATGCAGGTGATTGAGAAAAAGGATGCCGTCACAAAAAATAACAAGCATATTTTGCCGAACAGTCGGTTTTCCACGGTTTTTTCTCCAATGATTGTATAGTCGGATTGGGTGATTTTCTTCGCATACATACGGATTCCGGCATATTTCTTTGCAAAAAACGCCCAAGCCGGGTAAAGTTATAAATAATGCATGGCCAGTATCTCAGGACGAACTTTTCTTAAAAATTCAACACAAAAGGCCGTGATCAATCCTTCCACCACCATGACCGGAAGATGGGCCGCCACAATGAGGGCTGCGACCTTCAGGAAATTTTCTTCGGTGAACATCAGGGCGGCACCGGCGATGACTGCAGACATAAAAACGGCGGTAAACCCGCATAAAAAAGCGGCCATACCGGCCAGACCGGGTTTTTTCCGGATGATCCATCCGAACATGTAAAAACAGACCACTGCCGGTGCTGCCATGGTCAGCGTATTGACGCCAAGGGAGGTGATGCCGCCGAATTGAAACAAAACAGCCTGAAGGGTCAACGCTACAAGGATGGCGGGGAAGGCCCCCCATCCCAGCAGCATCCCGACAATACCGTTTAGAATCAGGTGGACGTTTGCAGGGCCGATGGGAACATGAATCAGGGACGCGACAAAGAACGAGGCCCCCAGAATACCGACCTGGGCGATTTTTTCGTAATCCAGTTTTTTCAGTCCGACGGCGGTTCCGGCAGCTGCCAGTGCATAACCGGAGATCAGGACCGGACCGGACAATACGCCTTCTGAAATATGCATGGAGATGTCTCCTATTTCATTTTGAATTCGTGAAATTTCACCCAGATAACAGCGCCCAGTTCCACATCCTTGTCTTTTCCGTCTCGTTGTATTTTTTCATCAGCAGTGTTCAACGCGGCAAATCCCCACCAGCCTGCTTGTGGGGGGGCATAGGTGAAGATGCCGTTGGGATCGGCCTTTATGGTTTGGGTGATCATATAGTCCGTGGGTGCCTGGAATTTTTTCTGCTGGTTGTAAAATTCAATCTCAACCTCGGCGTTGGGTACCGGGTTTCCATCCAGCAGAACCATACCCTGGAATACGTTTCCCGCATAAAGCCCAAAGGGTTTGGAAACAGGTACGATTTCCGTTTTCAATCCCACTGGTTCATCCCACCCTTCGTCGTTCCCGAAGGCGGCCACAACGGTTTTCGTGTAATGAACAATAAAACAATCCTCGGACGGCTCCCAGTAGGGGGTCGGCTCCATGTAAAACATATAGATGCCCGGTCGTCTGATTTTATAATTTGCGGTCCATGCCGTATGATCCATTACCTTGGTTTGCTTCAGGGTTTCCAGCAGATCCTGTTTTTTACCGTTGGCCATCACACCAAAGACTTTGGGCTTTTCCAGTTCCATACCGATGAGTTCAAACGGGTGGGAAAACGAGAGATCCACGTGGACCGTCCGATTGTCCTCCTGCATCACCATGGTGTCGGAGACAATGATCATGCCGTAGTGTGCCATGACCGGACAGACGCATAATAAAGATAAAACTACCAAAGATAGACTGAAACATAAACCTTTTTTCATTTGATCCTCCGTTTCCAAAAAAAAAACCACGAAATCCGCATATCTTCATGATATGGTTACCTTCGTGGCAGCGTGGGTTTCATGACAGCAATGAATATTCGGTTCAGGCTTCAGCCTGAAGTTGTTTTTATTTATAAACAATATCTTAAGTGTTGTCAATTGAAATTCAATGTCATTAACGCTATCCTTCTCCACCAGGAAGGACTGTTTTTGCGTTTCTAACCGGCTCTTTGACGGAAGTCGTGGGAAAACAGCGCTGCGTTAACGACATTTAATTTTGATGGTAAGCCGGATGAAAGCCAAGTATCTTGACTAACAACGGGAAACACTTTATGAAGTGAAACGATTAATTTCGAGGATACTGCAGATGAAGCACACGATACAAAAACTGGTAACGGCTGCGGCCCGCAGTGCTTACCAAAACAAGATGTTGAACTCGCCGGATATTCCGGCCGTTGAAATCGAAGAGCCCAAATTTGAGACCCAGGGGGATTTTTCCACCAATATCGCCATGGTGTCCGCATCCGTTTTAAAGATGGCCCCGAGAAAGATCGCCGAGGCCATTGTCAGCCAAATCGTTGATATGGACGGCCTGTTCGAAAAAGTGGAGATCGCCGGTCCCGGGTTTATTAATTTTTTTGTCAAACCGTCTGCATGGCATCCCGTATTGAAAACCATCCACGTGCAGAATGAAACATACGGCGCCGTAAATATGGGAAACAATGAACGGGTGCAGGTGGAATTCGTCAGTGCCAACCCGACGGGTCCCTTGCATGTGGGGCATGGCCGGGGCGCCGCCGTGGGGGATGCGGTTGCCAATATTTTGAAACTCTGCGGATACGACGTTCAAAGGGAGTACTATGTTAATGACTCCGGACGTCAGATCAACACGCTGGGGCGCAGCGTTTTTTTACGATACACGGCCTTGTTCGGTATTGATATTTCTTTTCCGGAAGATTGTTATCAGGGGGCGTATATCACCGATATCGCAAGGATGATCCAGGCGGCAAGGGGAAACAAACTGCTGGAGATGGATGAAAACGAGGCTGTCAACGAATGTGCACGGTTTGCCGCCAAGCATATCCTCGATGAGATTGGGAAGGATTTAAAAAACTTCGGCATCGAATACGACAATTGGTTCAGCGAACAGGCCTTATATGATGCCGGCAAGGTGGATCGCTCCATCGAGGATTACAAACAAAAAGGCCTTGTGTATGAAAAAGACGGGGCATGGTGGTTTAAAACAACGGCGTTCGGGGATGAGAAAGACCGCGTTGTGGTGAGAAGCAATGGAGACACCACGTATTTTGCTTCGGATATTGCCTATCATGGGGATAAGTTCGATCGGGGATTTTCCAGAATCATCGATGTGTGGGGGGCCGACCACCACGGCTATATTCCGCGAATGCGGGCCTGCATCGCCGCTTCAGGACATGAAACGGAAAAATTTGACGTTATTCTGGTTCAACTGGTAAATCTGTTGCGGGAAGGCGAGCCTGTTGCCATGTCCACCCGGGCAGGTGAATTCGTTACATTAAAAGACGTGGTTGACGAAGTGGGCAGTGATGCGGCTCGTTTTATCTTTTTAACCCGTCATCATGAAAGCCCCCTGGATTTTGACCTGGAACTGGCAAAGAAAAAATCCAACGACAACCCGGTATATTACGTACAGTACGTGCATGCCAGGATATCCAGCATTATCAGGAACGCTGCGGAACGCGGATTCGATGAAATCCCATATGATGCGGATGCTGTATCCAGGCTCGTCACCCCCGAGGAAATCGCCCTGATCAGGGCCATGGCCGGATATCCCGAGGTGGTTAAAACCAGCGCCGAATTCATGGAGCCCCACAGGATTACGTTTTATCTGATAAACCTTGCATCCGCGTTCCATACCTATTACAATAAACACCGTGTGTTATCGGATGACAGGGTGTTAACCCGGGGCCGTTTATATCTCGTCACCGCGGTTAAACAGGTCATCCGCAACGGACTTGCCCTGCTGGGCGTTACATCACCGGAAAAAATGTAGCCAATGCGATATGACGGAAAAATCGTCAAATAACAGGCCTGTGCGCCAGAAACAGAACAAGTCGGCTGAAAGACCCGGAAAAGGGTCCGGCTTCTGGATCGGGCTGATCTGTTTTTCATCGATCTGGATGTTCGGGCTGGGAATTCTTGTGGGCAGGGGAACGGCGCCGGTGCAGTTCGATATTGAAAAAATTCAGAATAAATTAGCGGCACTTGAAGAAGCATTGATCAAAAAAGAAAGGGAACAATTTGAAGATCTGTCCAAGGCGGTGAATAAGAAGGAACATCTTGAATTTTATGAAGATTTAAAGAAGTCCGAAACGGTTCATGCCGTTACCGCGGTAAAGAAAGAGCCTGCAGCCGAAAAGCCGGATGCAGGCAAACCGGTTGCCGTAAAAGAATCCACAATTCAACCGGAAAAAGAACAACCCGCGGAAATGATGCAAAAACCGGCGGACGGGGGAGAAGAATCGAAAATAACGGATCAACCGGCCGGTGGAGACTTCCGGTGGACCATTCAGGTGTCCTCATTGAAAGACAGGGCCGCGGCGGAAAAAATGGTGGAAAAGCTGAAACAGAAAGGGTATTCGGCTTACAGCATGGCTTCAAGTATTTCAGGCAAAGGAAGGTGGTACAGGGTCCGGGTGGGACCTTTCCGGCACAAGGAAGAAGCGGAAAAGATGCTTTCCCGGCTAAAATCCGAGAAGTATGACGCACTGTTGATTACCCTTTAACATAAAATCAGGTGAAAGAGGAAATGAAGATTACCAAGGAAGAAGTGGCCCATGTGGCGAAACTGGCCCGTCTGGATATTGAAGACGAGCAGACGGATAAATTTGCCGATCAAATCGGGACGATTCTTGCGTATGTCGACGTATTGAACAAAGTGGATACCAAAGGCGTCAAGCCTACTTCCCATGCGATCTTTTTAAACAACGCGTTCCGGGAGGATGAAGAAGGAGAACATCTTGACAGGCAAGCGGCACTGGCCAATGCTCCTGAAAAAGAAGACGGGTTTTTTTTGGTTCCAACGGTTATCGGTTAGCAAGGAGTAATACACATACAATGACGTATCATGAACTCACCATTCAGGAAGCACACCGGCTTCTGGCGAATAAAGACATATCATCAACGGAATTGACCCGGGCCGTTCTGGATCGCATCGAAGCAGTGGACGACAAAATCGGTGCCTATATTACGGTGACCCCTGAGACGGCAATGGAGCAGGCCCGGCGCGCGGATTACATGATCGCCGAGGGTGATATATTACCGTTGACCGGGATTCCCCTTGCCATCAAAGATCTGATCTGCACCAAGGGGATCCGGACGACCTGCGCATCGAAGATTCTTGAAAATTTTATTCCGCCGTATGATGCAACGGTAATGGAGAAGCTGAATCAGGCAGGTGCCGTGATGTTGGGCAAGGTGAATATGGATGAGTTTGCCATGGGGTCTTCCACGGAAAACTCCGGATTAAGGCTGACCCGAAACCCCTGGGATATCAGCCGGGTACCCGGCGGATCCAGCGGTGGATCGGCCGCTGCCGTATCTGCGGATATGTGCCTCGGCGCTCTAGGCTCGGATACCGGGGGGTCCATCCGTCAACCGGCTTCCCATTGCGGTGTTGTGGGATTAAAACCCACATACGGCCGTGTCTCCAGATTCGGCCTGGTGGCCTTTGCGTCTTCCCTGGATCAGATCGGTCCCATCACCAAAACCGTTTTTGACGCCGCCTTGCTGATGAACGTGATTTCGGGCTATGATCCAAAAGATTCAACATCCGTACCCAAAGATGTTCCGGATTATACCGCGTTTTTAACCCCCGGTCTTGAAGGATGCACCGTGGGGATTCCGAAACAGTACTTTGAAGTGGATGGATTGAACCCTTCGGTGGCAGATGCCGTAAACCGGGCCGTCAAAACCATTGAAGACCTGGGGGCAACTTGTGTGGATGTCTCCCTGCCCCACACCGACTATGCGGTGGCTGCCTATTATTTAATTGCGCCGTCGGAAGCCAGTTCAAACCTTGCCCGTTATGACGGGGTGAAATACGGCGTCAGGGATAAAACCGGCACATCCATGATCGGCATGTATCGGAAGACCCGGTCCAGGGGATTCGGCCCGGAGGTCCAGCGCCGGATTATATTGGGAACCTATGCGCTTTCCGCCGGATACTATGACGCTTATTACAAAAAAGCATCCCAGGTTCGGACCCTGATTATGGATGATTTTAAAAAGGCCTTTGGTTTCTGTGATGCGATTCTTGCACCCACGGTGCCGACACCGGCGTTTAAAATCGG
Organism: uncultured Desulfobacteraceae bacterium; assembly: GCA_964386565.1. Taxonomy (GTDB): domain Bacteria; phylum Desulfobacterota; class Desulfobacteria; order Desulfobacterales; family UBA5616; genus CAYLRU01. Next base: position 14,632 of record CAYLRU010000008.1, on the reverse strand, counting down.
GGAAAACATCGATGATCCTCTGACCATGTATTTATCGGATATTTACACCCTGTCCGCCAACCTTGCCGGAATACCCGGCATGTCCGTACCATGCGGTTTTTCGCCGGAAGGTCTTCCCATCGGCCTTCAGATCCTGGGGGCGCATTTTAACGAGCAGATGTTACTGAAGATCGCCCATAATTTTGAGCAGGCAACAGCGGTTCCCCTTAAAAAGCCTGCTTTATCATCAATTTGAAAAGGGGTTTTCCCATGACGACCATTATGCCCGAAGGCGATGCCATCAGAAATGCCGTAAAATGGGTTTCCGAGCAGAGAACCCAATATCCGCATACCCCTGTTCAGAAATGGGTCAGCGAAGCAGGTTTCCGGTTTAACCTGTCCCCCAAGGAGCAGGAATATCTGGTTCGTTTTTGTAAAGAGAAATGTTGAAATAGATGGATAGGCTATAAGCCACAGGCTATGGGTTCAGGGTATCAGGCTTCAGGAGAACCGGAATAAAAGCCCGGTACAGTCTTAACTTGTTCACCATTCACAAAACGAACAGTCAGCCTGAAATCTGAACAACCTGTCAACTTTCAAATTGGATCGGCCTGGTTTTTGTATGTCCCGCATAAAAATTCTTCCGGAAATTCTGTCCAATAAGATCGCCGCAGGCGAGGTGGTGGAGCGCCCTTCTTCCGTGGTCAAGGAATTGACGGAGAATGCTATAGACGCCGGAAGCTCCCGCATTCACATTGAAGTGGAAAAAGGGGGGCGTTCTTTAATACGCGTATCGGATGACGGCATCGGCATGGGCCACGATGATGCGCTTTTGGCCATTGAGCGGTATGCCACCAGCAAAATATATACGGACAAGGACCTGTTTTCCATCGGTACCCTGGGATTCAGGGGTGAGGCCCTGCCCAGCATTGCTTCGGTCTCCCGTTTTTCCCTGATAACCCGGGATGAATCATCTCCGTCGGGAACAGAGGTCATTGTCGAGGGAGGAAAAATCACCCGGGTCAGGGAAGTAGGCGCCCCCCGGGGTACCATGATTACGGTGAAAGACCTGTTCTATAATACGCCGGCAAGGCGAAAATTTTTAAAAACCGTAAACACGGAGATGGGGCATATTGCCGATGTGGTATCACGGATGGCGCTGGGGAGTCCGGGCATTCGATATAAACTGACCCATAACGGTAAAACGGTCTATAACTGGACATCATCGTCCGATCCGAAAAGCCGGATTGCCGATATACTGGGAAAAGAACTGGAAGGCGATCTTTATCCCCTGGAATGGGATCAAAACGGTATATCGGTTTCCGGATGGGCCGCCTCGGATCGACATGCACGAAGTACCTCAAAAGGGATTTATCTTTTCGTAAATAAACGGTTTGTCCGGGACAAGGTCATTACCCACGCGTTGTTCGAAGGGTTTTCCGGACGCCTGATGAAAGGGCAATATCCCCTGGTTGTCATTTTTATCGATCTTCCCCCGGAAAGGGTGGATGTTAATGTACACCCCACAAAACATGAAGTCCGGTTTGCAGACCAGAAGCAGGTCCATGATGCGGTGGTTCGGGCCTTATCCGGGGTATTTAAGGGAGGAACCCGAATGGTACGACCTGAGGCGGCCGGCTTTAAAAACGCGGTTCGGGAATCGACTGGTTTACGGACGGTGCCTCCTGTGGAAAAACAGGTGAGGGAGCCTGTAGATGATTTTTTCCCGGAAACAAAATCACTGCCCGGACCCTCTGTTTTAAAGAAAGAATCCGTCAAGCAGCAGGATCTCTGGCAGAAGCGGTTTTTCGGCGATCTGGCGGTCATCGGGCAATTGCATAACACTTATATGGTATGCCAGGGAGAAGACGGTCTGATTCTCATCGACCAGCATGCGGCCCATGAACGGGTCTTGTATGAACGTATCCGGGACCGGGCTGAAAATAACGCTGTCCATCGCCAGAAACTGCTGATGCCGGAAACCTTTGATGTAGGATATCATGCAGCCCGGATCTTGGATGACCTGATACCTGAACTGGAAAAAATCGGAATTGAAATCGAACCGTTCGGCGGGAACACGTTTGCCTTGAAGGCCGTTCCCGGTCTGCTGGCAGATCGCGACATCAAGCCGATCATTATGGAAATCATCGAGAAAATGATGGATATCGGATTTACCCCGGGTTTGACACAAGCCCTTGATGAATGCCATAAAATCATGGCTTGCCATGGCGCCATAAGGGCGAATCAATCCCTTTCAGACAAGCAGATGGCTGAATTGCTGGCTCAACTGGACCGGTGTGAAAATCCGGACAATTGTCCTCACGGCCGCCCCACCTGGATCCGATGGACCGTGGCTGACCTGGAAAAAAGGTTTCGTCGGATCCTTTAGACCGGAATTTAGTCAGCCTTATGAAAAGGCTGGTAGACAATGAAACTTTTTTCCTTCCCGAAAAACGGGCCGCCGCCTTTAACCACGGCATAAAGCAGTTCCTTGTTCCCGTCACGATTGAGATCGACAACGGCATAATCGGCAATATATCCAGAGATTTCTTTTGTTTTTATCTTTTTGTCGAATCCCAGGGCATTCCATTGGAGCGCTTCGATGAGGCCGGTCTTGTAGTGCCTGAAACGCTTGAAAAGACGGCCCGAGGAATCGGTGTTTTTCACCGCCACAATTTCATTTTTTCCGTCGTTGTCCAGATCTTCAACAAAGAGACGCTGGGGGATATAATACCTGTCTTCTTCTTTTGCATTCGAATTCCGGTTATACGGAAACTCCAGGAGGACGCTCCCTCCGCCGTAAGAATCATCTCCGGTGACGTCTTCGTTGCCGGATTCGTCGATAATTTTAATACGATCGTCGTAGGCATAGGTAACGATCAGCTTTCGGTTGTCGTTTAACGCATCTCCCAGACTGAAGGCATAAAGATTCATACCTGCAGGCAGTTTAACGGATTCCACAGCCTCGTAACCGCCGTTTCGATAGGCAAGCCTCTTTACCGGCCCTGAAAAGAATTCATCTTCCCGGGTCCGTTTTTGACCTAAGAGGAGGGGATTGTTTTCAGGGTCCTTAATCACACGAAAATACCAGTCCTGCCTGTTCGATACGGTTTTAAAATTTTGTCCGTTCCATTCCAGTACAAAAGAGTTGTTAACGGCGTTTCCGGTCAGAAAATTCGTAACAAATATTTCATCCTTTCCGTTTTGATTTATATCCGCCACATCGATGCTGATCAGATTGCTGGTTCTCCTTCCTTTAATAACGGAAAAATTTTCAATACCGTTCTCGTTGATGCGATAAACATAAATATCCCTTTGGGTAATAAAAACGACTTCAGGCACCCGGTCCCCGTCAACATCCCCAACGGCCATACCGTTTATTTTAAAGGAAAATTCAGCGCTTTTCCAGAATCTGACGGGCCGATCCGTAGCGGGCTTTTTAACGGGCGACGGCGAAACCACGGCAACCTGTTCCTGATTTCCTGGTCCGGCAGGGGGCATTTGTGCTGCCGGCAATTTATCTTCAATGGGCATGTTGCCTTGTTCTTTTTTCCACAAGATTTCAGGATTCATGCGGTTTTCCCGTATGGCGCCCTGCTTTTGGGGAACCGGTTTAACCACCGGGACGTTGCCGAAGACGGTCTCGTTGATGATCCGGGCAAACTCATTGATATGCAGTATAACATCGCCGTGTTGTGTGCCGGACCGGTTAAACGTCACCTTTACCGACCGGCTGGGAACATGAATGAACCGGGCATCCGTGCTGATGGTATCGCCGAAAACGGTCAGGCTTCCGAATAACACGTAGTCGGCCGAGAGTTTCTCACCGGCGTTCATTGCCAAGCTTTCATCAACGGGACCTGAAAAAGTTTCCACGGCGTTTTGGGATACGGTTTTTCCCATGATGGATACCGTTCCTTCATGATACAGCCGGGTTGACAACATGTCCCAAATGCCGCTTTTTAAAAACGAGATGTCTTTTTCAGAATAAATATTAAACGGAAGAATCAATATCCTGGACGGTTCTTCGGGAAATGCAGACTTGCTGAATGTCATCGCGAGCAACAAGCCAAAAACGATAAACCATGTGTTTATTCTTGGTACCTTCAACAGATTCTAGCTCCTTATATTGTGTTTTTCCCCTTCAACGGGTATAATGCGAAATTATTATGAAGCTTATATCGTATATCATTAAAGGCCCGTTATCAATAAAAATGAAATTATAGGCGATGGATAAAAATTTCAAGTCGTTTTTCCATCGCCTGGAAGTCAGGTTCGCCACGAATCAAATGGAAACCCGCCCGGGGCTGCAAAAAGTCGGTTTCGGCCCGGTGTTTCTGCTTCGGTCCCTTCGGCGGTTTGACCGGTTGGATCCGCGGGATCCACGGGTTAAAAATTTGAAACCGGAAAGTTTGACAGCGGCAACAGGAAATATGAAGAACGGAGGAAACGAAATGGCTTTTTTAAAACCCGAAGACATGAATTATAGGGAACTTTTTCCCGGATGCCGGGCAAGGCTCGTTCATACGGAAAAAATGACCATTTCCCAGGTGATACTGGATGCCGGCGCCGTGGTTCCGGAGCATACTCATGAGCATGAACAGGTGTCCAATGTGATCCAAGGGAAGTTCGAGTTTACCATCGGCGGCAAAACCCATATTCTGGAGCCCGGACAGATCGCCGTGATCCCGTCAAATGTTCCCCATGTAGGAAAGGCATTGACGGACTGCTACATCATTGATGTGTTCAGTCCGGTAAGAGAGGATTATAAATAATGAGGGAAGGGCAATGAGTGATGGGTGATGATCCACCGTATTTTATCCCCCCCTTATTACTGATTGCTTATCGTTTATCACTCCGAACGTTGTAATATACAAGGAGGCGATCCATGAAAGTGCCGGGGTTCAAATGGTGTTGCACTGGATTTCGGTTTTTGGTTGTGCTTTGTATAAGTTGGACAGCGCTTTTATCTGATACGCATGGCATGACGCCTGAACAGGTGCCGGAACCCCTCAGGCCCTGGGTGGACTGGGTGCTGGATGATGAAAAAGACCTGGATTGCCCCCATTTATATAACGACGGGAAAGAACGCCGATGTGCATGGCCTACGGCCCTGGTTCTGGAAATCAAGGAGACGTCGGCATCCTTTGAACAGACCTGGCAGGTATTTGGGGAAAGCCGGGTGACATTGCCCGGCAGCATGGAATTGTGGCCGCAAAAGATTTTTGTCAATGGCGTTCCGGCAACAGTGTTGGCGAAAAACGGCCGGCCAAGCGTTCTGCTTAATCCGGGAATATATCGCATCCACGGAGAGTTCTCCTGGCGGATCCTTCCCGATGCAATGGTGATACCGCGTGAAACGGCCCTTGTCAGGGTCTTTATGAATGGCCGGCTTGTGGCATTTCCCGATATCGATGAAAATGGACGGTTGTGGCTTAAAAAACAGGACGTTGCTGCTGATCGGAAAGAGGTGAAAGACCGGTTTGACGTACAGGTCTTTCGATTGATCGTCGATGAAATCCCCATGGAGGTGATTACCGCAATAGACCTGCAGGTTTCGGGAAATCAGCGGGAAGTGTTCCTGGAGGGCGCCCTTCCAGGGGACTTTATCCCCTTGAACCTGAAAAGCCCCCTTCCGGCGAGGCTTGAAGCGGATGGACGGCTTCGTCTTCAGATTCGGCCGGGCAACTGGCATGTGGAAGTCATTTCCCGAAGCACAACAGAGCAGATATCCCTGACCTTGAGTAAAAACCCCGATCCCTGGCCGGATGAAGAAATTTGGGTATTCGACGGTCGAAATCACCTGCGGCTTTTGGAGATAAAGGGTGTGCCGGCGATTGATCCCCGCCAGACCACGCTGCCCGCCGGATGGCGCCATTTGCCGGCATACCGGGTGAAATCCGGCGACACCATGACATTTAAGGTCATTCGACGGGGAGATCCTGAGCCGACGCCGGATCAACTGACCCTGACGCGAAACCTGTGGCTGGATTTTGACGGATCCGGGTATACGATCCAGGACCGGATTACCGGTACCATGACGCGGGGATGGCGACTTGAAACCGGTCCGGAAATCAAGTTGGGCCGGGTTCTCATTGATGGAATCCCCCAATTTATCACAACGCTGCCGGGATCTGACAGACAAGGGGTGGAAGTCCGTCGGGGCGGTTTGAATCTGACGGCTGATTCACGGTACGAAAATGAAATCAGCGACTTGCCGGTAACCGGCTGGACCCATGATTTTCAGCAGGTCGATTCGGTGTTGCACCTGCCACCGGGATGGAACGTGCTGACCATGCGCGGGGTTGATAATGTTCAGAATACCTGGTTCAGGCAATGGACGCTGATGGATCTTTTCCTGGTCTTGATGATTGCCGTCAGTTTTTTCAAGCTGTGGAACTGGCGATGGGGCGTTCTTTCTCTGGCAATGGCGGTTTTGACCTGGCATGAACCCAATGCGCCCAGGTATGTCTGGTTAAATATTTTAGCGGCTGTTGCCTTGATTCGGGTGGTGCCCAAGGGCAGATTCCGGCAGGCGATAACGATGTACCGCAATGCGGCATTTCTGGTTCTGATCCTATTGGCTGTTCCGTTTATGGTCTGCGAGGTACGAAACGGTCTTTTCCCCCAACTGGAAAAGCCTTGGCAAACCGTTGCCATGGATCCGGGAAAATCCCGTCCGGCAGCCGCTTTGGACGTAGTGGCGGATCGGGCGCAGGAACCGGCATTAAGCAAGTTACGGTCCGTGAAAAAAGAGCTGTTGACAAAAAGACCCGGAAAAGGCCTTGATACCATGGCTCAACAGGCCGCCCGTCTCGATCAGATCGATCCCGCAGCCCTTGTTCAAACGGGTCCGGGAATTCCCAATTGGCAGTGGCGGTCCATTGCATTTAACTGGAACGGACCGGTAAAACAGGAACAGCGCATTCAACTGGTCTTACTGTCACCTAAAATCAATCTGTTGTTAAATTTTCTCCGGGTGGCGATACTGGTGATACTGTCGTTGTTTTTGTTTAAAACTGGTTTTCTGCCGGAAGGGAAAAACAAGCGGCAGGCGTTTGAAAAAGGCATTGCATTTTTTATCATCGGTTTGCTGTGGCTGGCGCCGCCGGTTGCCCATGCCGGATTTCCCGGCCCGGGATTGTTGAAAGAACTCAAAGAAAAACTTTTGTCGCCGGCGGATTGTTTGCCGGAATGCGCCCGGATTTCCCGGATGGTCCTGGACGTTCAGGAAAACGTGCTGCAGATCAGGATGGAAATACATGCGGGCGTGCCGGTGACCGTCCCGCTGCCCGGGACCGCTGATCAGTGGCTTTCCGGCCAGGTAACCGTGGATGGTACGAATGCCGCGGCGCTGTATCGTTCTGAAAACGATGAGATCCGGATTTATCTGGAAGCGGGTATTCACCAGGTTCTGTTGGCAGGGCATCTTAATAACCAGGATCGTGTTACCTTGCCCCTTCCCCTGAAACCCGCACTGGTGACCTATAATGCACAAGGATGGGTGGTAAGGGGGGTGCATGAGAACGGTCTTGCAGACGACCAGCTTCAGCTTGAGCGGGTCGGGGAAAGCGGGGGAGAACGACAGCCGTCATTTTCAGAGACATCCGCCATTCCCATGTTCCTAAAGGTGGAACGGACCTTGCGGCTTGGGCTGGACTGGGAAGTGGAGACCGTCGTCACCCGATTGTCGGCCCGGCAGGAAGCTGTGGTTATTGAGATACCGCTGATTTCAGGAGAATCGGTTACAACAGGAGGTGTCACCGTAAAGGACGGAAAGGTGCTGGTCAATATGGGGCCCCGCCAACAGTGGACGAGATGGAGATCGGTATTGGAGAAACAGTCCGATCTGATCCTTACCGCAACAGGCACAACAAGCTGGATCGAGGTATGGAAAGCCGATGTGAGTACCATCTGGCATACCACCTATTCCGGTCTGGCCGTTGTCCATCATCAGGATCCTTCAGGGCATTTGCTCCCCGAGTGGCGCCCCTGGCCCAAGGAGAGTATCATCATTCATACGATCCGTCCCAAGGGGGTCAAAGGACAAACCCTGACTATCGACAACAGCCAAATGGTGGTAAAACCCGGTCGTCGGGCAACGGATATCCAACTTGACTTTTCACTCAACAGCAGCCGGGGAGGTCAACACACCGTAATGCTGCCTGAAAATGCCGACCTCCGGGAAGTTTTCATCAACGGCCAGGCCCAGCCCATTCGCCAGAAAAATCGGAATGTGACCCTTCCCGTCACACCGGGGACCCAGGATGTTCGAATGGTTTTTCGGTCTCCGGCTCCCATTGCAAACCTGTTTTCAACACCGGTCGTCAACTTGAACACGCCGAGTGTCAACCATCGTTTGAATGTCCGGTTAGGCCATGATCGATGGGTGTTATGGATGACAGGCCCGAGGCTGGGACCGGCCGTACTCTTCTGGGGCGTGCTGCTGGTTATTTTGGTTATTGCCGTGGGGTTGGGTCGCATTCGGCTGATGCCCTTAAAAACATGGCAGTGGTTTTTACTGGGAATCGGACTGAGCCAGGCCTCCGTATTTTCGGGTGTTGCCGTTGTGGGATGGCTTTTTGCCCTTGGCATCAGAAAAGACATGGATCCGGCTGTCAAAAATTTAAAGTTTAATCTGATACAGGCGGGGTTGGCCATCCTGACCCTAACGGCATTGGCCGCCCTGTTTTTTGCCGTGCAAAAGGGGCTGCTGGGATTTCCGGATATGCAGATTTCAGGAAATCAGTCCACCGCGTATAATTTGAACTGGTTTCAGGACCGTGTTGCCGCTGCCTTGCCTGTTTCCCGCATCATTTCGGTTCCCCTTCCGGCATACCGGATCGTTATGCTTTTATGGGCGCTGTGGCTGGCTTTTTCACTGTTAAGCTGGCTTCGGTGGGGCTGGCAGTGTTTTGCTGCGAACGGCACCTGGCGAAAAGTGTCGTTTTTACGGAAAAGAAAGATAGATCCCGTTTTGGGACAGGATTTTGGAGAGGAAGATAACGGACCTGACAAAAAGGATTTTGAACATGTCGATGTATAAAATACACCCCATTGTCATGGGGACAAAGATTTTTGATAAAAGTATGATGACGTATCAATATGCCGCCGGTACGACCTATACCATTCCCATTTACTGCTGGTATATCGAGGGGGGCGGGAAAAACATACTGGTGGATACCGGTGAAATGAGTCCCATTATTTCGGAGACCCGGCAGCATGCCATCGGTGGAAAGATATATACGTTTGAAGAGGGGCTGAACAAGTGGGGGCTTTCACCCGAAGCCATCGACATCATCATTCATACCCATTTACACAATGACCACTGTGAAAACGATTATAAATGCGTTAATGCCGAAATATTTGTCCATGAAAAAGAACTTCAGCATATCCATTCCCCACACCCTCTTGATTATCGTTATATGGAGGATTACATAGAGGAGGTGGAAGACAACGGACAGATTCGGGAAGTTGTCGGTGATATGCAAATCCTGCCGGGCATACGGGTGCTTCATACGCCGGCCCATACAGAAGGCGGGTTGACGGTACTGATCGACACGGAAGACGGCCTTGCCGGAATAACCGGGTTTTGTGTCATTGATGAGAATTTCAAACCGCCGCCTGAAGTCAGGGCAATGGAGATGGATGTCATTCCCCCCGGCACCCATGTAGACGTTTATGACGCCTATGACATTTTGGTGAAAGTCAAGGGTATGGCCGACATTCTGTTGCCCCTCCACGAACCGAGATTCGCATCCGTGGAAACGATCGGCTGATGGCTTGTGCCATGCCTGGAAAAGACCGGTCGCATTTTTAAAAAAGCCGGGACGGGCCAATGTGCCTGCCCGTTGCATACTGTTTTTTTGGCCATTTTTCATCGCATACCGGGAAACCGGTCAGATGCAGGGATGCCCTTGAATATGCTTCCTGCAGGTCACATCATTATCTTAAACCAACGGAGGTGAATCATGCCAACAGATGCCGCATTGCAGGCGACACGTATTTTAAGGGACGGCAGTCAGTTTCAATGGTACATCATTCCCATATTGATTCTGGTTATTTATGTTTACAATGTGGAAGTTGAACGGCGAAACTGGAATCTCGTTTTTGCCGGACTTGCCTTTTGGGGGATGGACTGGTTCAATGAGATCTGGAACGCCCTTGTTTTTCATTTCACCCGGTTCGCTCCGGTCTGGGGGGCGCCCGGAGATACGGTCTATCTCATTTTGATCGGGCTTAACATTGAAATCTGCATGATGTTTGCCATTGCCGGAATTGCATTCGGCAAGATACTTCCGAAGGACAAGACGATGAAGATTCTCGGAATCAACAACCGTATTTTTATGGCTGTGGCAGGATCTGTTTTCTGCGTTGTTGTGGAGATGTTGCTCAATGCCGTGGGGGCTTTGACATGGGATTATGCCTGGTGGAGCATTTCCGCACCCTGGCTGATCTTTTTCATTGGATATCTTCCTTTTTTCTTAGTGTCGTTCTGGGTTCACGATATGGAAACCATTCGGAAAAAGATCATCACCGTGGGGGTGATCTATACGGTCAACATAACGGCTGTCCTTATTTTCGGTGTGGGGCTGAAATGGATATAAATATATGGTGAAAGGTAAGCGCTTAATAAACCGTCCCCGGCCGTTTTTCTCCGCGCTGTTGTAAATAAGAGCCAGGTTGTTCTTTGGCAGGCCGATACACTGCCGGATATTATAATATTTTTGTCAAATCCAATATGATTCAAAAGACCGGGCGCTTCAAATGATTAGACCGTATTTTTGCCTCCTTGGTTCAATCCCCGGTTTCTGTTTTTTCAGGGAGAGATTTTTGGCACTGTTCCCGGTTTTATATGCAGCACCGGGATCCAAAAAAACCATTTGACATTTGATCAAAAAATCATTATACAAATACTAACATTAACGTCAATGTTAGACTTTTTGTTTTATTGTTATGAAAAAGAATAAAAACAGAGGGTTGCCGTCTCAAACCATGACCATTGGTCAAATCGCCAAAAAAGCGGGAGTAAGTATCCGAACGATACGTTATTATGAGCAGGTCGGTATTCTCCCCACTTTACCCAGAGCTTCAAACGGTTACCGGATCTATACGGATCAACATTTGTATCATCTTCGACTCCTTAGACGGGCCAAGCGTTTGGGCTTTTCACTTAAGGAGATTAAAGAAATAATAGAGATACAATCGGAGGAACCATTAAGTGAAGTCCGGATTGCGGAACGATCCGTCGGGTTTCTGGAATCTTATCTTGAATCTGCTAAAAAAAAAAAGAAAGATCTGGAAGATTATATTTCCTTGCTGGAATCTGAAATTAAACGGGTTAAGAAACTGTGTGAAACATATTCTCTTAATCATGGCAGATGAAAGTATCGGATGAATTCCATAAAGGATAAAACATGTATCGTTGGGATAGGCTGGACTAAATTCGGCAGCATGAAAAAACCGCTGCCGGAAAGCCAATACACACTGGCCTGCCGGGCGATTATGGCGGCTATTGATGATGCAGGGCTCGTACCCGCCGACATTGACGGCATGATGCGGTTCAGCTTTGACAGCAATGATCCCGCCCGGATTGCCGACAGCCTGGGCCTGAATCTGAAACTTTTTGGCAAGTCCATGTACGGGGGCGGCGGTGCCTGTGCCTGCATTGCACAGGCGGCGGCAGCCGTTCATGCAGGAGTTGCCAATTATGTAGTGGTCTTTCGTGCGTTAAGCGAAAGTCAGGAAGTGGCCTTTGGACACTTTGCAGGTGAGCTTGTCAAGCGGGGGGGCATACCTGGACAAATGGGATGGATGGTGCCCTTTGGATTGATGAGTCCTGCCCAGGGAGCTGCGATAACAGCTTCCACTCATTTTCACAAGTACGGTACAACAAGTCTCCATCTGGGGAACATCGCCGTTGCGCAAAGAAAACACGCCAACCAGAATCCCGATGCTTTTTTTTATCACCGACCCATGACCATGGAAGATTATTTGAATTCCCCAATGATTGCACAGCCCCTTAGGCTGTTTGACTGCTGCCAGGAAAGTGACGGTGCCTGTGCGGTCGTCATTACGACCGCGGAAAGGGCCAAAGATTTAAAGCAGAGGCCGGTTTATATCATGGCGGGAGGGCAAAGCGGCATCTGGTATCCGAATGTGGCCAACCTGCTGGATAAGATTGCAGATTTAGAGCATGACGAGACATGGTATCTGGCCCGTGCGCTTTACAAAATGGCGGGAATTGGTCCGGAAGATATAGATGTTGCAGAGATATACGATCATTTTACGATTCACGTTTTATGCGCCCTTGAAAGTTTCGGTTTCTGCAAAAAAGGGGAGGGCGGTCCTTTTACCGAAGGCGGAAGAATCGAGTGGCCTGATGGAGAACTGCCATTAAACCCCAGTGGAGGACATCTTTCCGAGGCCTATATCCACGGTATGAATCATGTTGTCGATGCCGTGAAGCAATTAAGAGGTACTGCCCCCGCTCAGGTGAAAAATGCCCAAATCGTTTTGTGTACCAGCGGAAACGCCGTTCCGACGAGCGGTATCATTTTAAGGAGATAACCGTTGCCCTATTTGCCCATGCCGCCACCGTTGCCCTACCCGGAAAGCCGGGAATTCTGGCAGGGATGCAAAAATCACGTGCTTTTAATCAGAAGGTGCCTGGATTGCAATACTTACCGCCATCCGCCGATTCCCGTTTGCCCGGCTTGCCAGTCTTGGAAATGGGAATGGTCGAAAATAAGCGGGAGGGGCCGGGTTGAAGGTTTTACCATTGTAACCCGTGCCTTGTTTCCCGGAATGCCGGTTCCGTATAACGTTGTCCGCGTTGAGATGGAAGAACAAAAAGGACTTTTCATGCTGGGAAATGTCATTCATTGCCCACTGGAAAAAATAGTCGTGGACATGCCGGTTCGCGTCACCTTTGAAGATATGGCCGAGAATTTTTCCTTGTATTATTTTGAACCGCTGTAAAGGGAGCTTATGTCAGCCTGATTCAATGGAAACTTAAGGGGGATTAAATTCCACAGGGTCGTGGTTTAAGGGTTTGCCAAAATGATATCATTAAGGGACAAATATGCCGTTGTCGGTATCGGGCATACCGGGTGCAGCACAAATTCAGGACGTTCCGAACTTCACCTCGCCCTTGAAGCTGCCATGGCGGCTATTGACGATGCCGGGCTGAATTATCAAGATATTGACGGTATCGTCGGAGACCACCTTTCTCGGGTGGATGTCATGACCATCGGAAGCGCCCTGGGCCTGCGGGAATTCGGCTTCTTTATTGAAACCGACGCTGCCGGAGGTGGTGTTGCCAGCGGCCTCCTTCACGCGATTCTTGCCATTGAGTCGGGCCGCGCTTCTAAAGTCCTGTGTTACAAGGCATTAAACGGTTCTTCAAAAATAACTGTCCCGAGTATGCAATTTGCCATTACACCCCACGAGCAGGGTTTTTTGCGGCCCTTCGGGTTGCTTCATCCGGTCGCTGCAGCCGCGTTGGCTGCCCGGCGATACATGCATGAATATGGCGCTTCAGCCAGCCATTTCGGTGCGGTTGCCGAGGCCTGTCGGAGTCATGCGAATCACAATCCAAACGCCCTGATGTATCATCATCCCATGACCCTCGGAAATTATTTGGAATCGGAAATCATCGCCCACCCGCTGCGCCGTCTGGATTGTGAACTCGAAGCAGATGGGGCTGCCGCCTGCGTGGTGGCCTCGGCGGAGCAGGCAAAGGATTTGAAGCAGCCCCCGGTTTATATCATGGCTGCTGACCAATCCTGCAATCCCGGCCTGTCCAAGGGAATCAAGGATCCGACCCGTGAGGAAAATGAAATATCCGTTCTCGGGGAAAGGCTGTTTTTGTCAGCCGGGGTGGAGCGTTCCGAAATCGATGTGGTTCAAATCTACGATGATTATACCCCTTATGTCCTCATGGCCCTTGAAGATCTTGGATTCTGCAAAAAAGGAGAAGGAAAAGACATGGCAAAATCCGGAGTTCTCATGTGGCCTGACGGAAAACTTCCCTTGAACACGAGTGGCGGCAATTTGTCGGAAGGTTGCCTGGAAGGGTTCAACCATATCATTGAAGCGGTAAGGCAGTTACGGGGCGCCTCTACCGCTCAAGTTCAGAGCGCCGAGATCGCACTGGTTTGCGGACAAAGTGCTGTAGCCACAAGCGGCCTTATTCTGAGGAGGTGACCGCAATGCCTTACCTGGACGGTTTGCCGCTCCCGGATTTTCACGTTGATTATAAGGAATTCTGGGAGGGGTGCAAAAAACACAGGTTGCTCATCCAAAGATGCGATGATTGTTTTTGGTATCGCCATTATCCCCGGCCGATCTGTCCGAAATGCCATTCCTGGAAGGCCAGCTGGCAGGCGGTAAGTGGTCTTGGCACGGTATGGAGCTGGACCATCATTAATTCTTCCATTGATCCGCTTACCGAAAACCAGGTGCCCTATAATATCGTGGAGGTGGAGCTGGTCGAACAAAAAGGTCTCCGATTGATAAGCAATATTGTCGATTGTCCTTTGGGCGATATTTTGATCGGGATGCCGGTAAAAGTATATTTTGAAGACATTTCCAAAGATATTTCCTTGCCCCGATTCAAAAGGTGTTTATAACTTCACATATCATAAAGGAG